>DASYLT010000113.1:0-40438 GCA_036009425.1 Baekduia sp. | reverse complement strand
CGGCCTCATCCAGAAGAGGCGAGCGGCGGCGGGGTGGAGGCCGACGACCGTCGCCTCGGCGATCGCGACGGCCAAGGCCCACACCGAGACCGACTGGCAGATCTTCCTGCGCGCGATGGGCTGCAACTGGCTCGTCTGCCTGGCCGTCTGGATGGCGCTGGCGGCCGACGACATCGGCGGCAAGGTGCTGGCCATCTTCTTCCCGATCATGGCCTTCGTGGCGCTCGGCTTCGACCACGTCGTGGCCAACATGTTCTTCCTGCCCGCGGCGATCTTCGCCCACGTGCCGGGCATCGGCTGGGACGACACCATCAAGAACTGGATCTTCGCGTTCCTCGGCAACCTGGTCGGGGCCGCGATCTTCGTCGCGACCACCTACTGGTACCTCTACGTCCGTGACACCGAGCTCGAGCCGGGCGCCGGCGGGGTGCCGGTGTCGGGCGGCGAGGCCCGGCGCGCGACGATCGAGGGCTCGCGGTCCTCGGCGTAGGGCACACGGGCCTGCGACGTCGGCGGGCGGTCAGGCGGCGAGCTGGATCGGGCGGTCCGCGAGGGCCGCGCCGGTCCAGTCGAAGCGCTCCAGGGCGACCGTGCGTTCGCCGCGGCGGACCTCGACGATCACGCCCCAGGGCTTCTGGTGGGCGTGCAGGTCGGCGCCCGGATGGCGCCGGCGCAGGAGGGCGATCTCGCGCGCCTGGTGTTGGGTGAGCTCGTGCTCCACGACACCATGATCGGTCTCGGACCTGAACGGTTGATGAAGCGAACCTGTGGGTGGGCTGAATCCTGCCGCGCCGTCAGGGGCCGGCCAGCGCGGCGGTGATCGCTGCGGCGGCCTGCTCGAGCTCGTCGTCACCCCGGAGCGTGCGCGGGTCGACGATCACCCGGCCGTCGGCGATGCGGGCCAGCAGCGGCGGGTCCTGCGCGCGCATCCGTGCGGAGAGGTCGTCGGCGCCCGCGCCGCGGGCGCCGATCGCGACCGCGGGCCCGCGGAGCTCGAGCAGCGGCAGCGCGCCGCCGCCGGCCCGGGCGACCGCTGCGACGACCTCGCCGCCGGTGGCCTCCGCCAGGCGGCGGGCGCGGTCGGCCAGGCTCTCCGGGGAGGCGGTGAGCATCGCCAGCACGGGGATCTCCCGCAAGGCGCGCGCGGGGTCGCGGTAGAGGGCGAGCGTCGCGGCCAGCGCCGCCAGCGGCAGGCGGCCGACGCGCAGCGCGCGTGCCAGCGGGTGGCGGCGGCAGGCGGTGACGGCCTCGCGGGTGCCGACGAGGATCCCGGCCTGCGGCCCGCCGAGCAGCTTGTCGCCGCTGAAGCAGACCAGCGCGGCGCCGGCCGCGACCGACGTGCGCGCGGGGGGCTCGTCGGCCAGCAGCGCGTCGAGGCCGCCGGCCAGGACGCCGGACCCGAGGTCGTCGATCGTGGGCGCGCCGAGCGCGCACAGCTCGGCGATCGCGACGTCCTCGACGAAGCCGACGGTGCGGAAGTTCGACTGGTGGACGCGCAGCACGACGTCGGCGCCGTCGTCGAGGGCGCGGCGGAAGTCGGCGATCCGCGTACGGTTGGTGGTGCCGACCTCGACCAGGCTCGCGCCCGCCTGGGCGACGACGTCGGGCACGCGGAAGCCGCCGCCGATCTCGACGAGCTGGCCGCGCGAGACGACGATCGAGCGGCCGGGTCCGGCGAGGGCCGCGGCGGCCAGCAGCGTGGCTGCGGCGCCGTTGTTGACCACCATCGCGTCCTGGGCGCCGGTGAGCTCGGCCAGCAGCGGCGCGACGTGGGCGTCGCGGGCGCCGCGCCGGCCGCTGGCCAGGTCGAGCTCGAGGTCGACGTAGCCGCGGGCGGCGTCGGCGACCGCGTCGGCGGCGACGTCGGCCAGCGGCGCGCGGCCCAGGTTCGTGTGCAGGACGACGCCGGTGCCGTTGAGCACGCGGCGCAGCGTTGGGCGCAGGTGGGCGCGGGCGCGGGCGACGAGGTCGGGGTCGCCGTCGGCGTCGGCGTCGGCGCCGGCCAGCAGCTCGGTCCGCCGCTGCTGCAGGGTGGCGCGGGCGGCGGCGGTGGCCTCGGCCGGCGTGGCCTCGGGCAGCGCCGCGGCGAGCTGGTCGACGGCGGGCAGGGCGCGCAGCCGCTCGCGCACCGCGGGATCGGGCGGGACGGTCATGTTGGGGTCCTCGTGTCGCGGCGGGCGCGCAGGACGCGGCGGTCATCGGGCAGGCGCCGGGTGATCCGCTCGGCGTCGAGGTGCTCGAGGAAGGCCTGGGCGGGCTTGCGGGAGGTCGCCAGCGCGTCGCGGACCTCGGGGAGCGAGACAGAGCCGGTGTGCTCGAGCAAGGTGATGATCTTGGCGCGGACGCCGGCGGCGACCTCGGCGTGGGCGTACAGCTGGCCGCTGACCCTGACCGCGCGGCCGCCGGCGCGCAACGCCGGGAGCGCGGCGGCGTCGTCGCCGAGTTGTGCCTCGGACAGCAGGCCGATGCCCGCCTCGCGCAGCCGGGCCTCGGCGCGCGCGGCGGCCTCGAGCCCCTGGGGCGTGGGGGACTGTCCCCGCGCGAGTGGGGTGGGGGCGGTGGGGGACTGTCCCCCGGCGGGGTCCGGACGGCCGTCGCGGCGGGCGCGCAGGCGGTCCAGCGCGTCTGGGCGCCGGCCGTGCTTGGCCGCCGCGGCGTCGAGGATCACACCGCCGCCGAGCGTGTCGGGCGGCGACAGGCGCCGGACCACGACCCGGTCGCCGTCGGCGGCCAGCAGCGGCTGCTCCAGGCGCAGCTGCCAGAGGCCGTCGCCGAGGTCGGCCAGGCGCCCGGCCGCGTCGCGCGTGCCGTGGTGGACCTGCACGCGCTCGCCGTGCCGGGCGCCGCGCAGCACGAGCGCGCAGTCCAGGACGCTGGTCTCGGCCAGCGTGCCCGCCGCGGTCAGCACGTCGCCCCGCGCGACGTCCCGCGCGCGGACGCCTGCGAGGTTGACCGCCACGCGCTGTCCGGCATGCGCCTGCTCGGTGGGCTCGTCGTGGACCTGCAGCCCGCGCACCCGGACGGCACGATCGCCCGGCAGCAGCGCCAGCGCGTCGCCGGCATGCAGGGTGCCCGCCCAGAGCGTTCCCGTCACCACCGTCCCGATCCCCACCACGGTGAACGCGCGATCGACGTGCAGCAGCGCGTCGCCGCCCGCGCCGGCCCGGCTCGGCACGCGCGCAGCGACGCGCTCCAGCGCCGCGGCCACGTCGGGGACGCCCGCCCCCGTCACCGCGGAGCAGGGCAGCACCGCGCCCGCGCCCGGCAGCAGCTCCCGCGCCTCGGCGAGGGCGCGCGCCGGGTCGGCGATGTCGGCCTTGGTCACGGCGACCACGCCGTCGCCGACGCTGAGCGCCGCGAGCACCGCGGCGTGCTCCACGGTCTGCGGCATCACGCCGTCGTCGGCCGCGACGACCATCAGGTACAGGTCGATCCCCGACGCGCCCGCGACCATGGTGCGCACGAAGCGCTCGTGGCCCGGCACGTCGATCAGCGAGATGCGCCGGCCCGACGGCAGCGCCAGCGGCGCGTAGCCGAGCGCGATGGAGATCCCGCGCCGGCGCTCTTCGGGCAGCCGGTCGGTGTCGACGCCGGTCAGCGCGGCCACGAGCGCGGTCTTGCCGTGGTCGATGTGGCCGGCCGTGCCGAGCGTGAGGGGGCCCGGGTCGGTCATGGCACGGAGCGGCGAAGGAGTCGAACCTTCCCAGCGCGGTCGAGGCGCCGCCAACGGCTTTGAAGGCCGTTCGGGGCACCGGCCCCGGGCCGCTCCAAGGTGATGATCCTGCTCACCGCACGGTGATGGTGCCAGGCGGGCCGTCGACGAGGCGCCCGACGACCGTGCCGCCGGGGATCTCGGCGGCCGCCGCGGCGTGCACGGCGGCCAGCAGGCCGCCGGAGGTCGTCGCGTCGCAGATCAGGCGCGCCCGCCAGCCGGGCACCGAGGGGGCGATCGTCGCGAAGCCCGCCGCCCACTCCGCGTTGCGGGCGCTGCCGCCCGACACGGCGCCGGCGTCGCGCAGCAGCTCCTGCACGCCGTCGATCGCCGGGACCGCCGCGGCGTCGACCTCGGCGGCCAGCCCGCTCTCGCGCGCGACGTTGTGCAGGTGGCCGAGCAGCCCGAAGCCCGTCACGTCGGTCATCGCGTGGACGCCCGCGTGCAGTGCGGCCTGCGCGGCCGCGGCGTTGAGCTCCACCATCACCGCGATCGCCTCGGCCACGAGCTCGGGCCCGGCGGCGCCGCGCTTGGCCGCGGTGACGATGGCGCCGACGCCCAGCGGCTTGGTCAGCACCAGCACGTCGCCGGCGCGCCCTCCGGCGTTGGTGACCATCGCCCGCGGATCGACGATGCCGGTGACGGCCAGGCCGTACTTGGGCTCGTCGTCCTTGATCGAGTGGCCGCCGACCACCGACGCGCCCGCGGCCGTGACCACGTCGAGGCCGCCGCGGAGGATGGCGCCGAGCACGTCGCCGCCCATCTGCTCGAGCGGGAACGCGACGACGTTCATCGCCGTGATCGGCCGCCCGCCCATCGCGTAGACGTCCGAGAGCGCGTTGGCCGCGGCGATGCGTCCGAAGTCATAGGGGTCGTCGACCAACGGCGTGAAGAAGTCGATGGTCTGCACCAGCGCGACGTCGTCGCTGAGGCGGAAGACGGCCGCGTCGTCGCCGGTCGGCGTGCCGACCAGCAGCCGCGGATCGGTCGCCGCGGGAAGGCGCATCACGATCGGCAGCAGGTCGGCCGCCGCGAGCTTGCACCCGCATCCGGCGCCGCTGGACAGCGAGGTGAGCGGGGTGCTGCTGGTGATCGTGGTCATGGCCGCTTCGGAGGCTACCCAGCGGCCGGTGCGGGCATGACCCGATCCGATGGGGCCGCCGACCCGCACCACCGTCCACCATCTGCTCGAGCGAGCCCGCTCGCGGCTGCAGCGCCTCGGCCCGCACGAGGCGGCGCGCGCCGTGCGCGAGCGCGGCGCCGTCCTCGTCGACGTCCGCTCCGACGCCCAGCGCGCCCGCGACGGCGCGATCCCGGGCGCCCGCTTCCATCCGCGCAACGTCCTGGAGTGGCGCGTGGATCCGGCATCCGACCACCACGACCCCGAGCTGTCGGCCGACCTGGATCGCCTCATCGTCGTCGTCTGCCACGAGGGCTACCAGTCGAGCCTGGCGGCCGCGACGCTGCAGGACCTCGGCTTCGCCCGGGCGACCGACCTGGCCGGGGGCTTCGCGGCGTGGCGCGACGCCGGGCTGCCCGTGGAGCCGGCGCCGGATCCCGACTGAGACATGGCGATGTTTGCGGTACGCGGCTCGCTGCCCTAGTTTGAGCAGCATGCCTGCGCGCCGCCGTCTCCGGGTCCTGCTGCTGGCCGGTGTCCTGGCGGCGCTCGGATGTGCGGCGGCGGTGGCCCTCGCACAGGAGTTCGTGCCGATCAAGATCTCGGCGGTCGTGAAGGTCACGCCCAACAAGGCCGGCACGCCGGCGCACCCGCAGGGCGTCGTGATCGACGTCACCGGCACGGTCGACATCCCCATGGACTACGACCCGCCGCTGGCGACGACCGTCGACGTGTGGATCACCCGCTCCGGCGTCTACAACGGGGCCAAGTTCCCGACCTGCTCGCAGAGCGGCATGGAGCATCGCGGCCTGGCCGCCTGCCCCAAGGGCTCCATCATGGGGTTCGGCTCCGCGCGCGCCCTGGCCGACACGGTTGTCACCAGGCCGAAGATCACGGTCGTCAACGGCGGCGCGAACAAGCTGTACCTCTTCACGGTCCTGATCAACCCGGCGCGCGTGGCCAAGCCGATCCCGGTCGACGTCATCAGGCTGAGGACGGGCAAGTGGGGCTACAAGCTGCACGCCGTGATCCCCAAGAGCCTGCAGATCGTCGCCGGCATCCCGCTGCGGCTGCAGCAGTTCCACATCCGGGCCGGGCACGGCGACTGGGTCGCCAGCACCTCATGCCCCGCCGACCACCGCTGGCGCTACCACTCCGAGGCGACGTTCGCCTCCGGCCAGGTCGTCAAGTACGACGGCAGCACTCCCTGCCGCTCGTAGGCGGCGGCTCCCGTGCGCGCCAGCCGGATCGTCGCCGCGATCGACCGTTGGGTCGGCCGCCATCGCCTCGTGGTGCTCGCCGCCTGGCTGGCGCTGGTCGCCGCCGCGATCCCGCTGGCGCTGACCCAGTCCGACCACCTGACCGGCGGCGGCTTCCAGGTCCCCGGCTCCCAGTCGGCGCGGACGGAGACCGAGGTCCAGCGGTCGGTTCCGCTGATCTTCCGCCCCAACGTCATGGGCGCGGTACTGGTGGCCGAGCGCGGCACGCCGCTGCGCGACTACCGCGCGGCCCTGGCCGCCCTGGGCGCCGCCGCACGGGCGACCCCCGGCGTCGCGCTCGACGACGCGGCGCGGCAGGTCGGCGTCTACCTCGCGCGCACCCGGCCCGGCACGCCGGTGGTGGTGCCGCTCCAGCTGGCGGTCGACACGTTCCACGCGCCCGACACCGCACGCGAGCTGCGCCGCCGGCTGCACCTGGCCGACGACGGCGGCGGGCGCTACGGCGCGGTGCGGTTGCATCTGGTGGGCCAGGGCGCGCTGTGGGCGGGGATGGTCGACCTGACCAAGGATGATCTCGCGCACGCCGAGCGGGCCGGGTTCCCGCTCGTGCTGCTGGTGCTCCTGGGCGTGTTCGGCAGCCTGGCCGCCGCGGCGCTGCCGCTGGCGATGGGCGGCGTGTCGGTGCTGATCACCGCGGCGCTGATCGCGCTGCTGGCGCGGCACACGCTGATGAGCTTCTACGTCCCGAACATGGCGTCGATGATCGGCCTCGGCGTCGCGGTCGACTACTCGCTGTTCGTCGTCGTGCGCTTCCGGGAGGAGCTCGCGCGCGGCGCCACGCCCGAGCAGGCGCGCGCGACCGCGCTGGCGACCTCCGGGACCGCCGTGGTCTTCAGCGGTGCGGCCGTGATGATCGCGCTGGCGGGTCTGCTGCTCGTGCCGACGGTGGCCATTCGCTCCATGGCGCTCGGGGCGATCATCGTCGTCCTCGTCTCCCTGCTGGCCTGCGTGACGCTGCTGCCCGCGCTGCTCACGCTCGTCGGCTCGCGGCTCGGCGCCCCGCGCCGGGGCACGTGGTTCCGCCGCCGCGTCGAGCAGGTGGTCGGGCACCCGCGCCTCGCGCTGGCCGGCGCGCTGCTGATCCTCCTGGCCCTGGCGGCACCGGTGCTCGGCCTGAAGACCGGCGACGGGGCGCTCAACCAGTTCCCCGAGGGCAACGAGACGCGGGTCGGCTTCGAGGTGGCGGCGAAGGCCCGCGGGCGCGGCGACGGCTCGCCGGTGAAGGTGCTCGTGCCGACGAAGGACCTCGACCGCACCGTCGCGCTGCTCCGGGCTGATCCCGAGGTGGTCAAGACCGGCGTGCGGACCCGGACCGACGACAAGCGCTACATCTTCATCGTCGCGACGCTGCGCCACGACGCCGACTCGGCGGCGGCCAAGGCCCTCGTCCACCGGATGCGGGCGCAACTGCCGCGCGGCAGCCTGGTCGGCGGCGACACGGCCGCCGAGGTGGACTTCAACCACGCCATCACGGGCTCGCTGTGGCGCATCGTGATCTGGACGCTGCTCGCCACGTCGCTGTTGCTGATGCTCATGCTGCGGTCGGTGCCGCTCGCGCTGCAGGCGGTGCTGGCCAACGTCCTGAGCGTCGCGGCCAGCTTCGGCGTGCTGACCGTCGTCTTCGTGTGGAGCGGCCAGGGCTTCGTCGACACGGTGACGATCCCCGTGATCCTCGCCGTGGTCTTCGGGTTGTCGATGGACTACGAGGTCTTCCTGCTCAGTCGTGTGCGGGAGCTGCGCGACGCGGGGCAGGACACGGGCGACGCGGTGCTCGAGGGCATCTCCTCCAGCGCGCGCACGATCACCGGCGCCGCGCTCGTCATGGTGGTGGTCTTCGCCTGCTTCGCCGCGACCGGCGTCCCGGTGATCGCGGAGATCGGGCTGGGTGCGGCGGTCGCGATCGCGCTCGACGCGACGCTCGTGCGGCTGGTCGTCGTGCCGGCGACGCTGACCCTGCTGGGCGAGCGCGCCTGGTGGGTGCCGCGGCTGGGCCGCCGTCGCCGCGCGACGGCGCGGCGCGGCTGAGCCGGTCGTGGTGGGCGCCGCACGTTTGCCCCGCCGCGGCGGCGGTGAGCACCGCAGAGATGACGCCGTTGCGCATGGTGATGACGCTCTGCTGCGCGGCGGCCCTGGCGGCGTGCGGCGGCTCGTCGGCGACCACGACCGGCGCGGCGCCGGCGAGCGACCCGGCGGCGGGGCCGGTCCCGGCGACGGTGACGGTGCCCACGGCGCCCGGGGCCAGCGCATCGGCCGGTGGCGCGGTGCGCACCCTGGTCACCGGCCTCGACGTGCCGTGGGGGCTGGCGTTCCTGCCCGGCGGCGACGCGCTGGTCGGCGAGCGCGACAGCGGCCAGATCCTGCGGATCCCCAAGGGCGGCGGCACGCCGCGGCGCGTCATGACCATCACCTCGGCCTTCAACGACGGCGGCGAGGGCGGGCTGCTGGGCCTCGCGGCGTCGCCGGCGTATGCCACCGACCACCTGGTCTACGCCTACGTCACGACGCGCACCGACAACCGCATCGTGCGCTTCCGCCTCGGCGGCGCCGTCAAGCCGATCCTCACCGGCCTGCGCCGCGGGACGATCCACGACGGCGGCCGGATCGCCTTCGGCCCCGATCGCAAGCTCTACGCGGGCGTCGGGGAGACCGGACAGGCGGGGCTCGCACAGGACCCGAGCTCGCGCAACGGCAAGATCCTGCGGATGAACGCCGACGGCTCGGCGCCGTCCGACAACCCCTTCGACGGCTCGCTGGTCTACAGCCTCGGGCATCGCAACGTCCAGGGCCTCGCCTGGGACGCCAAGGGGCGCCTCTGGGAGAGCGAGTTCGGGCAGAACCGCTTCGACGAGGTCAACCTCATCCGGCCCGGGCGCAACTACGGCTGGCCGGTCGTCGAGGGAGTCGGCGACACGGCCGGCGGCAAGTACACCAACCCGCTCGTGACCTGGCCGACCAGCGAGGCGTCGCCCAGCGGCGCCGCGATCGTCGGCAACACCATGTACATCGGCGCACTCCAAGGGCGGGACCTGCTGCGCGTGCGTCTGAGCGGCACCAGCGCGCGCAAGCTGACGCCGTGGCTGGCGGGCCGCTTCGGCCGGCTGCGGACGGTCGTCCGCGCGCCCGACGGCGCGCTCTGGGTCACCACCTCCAACCGCGACGGCCGCGGCGTCCCGCGCTCGGGCGACGACCGGATCCTGCGCGTGAGCGTGGGCTAGAGGGTCGCCGGCGAGCCTCGGCGGCGGCACGGTGAACGCCCAGGGCGCTCCCAGGAACGGGGCCGATGATCGTCTCATGCCCACCGCACATGACGACCGCTACCGCCCCACCCGCCGCCGCGTCCTGCGCGACCTCGGCGACGCGGGGCTGCTCGGCGCTGCTCTGGCGGCGGCGGGCTCCGGGCTGCTGGCCGGCTCGCCGCTCGCGGCCACACCGGCCCTCGCGGCGGCCTGCACGCTCACCGCCGAGCAGGAGGAGGGCCCGTACTACCTCGACCTCGAGAAGATCCGCCGCAACGTCACCGAGGGCCGGGCCGGTCTGCGCCTCGACCTGGAGATCACCATCGTCGACAGCACGACCTGCCGGCCGATCGAGGGCGTCGCGGTCGACATCTGGCATTGCGACGCCGGCGGCGTGTACTCCGGCTTCTCCGCCGAGGGCACCAAGGGCAGGACCTACCTGCGCGGCGTCCAGCTGACCGACGCCGGCGGCACGGCCACGTTCCGCACCATCTACCCCGGCTGGTACCAGGGCCGGGCGACGCACATCCACCTCAAGGCGCACGTCGGCGGCAAGTCGGGCGCCAGCACCTACAGCGGCGGACACGTCGCACACACCGGCCAGGTCTTCTTCTCCGACACGATCACCGACCGGGTGGCCAAGCTGTCGCCCTACACCACCGACAAGGTCGTCCGGACGCGCAACGCCGCCGATCGGGTCTACACCCAGCAGGGCGGCGCGGGCCTCAAGCTGGCGCTCACCCGGCACAGGGCCGGCACGATCACGTCGGGGTTCAAGGGCGCGATCACGCTCGGGCTGGACCCGTCGGCGACGCCCGCCGCGGCGGGCGGGGGCGGAGGCGGCGGGCGCTAGTCGCCGGCCGGCTCGGCCTGCAGCAGCGTGACGAGCATGGCGCGGCAGGACGGCCACTGCTTGCGGTTGCGCGCGCCGTCGGGGTGCAGCGTGTCGAGCAGCGCCAGGCCGCGGATGGTGGAGATCGCCATCTCGACGAGCGGCTCGAAGGTCGGGCGCGCCGCGAGATCCGGGAACAGGCGGCGGGCCAGCTCGAGCGTCTGGCGGTCGAGCTGGCGCTCGACGGCGAGCAGGTGCTCGCGCAGCTCGGCGTCGGTCCGGGCCTGCGTCCACAGGTCCAGCGCCGCCTGGAAGAGCGGGTTTGCGTAGCTGCGCCAGACGAGGTCGAGGCCCTCGGCCAGGCGCTCGCGCCCCATCGGGAGGTCCTCGGCGGCGGCCAGCAGCTCCTGCGTCCAGCGCTCGGCGAGGTGGCCGATCGCCGCCGCGACCAGCGCGTTGCGAGTCCGGAAGTGGTGCAGGTGGGCGCCGCGCGAGAGCCCGGCGCGCTCGGCGACGCGCGTGGTGGTGGTGCGGGCGTAGCCGTCCTCGACGAGGCAGGCCAGCGTGGCGTCCAGCAGCGCCTCGCGGGTGGCGGCGCTGCGCTGGGCCTGGGTGCGGCGCCCGCTGGTCTCGCTGGTGGGGATGGCGGCCATGCACGGCTATCGTAGCCCGCGGCGCGTGTTTGCGTTCAGGCATGAATGTTCTTGGTACATTTCGCGCGACCTTTCCCAGAGGAGACAAACCGATGGCACGTACCGAAGCGCTGGTGTTCGACGCGATTCGCACCCCGCGAGGCAAGGGCAAGCACAACGGGTCGCTGCACGGCACCAAGCCGGTCGACCTCGTCGTGGGCCTGATGCACGAGATGCTGATCCGCAACGAGCGGATGGACCCCAACAAGGTCGACGACGTCGTCCTCGGCGTGGTCTCGCCGGTCGGCGACCAGGGGGCCGACATCGCCAAGACGGCGGCCATCA
This sequence comes from Baekduia sp., assembly GCA_036009425.1. Lineage (GTDB taxonomy): Bacteria > Actinomycetota > Thermoleophilia > Solirubrobacterales > Solirubrobacteraceae > Baekduia. Next base: position 29,281 of record DASYLT010000113.1, on the reverse strand, counting down.
AGGCCGGCCTGCCCGACACGGTCGCCGGCGTGCAGCTCAACCGCTTCTGCGCCTCCGGCCTGGAGGCCGTGAACATCGCCGCGCAGAAGGTCGCCTCCGGCTGGGAGGACCTGGTCTTCGCCGGCGGCGTCGAGTCGATGTCGCGCGTCCCGATGGGTTCCGACGGCGGCGCCTGGGCGATGGACCCCGAGACCAACTACGACACGTCGTTCATCCCGCAGGGCGTCGGCGCCGACCTGATCGCCACGGTCGAGGGCTTCACGCGCGACGACGTCGACGCGTACGCCGCCCGCTCCCAGGAGCGCGCCTCCACCGCGCAGGCCGAGGGCCGCTTCTCCAACTCGGTGATCCCGGTCAAGGACCTCAACGAGCACACGGTGCTCGACCACGACGAGTTCATCCGCCAGGGCACGACGGTCGAGACGCTCGGCAAGCTCAAGCCCTCGTTCGCCGCCATGGGCGAGATGGGCGGCTTCGACGCCGTCGCGCTGCAGAAGTACCACTGGATCGAGAAGATCGAGCACGTCCACACGCCGGGCAACTCCTCGGGCATCGTCGACGGCGCCTCGCTGGTGGCGATCGGCAACGAGGAGACCGGCGAGGCGCTGGGCCTCACCCCGCGCGCCCGGATCCTGGCCACCGCGGTCTCGGGCGCCGACCCCACCATCATGCTCACCGGGCCCGCGCCGGCGTCCAAGAAGGCGCTGGAGAAGGCGGGCCTGACCGCCGACGACCTCGACCTCGTCGAGATCAACGAGGCGTTCGCGGCCGTCGTGCTGCGCTTCGTCAAGGACATGGGGTTGGACATGGAGAAGGTCAACGTCAACGGCGGGGCCATCGCCATGGGCCATCCGCTCGGCGCGACCGGCGGCATGATCCTCGGCACGATCGTCGACGAGCTGCACCGCACGGGCGGCCGCTACGGCCTCTGCACCTTGTGCGTCGGCGGCGGCATGGGCATCGCGACCGTCGTGGAGGCCGTCTAAGCCATGGCCGAGTCCACCACCATCCAGTACGACAAGGGCGCCGACGGGATCGTCGTCCTCACGATCGACGACCCCAACCAGGGCGCCAACACGATGAACGCGGCCTACATCGCGTCCATGGGCGCGACGGTCGACCGCCTCGAGGCCGAGAAGGACGACATCAAGGGCGTCGTCATCACCTCCGGCAAGAAGACGTTCTTCGCCGGCGGCGACCTCAACGACCTGCTCGCGGTCACCAAGGACCAGGCCGAGGAGTTCGCGCAGGGCATCCGCCTCGTCAAGTCCCAGCTGCGGCGCCTGGAGACCCTCGGCCGGCCCGTCGTGGCGGCCGTCAACGGCGCCGCGCTCGGCGGCGGGCTGGAGATCACGCTCGCCACCCACCACCGGATCGTGGTCGACGACCCGAAGATCCAGCTCGGCACCCCCGAGGTCCAGCTCGGCCTGCTGCCCGGCGGCGGCGGCGTCGTGCGCTCGGTACGGATGCTGGGCATCGTCGACGCGCTCATGCAGCTGCTGATGCAGGGCAAGCCGCTGCGGCCGGCCAAGGCCAAGGAGCTCGGCCTGGTCGACGAGCTGGTCGCCACGCGCGAGGAGCTGATCCCAGCCGCCAAGGCCTGGATCGAGGCCAATCCGGAGGCCGTCCAGCCGTGGGACGTCAAGGGCTACAAGATGCCCGGCGGCACGCCGAGCAACCCGAAGCTCGCGCAGAACCTGCCGGCGTTCCCGTCCAACCTGCGCAAGCAGATCAAGGGCGCCAACTACCCGGCGCCGCACCACATCATGGCCGCGGCGGTCGAGGGTGCGCAGGTCGACTTCGACACCGCGATCGAGATCGAGGGCCGCTACTTCGTGGATCTCGCCACCGGTCAGGTCGCCAAGAACATGATCCAGGCGTTCTTCTTCGACCTCCAGCAGGTCAACGGCAAGCGCGGGCGCCCCGACGACGTCGAGACGTTCACCACCAAGAAGGTCGTCGTGCTCGGCGCCGGCATGATGGGCGCCGCGATCGCCTACGTCTGCGCCAAGGCCGGCATCGAGGTCGTCCTCAAGGACGTCACCCAGGAGAACGCCGACCGCGGCAAGGGCTACTCGAAGGACTTGGTCGACAAGGCCATCTCCCGCGGGCGCTCCACCCAGGAGCAGGGCGATGCGCTGCTGGCGCTCATCCACGCGACGGCCGACCCGGCCGACGCGGCCGGCGCCGACCTGGTCATCGAGGCGGTCTTCGAGGACCCGAAGGTCAAGGCCCAGGTCTTCGCCGAGATCGAGCCGCATCTGGCCGAAGGTGCCCTGCTGGGCTCCAACACCTCGACGCTGCCGATCACCCAGCTGGCCGAGGGCGTGTCGCGCCCGGCCGACTTCGTCGGGCTGCACTTCTTCAGCCCGGTGGACAAGATGCCGCTGCTGGAGATCATCAAGGGCGAGCAGACCAGCGACGCGACGGTCTTCCGCGCGCTCGACGTCGCCAAGCAGATCAAGAAGACGCCGATCGTGGTCAACGACTCGCGCGGGTTCTTCACCTCCCGGGTCATCGGCACGTTCATCAACGAGGGCATCGCGATGCTGGTGGAGGGCGTGCCCGCGCCGTCCATCGAGCAGGCCTCGTCGCAGGCCGGCTACCCGGCGCCGGTGCTGCAGCTCACCGATGAGTTGAACATGGAGTTGGCGGCCCGCATCCGCAAGGCGACCCGGGACGCCGTCGAGGCCGAGGGCGGCACCTGGGTCGGGCACCCGGCCTTCGCCGTCGTCGATCGCATGCTCGAGGAAGGCCGTGCGGGCAAGCTGGCCGGCGCCGGATTCTACGAGTACGAGGACGGCAAGCGGACCCGCCTGTGGCCGGGGCTGAAGGACGCCTTCGGCGGCCAGAACACCGAGGTCCCGTTCGAGGACCTCAAGGAGCGCATGCTGTTCGCCGAGGCGCTCGAGTCGGTCAAGTGCCTCGACGAGGGCGTGATCGAGTCGATCGCCGACGCGAACATCGGCTCGATCTTCGGGATCGGGTTCCCCGGCTGGACCGGTGGCGTGCTGCAGTACATCAACGGATACGACGGCGGCCTGGGCGGCTTCGTCGCCCGCGCCCGCGTGCTGGCCGCGACCTACGGCGAGCGCTTCGAGCCGCCGGCGTCGCTGGTCGCGAAGGCCGAGCGCGGCGAGACGTACACCGACGCGCCCGCGCTGGCGACCGCCGGCGCGTAGGCATAGGCGTTGACCGGGGGGCGCCGTCGCCGGCGGCGTCCTCCGGGCTAAGGTCTCCCCGGTGGAGGATCCGGCGCTGATCGAGGAGCAGGAGCATCTCGACCGGACCTGGTCGGCCTACGAGGCGGTGCTGCGCGCGCTGCAGGGCCAGCGCGGAGCGGGGATCGACGAGTTCGCCAACGAGGCGCTGGAGCGGATGCGCGGTGAGCGCCTGCGGCTCTACACGTCCAGCAGCGGACCGCTGTACTTCGGACGGATCGACGGCGCCGAGGGCGACGCGCTCTACGTCGGGCGCCACGCGATCGCCGACGAGCGCAACGACCTGCTGGCCGTCAACTGGCGGGCGCGCGCCGCCGAGCCGTTCTACGCGGCCACCCCCGCCGACCACCGCGGGCTGACGCGCCGCCGGCGCCTCGACGTCGACGAGCGCCGCGTGCTCGGCTTCGTCGACGAGACGCTGTCAGACGGCGAGGGCAACGCCGTGCTCACCGACGCGATCGTGCAGGACATCACGCGCCGGCGCGTCGGCGAGATGCGCCAGATCGTCTCGACGATCACGCCCGAGCAGTACGCGCTGATCAGCGAGCCGGTCGAGGGAGCGCTGGTCGTCCAGGGCGGGCCGGGCACCGGCAAGACCGCCGTCGGGCTGCACCGCGCCGCGTGGCTGCTGTACTCCGATCCGGCGCTGGCGCGCGCGGGTGTGCTGGTCGTCGGCCCCAACGACGTCTTCATCACCTACATCTCGCAGGTGCTCCCGTCGCTGGGCGAGACCACCGTCGAACAGCGGGCCATCGACGGGCTCGCGCCCGCGCGCGGGACGCCGGGCGCCGAGCCGCGGGCGGTCGCGACGCTGAAGGGCAGCGGGCGCATGGCGCTGCTGCTGGAGCGGCTGCTGTGGGCGCGGGTGGGCGTCGGGGCCGACGACGTGCGCGTCGCCGTGCTGCGCAGCCGCGTGATCGTGACGCCGGCCGAGGTGGCGCGGCTGATCGGCGTCGCACGCGACCAGACGCGCAGCTACCAGCGCGGGCGCGAGCGGTTCCGGGAGCGGCTGGCCGACTGGATCGGGACCCGGGCGATGGAGGCCTCCCGGACCATGGCGGCCACGCACGACGAGGTCATGGTCGCGGTCCGAAGCAGCAAGGAGTTCCAGCGCCTCGCCAACCGCGCGTGGCCCCGGGTGACCGGCGAGCAGCTGTTCGCCATGCTGTCCAAGAACCGCAAGCGGCTGGCCGAGGCCGGCGAGGGGCTCACCAGCTCCGACGAGATCGATGTGCTGCTGGGCGCCCCCGGAGACCCGGCGGCGCTGCGCCGCAGCGACGTGCCGCTGCTCGACGAGGCGCGCTGGCTGGTCGATCCCGACCTGCGGACGTACGGGCACGTCGTCGTCGACGAGGCGCAGAACCTCTCGCCGATGGAGCTGCGCATGGCGGTGCGCCGCGCCCGCGGGCAGGCGCTCACGATCCTCGGCGACATCGCGCAGCGCACCACCGACGCCGAGCTCGACTCGTGGCTCGGCGTGCTCGGGGCCGCAGGCGTCGCGCGCTCGCAGGTGCGCGACCTCGCGGTGAGCTACCGCGTACCCGACGACTTCCTCCGGATCGCGACGACGATGGCGCCCGACGGCGCCGTGCCGCCGCGCGGCGTGCGTGACGCGCCCTGGCCGGCCGCGGCGGTGCGAACGGCGCCCGCGGCGCTCGCGGCGACGGTCGTCGAGGTGAGCCGGCGGCTGGCCGAGACGGTCGGCGGCAGCGTCGGCATCGTCGCGCCGGAGGCCCACCGGTCGGCGCTCGAGCAGGCCGCGGGCGCCGCGGTCACCGAGCGCTTGTCCGGCAGCGTCGACCTGCTCGGGCTGGCCAGCATCAAGGGCCTGGAGTTCGACGCCGTGGTGGTCGTCGACCCGGCGGCGATCCTCGCCGAGCGACCCGACGGCGGGCACGGCGGCCTCTACACGGCGCTGACGCGCTCGACGCGGGCGCTGGCCATCGTGCACGCCGACGACCTGCCGTGGGCGCTGGGCGCCGCTCCCGACCTCCAGCACGTCGCCCCGGGCGACGACCTGTCTGCCTGGCTCGCCCGCGGCCGGCCCCCGGCGAGCCGGCTCAGCCCGGCGCCGGGACCGCGGCCAGCTGCGTGACCCGCAGCATGTTGCCGAACGGGTCGCGCACGCCGAAGTCGGTGCCGTAGGAGCGCTCGGTCGGCGGGTCGTAGAACTCGACGCCCTTCGCCTTGAGCTCCTCGTAGGTCCCATGGACGTCGTCGGTCGTGAACCCGAGCGAGCCGCCACCCGCACCCTTGGTGACGAGCTCGCGGACCTGCTCCCCGGTCGCCTCGTCCATCGAGGGCGGCCCCGGGTTCTCGAGGAGGATCTCCCGATCGGGGTCGCCCGGCACGCGAACGGTCAGCCAGCGCATGAAGCCGAGGTCGACGTCGGCGGCGACCTCGAAGCCGAGCTTGCCGACGTAGAACGCGAGCGCGTCGTCCTGGTCGAGGACGTAGATGGAGGAGAACCGGACAGAGGTGATCATGGGCCCGACGCTAGCCGGAGTCGGCCGCGGGCGCTTCTCCGAAACTGCTCGGCCGCGTCCACGCCATCGTGAAGCAGTTCGGCACGCCGGTCGGCACCGTGCCGCGGCGGTAGACCGACGGCGGCTGGCCGACGATGTGGCGGAACGTGCGGCTGAAGGTGCCGAGGCTCGTGAAGCCGACGTCGAGGCAGATGTCGGTCACGCTGCGGTCGGTCTCGCGCAGCAGGTGCATCGCGCGCTCGACGCGGCGGCGCTGCAGATAGCGGTGCGGCGTCTCGCCGAACGTCGCGCGGAACGTCCGGATGAAGTGGGACTCGGAGACGTGGGCGAGCTTGGCGAGCGTCGGGATGTCCAGCGGCTGCGCGTAGGTGCGGTCCATCGCGTCGCGAGCACGCAGCAGCCGGCGGTTGGACTCCTCGACGGCGCGGCTCATGCGCGGATGTCACCACATCGCCGGCGCGAGGCTCGGGCCGGCAGCGCCCGGCGCGTCGCGGGGCCGGATGAGACCGGCCCCGCGTGACCAGCGGCGACTAGGTGTGGTTCGGGCCGTCGTCGTGGCCACCGTGGCGCTGGTGGGTGCCGCGGTGGTGGTGGACGCCACGGCGCTGCGACGCGCGGTGCGTCACGGAGCTGTGGACGCCGTGGTCGTCACCGGCGTCGTGGCCGGCCGGGTCGTCGGCGCCGTGGCGGGCGAGGGCGCCGGGAGCGGCGCCGGCCAGTCCGAGCGCGGCGATGGCGAGCGTGGCGGGGATGGTGCGGCGGAGCATGTGGTGCCTCCTCGATAGGGGATTTGCTGCGGTGATGTCCTCACTGTGCGGCTCGGCCGGTCGCGGTTTCCATGGGACAAAGGTCCCAGCGCGGCCCGCGACGGGCCGCTTACCGGCACCATGTGCGCCGATGCTCGTCTCCGACGGACGCCGAGCCGGCCCCGCCGCGCCCGGATCGCCCCCGAGCGCCGCCTCTGCGGTCGCTCGCTTCATGCTCGCTTCGCTGGCCGCCATCGCCGTGGTCGTCGTCGGGGGGTTCTTCGCGCTGCGGTCGGTCACCGTGCGCGAGGCCGAGCGCGACACGCGCGACCGCGTCGAGCTGCAGGGCGCCCTGGTCGAGTCGGCGGGGCTGCGCGACGGAATGCTGACCGGTGACCCGCGGGCGCTCGCGCGGCTGGACGACGTCGTCCAGGCCCGGCTGCTGAGTCCGTCGGTCGTCCGCGTCAAGCTCTGGTCGCGCGACGGGCGGATCCTCTACTCCGACGAGCCGGCGATCGTCGGCAAGCGGTACGGCCTCGGCGCCGACGAGCAGGCGCTGTTCACCGACGGGGGTGCAGACGCCGAGCTGAGCGACCTCACCAAGCCGGAGAACCGCTACGAGCGCCAGGAGGGCAAGCTGCTGGAGGCCCACACGGTGATCCGGACGCCCAACGGCACGCCGGTGCTGTTCGAGACCTATCAGCGCTTTGACTCCCTCAGCGCCAGCGGACAGCGGCTGCTGCGCGCGCTGGCGCCGACGCTGCTCGCCGCGCTCGCGGTCCTGCTGCTCGTCCAGGCGCCGCTGGCGTGGTCGCTCGCACGCCGGCTGCAGCGCGGCCATCGCGACCGCGAGCGGCTGCTGGAGCGCGCGATCGAGGCGTCCGACCAGGAGCGCCGGCGCATCGCGTCCGACCTGCACGACGGCGTCGTCCAGGACCTGGCGGGCGTCGCGTTCGGCCTCGCCCCGTTGGCCGACGCCGCGGCTCGCCGCGGCGACGCGAAGGAGGCCGCCGCGCTGCGCGAGAGCACCGGGCGCCTGCGCCAGGGCGTGCGCGCGCTGCGCACCCTGCTGGTCGAGATCCACCCGCCGAACCTCGAGTCCGCCGGCCTGGAGGCCACGTTGAGCGACCTGCTGAGCCCGCTGGCCGACGCCGGCGTGGCGACCGAGCTGCACGTCGACGATCACGTCGCGGCGGGCTCGGGCGCTGCCGACGCCCTCGTCTACCGGGTCGCCCGGGAGGCCCTGCGCAACGTGCAGGTGCACGCCGACGCGCAGCGCGTGCGCGTGGAGGTGGTGCGTGCGGCGGCGCAGACGATCCGGCTGACCGTCGTCGACGACGGGCACGGCTTCGACGCCGACCGCCGTGCCGAGCGGGCGGGGGAGGGGCACGTCGGGCTCACGCTGCTGGAGGACCTCGTCGCCCAGGCCGGCGGGACGCTGCGCATCGCCTCGGAGCCGGGAGCCGGAACGACCGTCACCCTGGAGGTCGTCGCATGATCCGCGTCGTGCTGGCCGATGACCACGGCGTCATCCGCGACGGCCTCGGGCGCCTCATCGCGGCGCTGGACGACATCGAGCTCGTCGGCGTCGCCGCCGACGGGGTCGAGGCCGTGGAGCGCGCCGCCGAGCTGGCGCCCGACGTCGTGCTGATGGACCTCGACATGCCGCGGCTGGACGGCATCGAGGCGACGCGGCGCGTGCTCGCCGACCACCCGCAGACCGCCGTGCTCGTGCTCACGTCGTTCTCGGACCGCCCGCGGATCCTCGGCGCGATCGAGGCCGGCGCGTGCGGCTACCTGCTCAAGGACGTGGCCGCCGACGAGGTCGCCGAGGGCATTCGCGCCGCCGCGCGCGGCGAGTCGCCGATCGACCCACGCGCCGCGCGCACGATCCTCACCGCCCAGGCGCAGCCGGATCCGTCCCAGCAGCTGTCGGGCCGCGAGGCCGAGGTCCTCACCCTGCTGGTCGACGGGCTGCCCAACAAGCTCATCGCGCGGCGGCTGGAGATCAGCGAGAAGACCGTCAAGACGCACCTCACGAGCATCTTCCGCACGCTCGGCGTCACCGACCGCACGCAGGCGGCGCTGTGGGCCGAGCGCTCCGGATTCACCGCCCGGCGCGGCGGCTGATGCGACGGAAGTCCCATTGCGCGCGCCGCGTCCGGGCGGCACGCTCCCGGCGACCCATGCTCCGACCGTCCGCCTGCACCGCCCTGCTCATGGCCGCCGCGCTCCTCGGCGCGCCCGGCCTCGCCGCCGCCCGCCACGGCGGCGACCGCGAGGAGGTGCGCGTCGCCGGCACCTGCGGCGGCGGCGTGCGCTCGGAGTTGAAGCTGAAGTCCGACGACGGCGGCATCGAGGCCGAGCTGGAGGTCCACCAGGCCCGGGGCGGCTCGGCGTGGAGCGTGGTGGTCGCCCAGGAGGGGCGGGTCGCGTGGCGCGGCAAGGTGCGCGCGGGCCGCGGGTCGCGCTCCTTCACCCTGCACCGCCAGCTGCGCGACTACGCGGGCGCCGACCGCGTCAGCGTCCGCGCGGCCGGGCCGGGCGGCGTGACCTGCCGGGCCTCGGCGACGCTGCCCGGGGACTGACCCCGGGCGTCGTCGTGCGGACCGACCGGGGGTTAACCCCCGAGTCGTCCGCCCCTGCACCCCCGGGACTTCGACCGGGTACGACGCCACCCTATGTCCATGATCCCGTCCGAGCTTGCGCCGGCACCGCGCACGACCGCGCCCGCGCGCACCGACGCGCCGGGCCCCGACGCCGGCGACACCCAGCCCACCGCCAACGAGAACCTCGACCGGTTCCTGACGGGGACGATCACCGTGATCCCGTTCCTGGCGCTCGGCGTCGTGTGCTGGCAGGTGTGGGCGAGCCTGCTGCACTGGAGCGACATCGCGGTCTTCGCCATCACCTACGCCTTCACGGCGCTCGGCGTGACCGTCGGCTTCCACCGCCACTTCACGCACCGCAGCTTCAAGACCACGGGCCCGATCCATGCGGCGCTGGCGATCTTCGGGTCCGCCGCGATCGAGGGCCCGATCATCTCCTGGGTGGCCGACCACCGCAAGCACCACGCGTTCTCGGACCGCGAAGGCGATCCGCACAGCCCGCACGGCCACGACGGCGTCCTGCGCGGGCTCTTCCACGCGCACGTCGGCTGGCTGTTCATCCACACCGAGCGCGCCAACCGCGAGCGCTACGCCCCGGACCTGATGAAGGACCCGGTCATCCGCTTCGTGGACCGCACGTTCGTGCTGTGGGTCCTCGCCGGCCTCGCCGTGCCCTTCGGCCTCGGCTGGCTCATCGGCGGCTCGCTCGACACGGCGCTGACCGGCCTGCTGTGGGGCGGCGCGGTGCGGATGCTCGTCCTGCACCACGTGACCTACTCGATCAACTCGCTCTGCCACTTCTTCGGGCGGCGTCGCTTCGACGTCGACGACGAGTCGCGCAACCTCGCCTGGCTGTCGCTGTTCTCGCTGGGCGAGTCATGGCATCACAACCACCATGCCTTCCCGACCTCGGCGCACCACGGGCTGCGCTGGTGGGAGTTCGACGTGTCCTCGCTGGTCATCCGCGGCCTGCGCCGGGCCGGCCTGGCGTGGGACGTCGTCGAGGTCAGCCCCGAGCGCCAGGCGCGCAAGCTGGCGGGCGACCAGGCCTGAGGCCCGCGCTGCGCCCGCGTGGCGCGCTCGCTCTCAGGATGCCGTGCCGGCCGGCTCGGCGGGCGGCGCGTTGGCGGCCGTCCGCGATGCGGCCTTGACCGCGGCGGTGAGCGTGTCGACGTCGTAGACGCCCTCGTGGCGGCGCCCGTTGATGAAGAACGTCGGCGTGCCGGAGACGCCGGAGGCGTCGGCGGTCTGGACGTCGCGCGCGATGCGCGGCGCGAAGCGGCGGCGCCGGAGGTCGTCGGAGAACTGGTCGAGATCGAGCCCGAGGTCGGTTGCGGTGCGGTACAGGTCCGACATCGACACGTTGTCCTGGTCGCTGAGCAGCGTGTCGTGCATCTCCCAGAACCGGCCCTGGGCGCCCGCGGCCTCCGCCGCCTCGGCCGCGAGCTGCGCGCTCGGGTGGACGTCGGTCAGCGGCAGGTGGCGGAAGACGTAGCGCAGGCCGTCGCCGAAGTGGTCGAGCAGCTTCAGGATCACCGGCGCGGCGTGGCCGCAGTAGGGGCACTCGAAGTCGCCGTATTCGACGAGCGTCACCGGGGCGTCGACGTTGCCGCGGATGTGGTCGTGCTCGGGGTCGACCTCGTCGGCCAGGTCGGTGATCACGTCGGCGGTCCGGCCGAGCTGCCGGGCGCGCGTCGCATCGGGCAGCTTGGCCATCACCCAGAACGCGATCCACGCGATCACCGGCGACACGATCGCCGTCGCCAGGACGCCGACCTTCGCCTGGTCGAGCAGGTCGGGCCGGCCGTCGAAGGCCAGCGAGGCGACCAGCAGCGAGACGGTGAAGCCGATCCCCGCCGAGGCCGCAGCGCCGGTCAGCGCCGGCCACGTGACCGGCAGGCGCGTTCCGCCGAACGCGCGGCGCGTGCCGAGCCACGCTGCGCCGAGGATCCCCAGCGGCTTGCCGACCACGTAGCCGCCCAGGATGCCGATCGTCACCGGCGACGTGAGCGAGGCGGTGATCAAGTCGCCGTCGATGTGGATGCCCGCGTTGGCCAGCGCGAACAGCGGCACGACGACCTGGCTGGTCCAGGGGTGCAGGCGGTACTGGAGGCGCTCGTTGAGCGAGATCGCCGACGTCAGGCTCGCCCGCGCCGAGTACGCGAGCTCGGGCGTCGGCTGCTCGCGGAACGAGCGGGTCAGCTCGGTGCTGCGCTCCAGGTCGTCGCGGGTCGGGGGATAGGCGGTGGTGACCAGGCCGATCGCCAGCCCGGCGATGACCGGGTCGATCCCGGACTCGAACAGCGCCAGCCAGAGGCCGAAGCCGACGATCACGGCCGCCGCTCCCCGCCACGACCCGGCGTAGCGCAGGGCGACGAGGACGACGAAGAGGCCGGTGGCGATCGCCAGCGCCATCAGCGACACGTGCTGGGTGTAGGCGACGCCGATGATGACCAGCGCGACGAGGTCGTCGATCACGACGAGCGTCAGCAGGAACACGCGCAGCCGGATCGCGCGCCCGCGCGTGACGATCGACAGCGCTCCGAGGGCCAGGGCGGTGTCGGTCGAGACCGCGATGCCCCAGCCGCGAGCGCCGGGGCCGCCCCAGTTGATCGCCAGGTAGATGGCCGCCGACAGCGCCATGCCGCCGAGCGCCGCCACGACCGGGATCGCCAGGCGCGTGCGCTCGCGCAGCTCGCCGAGGTCGAGCTCGCGCTTGGCCTCCAGGCCCGTCACCAGGAAGAAGAGGGTCATGAGCCCCTCGTTGACCCAGCCGCGCAGGTCGGTCGACAGCTGGTGGTCGCCCAGCGAGATCGAGAGCTTGGTCTCCCAGACCGAGCGGTAGGAGTCCGGCGAGACGTTGGCCCAGGCCAGCGCGGCGAGCGCGGCGATCACGAGGACGATGGCGCCGCCCATCTCGTCGTGCAGGAAGCCGCGGATCGGCGCAGCGAGGTTCCGTGCCCAGGCGGTGCGCCCGGCGGCGGGGGTCGTGGTCGACGTATCGGCGGGACCGGCGATCACCGCATCCTGACGCAGGCGGCGCCCGCTGGGCGATCCCGATGCGATATCGCACGCCCACCCAGGGGTCAGACCCCTTTTCGCACTCGCACTGCAGAAAGGGGTCTGACCCCTAGTGGCGATTACGCTGTCGCGCATGAGCCACGTCATCGCCTCAGGTCTCGCGTACGCGCACCCCGGCGGCGATTCGCTGTTCGACGAACTCAGCTTCCGGGTCGCGCCCGGGCGTCACGTCGGCCTGGTCGGCGCCAACGGCGCCGGCAAGACGACCCTGCTGCGGGGCCTGGCCGGCGAGCTGCCCGGGCTGGAGGGCGAGGTGTCGATCGGCGGGCGCGTGGCGTTCATGCGCCAGGACGTCGGCGTCGGGGCCGGCCAGGGCGGCTGCACCGTGCGCGAGCTCCTGCTGTCGTTGGCCTCCGGCCGCCTGCGTGAGGCCGGCACGAGCGTGCTCGCCGCCGAGCGCAGCCTCGCCGCCGGTGACGACCCGGCGGAGGCCGGGATGCGCCTGGGCGTCGCGATCGGCGAGTGGTCCGATCTCGGCGGCTACCAGCTGGAGGGGCAGTGGGACACGTCGTGCCGGCGCATCGTGCGGACCGGGTTCGACGAGGTCGGCGACCGCCCCGTCAGCGCGTTGTCGGGCGGCGAGCGCAAGCGCCTGGTGCTCGACGTGCTCTTCGCCTCCGACGCGCAGGTGCTCCTGCTGGACGAGCCCGACAACTTCCTCGACGTGCCGGCCAAGCTGGAGCTCGAGCAACGGATCAGGAGCGCGCGGCAGACCGTGGTGCTCATCAGCCACGACCGCGACCTGCTGTCGACGGCGGTCGACGCCATCATCACCCTCGAAGGCCACGGTGCGTGGACGCACGGCGGGTCCTACCGCGACTACCCGGAGGCGCGCGAGCGCCGCCAGGAGCAGCTCGGCGACGCCGTACGGCGCTGGCAGGAGGAGGAGCGGCGGCTGTACCGCTATTACAAGCTGCTGAAGGAGCGCGCCCGCTACTCGCCCGACATGGCCAAGCGCGCCGATGCCGCCGAGACGCGCTGGCAGCGCTTCGCCGACGAGGGACCGCCCCCGGCGCCGGTCGTCGACCAGCACATCCGCCCGCGCATCCGCGGCGGCGACTCGGCCCGGCGCGTCGTCGACCTGCGGGGCGTGGGCATCGACGGCCTGGTGCTGCCGTTCTCCGACGAGATCCACTTCGGCGAGCGCGTCGGGCTGATCGGGCCCAACGGCTCGGGCAAGAGCCACCTGCTGCGGCTGCTGGCCCAGGCCGACGCGCCCGCCCACACCGGCGAGCTGGTGCTCGGCCCGCGCGTGTCGCCGGGGATGTTCACGCAGCTCAACCAGCGCGCCGAGCTCGACGACCGCGTCGTCCTCGACGTGGTCGAGGCCCAGACCGGCGGCATGGAGTCGGCGATGCAGGCGCTGGCGCGCTACGGGCTGCAGGACGCCGCGCGCCGCTCGACGCGCACGCTCTCGGGCGGCCAGAAGGCCCGGCTGGAGGTGCTCGCGCTCGAGCTCGAGGGCCACAACCTCCTGCTGCTCGACGAGCCGACCGACAACCTCGACATCGACTCCAGCGAGGCGCTCGAACGTGCGCTGGAGTCCTTCGAGGGGACGGTCGTCACGGTCTCCCACGACCGGGCGTTCCTGCGCCGGCTCGACCGCTACCTGCTGCTCGACCACGACGGCTCCGTCTACGCGCTGCCCGACGCCGACGCGGCGCTGGAGGCGCTCGCGGCCCCCGACGCGGCGGCCGGCGTGCGGCTGGCCAAGCGGCTCACCGACGCCCCGCGGCGCACGCGCGCGGCGCGCGCCTGACCTGTCGCCTACCGGTCACAGGGAGGGCGAGGCGGCAGCCGTACCCGGCGGCGGCCGGCGCCCATGCACAGATCCCCGAGGCCGTGTACGGGCGTCGAAGCGCCGCGTTTGCCCGCCCCTCGCACCGGAGACGTCGCTGCAACCCTCCGGCTGGCAGGTCCAAGGAGCCGGGCAACAACCTCAGGAGGAACATCATGGCTGGAACCGCAACCGATCGCGGCGGCAAGTCCGCGGCCGTGGCACGTCGCACCGCAGAGCAGCGCCTGACCACGGAGACCAAGCACTCGTCCAAGACGTCGGAGTTCTACGCCTACGTGGCGGTGACCGTGGGCGTCCTACTCGCCGGTCTGCTCACCAAGGCGGGCGACGGTCATGACGACCGGCTCAACGCGCACGACACCTGGTTGATCGTGGGAATCCTGACCGTCGGCTACATGATCAGCCGCGGCCTGGCGAAGTCGGGGTCTCGCGAGCCCTACTACGACGGTGGCACCAACGACAGCCGCGACGCCGACGGCGGCCGGTTCGACCGCTAGACCCGCCGGGCCCCGGCCCCGCAGACGCACGACGAAGGCCCCGCCCGCGGCGGGGCCTTCACTCGTGGTCGGGCCTTCGAGGCTGGTCGGGCGTTCGAGCCTCGGGGCGCGCTCAGAGCCCGAGCTCGCTCAGCCCCGGGTGGTCGTCGGGGCGGCGACCCAGCGGCCAGTGGTACTTGCGCTGCGCCTCGCCGATCGGCAGGTCGTTGATGCAGGCGAAGCGCCGCTGCATGAGCCCGTCCTCGCCGAACTCCCAGTTCTCGTTGCCGTAGGAGCGAAACCAGTTGCCCGAGTCGTCGTGGGACTCGTAGGCGAAGCGCACGGCGATCCGGTCGTCGCCGAAGGCCCACAGCTCCTTGATCAGCCGGTAGTCGAGCTCCCGGTTCCACTTGCGCGTGAGGAAGGCGATGATCTCGTCGCGGCCGTTCGCGAACTCCGCGCGGTTGCGCCACCGCGAGTCGACCGAGTAGGCGAGCGCGACCTTGCCCGGGTCGCGGCTGTTCCACCCGTCCTCGGCGAGGCGCACCTTCTCGATGGCCGACTCGCGGGTGAACGGGGGCAGCGGCGGACGCTGCGCGGCGGTCTGGGTGGCCGTGTCGGCCATGGCGGTGCTCCCTTCGCTCTTGGGTCCGCAGACGACCCTAGGTGCGCGCGCGGCTCGACGCATCCGTCGGACGACTGCCAGGCGGCCACTAGGGTTGGGCGGCCCGTGTCCGCCCCGACGATGTCCTCGCCGACCCGCCACCTGCGCCCGCGAGCCGATGGCGCGAGCCAGCCGATCACCAGCGTCGAGCTCTTCTTCGACCTCGTCTACGTCTTCGCGGTCACCCAGCTCTCGCACCTGATCCTGGGCGACCTCTCGATCGGCGGCGTGGCCCGCGCCGCCTTCCTGTTGCTGGTCGTCTGGTGGGCGTGGATCTACACGACGTGGATGGTCAACTGGTTCGACCCGTCCTCGCCCGCCGTGCGCGGGGTGCTCACCGGAGTGATGCTCGCCAGCCTGCTCATGGCGGCGGCGCTGCCCGAGGCGCTGACGAGCCAAGGCGTGCTGTTCGCCGCCGGCTACGTCGTGCTGCAGGTCGGGCGCAACTTCGCGGGGGCGGCGCTGCTGACCCGCGGCCATCCGCTGCGCGACGTGTTCGAGCGCCTGGTCGCCTGGAGCGTCGTGTCGGGCGTGCTGTGGCTCGCCGGCGCGGCGCTGCACGGCGACCGGCGCCTGCTGCTGTGGATCCCGGCGCTGGCGATCGACCTCGCGGCCCCGGCGGCCGGCTACTGGCTGCCGGGTCGCGGCCGCGCGGCGACGACCGACTACGACATCGAGGGCGGCCACTTCGCCGAGCGCTGCCAGGGCTTCATCATCATCGCCCTGGGCGAGTCGATCGTCGTCACCGGGGCGACCGCCGCCAACGCGGGTCTGACCGCCACGGTCGTCCTCTGCCTGGTCATCGCGTTCCTGGAGACCGCGGCGTTGTGGTGGCTCTACTTCGGCGCGGCCGCCGAGCACTCGCGTGCGGTGATGACCGCCAGCGACGATCCGGGCCGCCTGGCCCGCGACGCCTACACCTACGGGCACCTGCCGATCGTCGCCGGCATCATCGCCGCCGCCGTCGGCGACGACCTCCTGATCGCCCATCCCCACGAGGCGCTGCACGGCGTCGGCCTGGCGATGATGCTCGGCGGTCCCGCGCTGTACCTGCTCGGCGAGAGCCTGTTCCGGTGGCGGATGACCGCGACCGCGAACCGCAAGCGCCTGGCGGTCGCGGGGCTGCTCGTCGTCCTCGCGCTGGTCGGCGGCCACGTCAGCGCGCTGCTGCTGAGCGCGGTCGTCGCCGCGCTGCTGGCCGTCCTCGCGCTCTGGGAGCTGCGGACGCCGGGCACGACGCCGGTCGCGCGTGCCTCCTGACGATGGGGCGATAACCAGGTCGACCGGTTTTCGCGTTGCCAAGCGCGAGGGCCGGCTCTAGCCTCGTCAACCGGTTCCTGTCGGCGAAGAAGTGCGGAGGTCGAGATGAGCAGCACCGAAGCGGGCGACCAGGGCGCGACGGGCAGCCCCGAGGCTCCCGTCATGGACATGAAGCTCGAGGTGGTCCTGGTTCCGGTCTCCGACGTCGATCGCGCCAAGGCGTTCTACGAAGGGCTCGGGTTCCGGCTCGACGCCGACTTCCCCGTCGGCGACGACTTCCGCGTCGTGCAGCTCACGCCGCCCGGATCGGACTGCGCGATCATCCTCGGGGACGGGGTCACGTCGGCCGCGCCGGGCTCGATCGACGGCCTGCAGCTCGTCGTCTCCGACGTCGATGCGGCGCGCGCCGACCTCGTCGCCCGGGGCGTCGACGTCAGCGAGGTGTTCCACGACGCGGGCGGGGTGTTCCACCACGCCGGGACCGAGGGGCGGGCGGCCGGCCCGGCGCCGGAGCACGGCAGCTACGGATCCTGGCTCGCGTTCGATGATCCGGACGGCAACGGCTGGCTGATCCAGGAGGTGACGACGCGCCTCCCGGGACGGGTGGCCGGGGATACCAGCTTCGCCTCGGCGAGCGACCTGTCGGCGGCGCTGAAGCGTGCGGCCGCGGCCCACGGCGAGCACGAAGCGCGTACCGGCCAGGAGGATGCGGACTGGCCGGACTGGTACGCCGAGTACATGGTCCGCGAGCAGGCCGGCGAGGAGCTGCCCACATGAGCAGCGGCCACGACCGCCCGGCTCAGCACGACTTGTAGGTGTAGTCCCCCGAGCCCTCCGACACCACGTCGCGGTCGCGGTAGATGATGGAGATCGACGAGCCGCGCGCCGAGCACGCGGAGGCGAAGTTCGCCTCGCCGCCGTTGTCGGTGTACTCGATCTCGTAGACGCGGTCGCCGAACGGCCCGGTGTAGCTGCCGCATTCGTCGTAGACGTTGCACTCCTCGGCGATGGCGAAGTCGAACCCGAGGGCCTTGCCTGCGCGGCCCAGCTCCGCGGCGTTCTTCTGCGCGATGGCCAGGCCGCGGGCGTGCGCGCGACGGATCAGCAGCGACGCGTAGGCCTTGTTGTCGGTCATGGTCAACCCGTGCTTGGAGCGGGTCCACGTGTCGAGGTTGTCGGGCTCGACCGCCTGGTAGCCGGCCCTGCGGCAACCATCGATCCAGCGTCCGACGACGGCGGCCAGCGCCCGGCGCTTGCCGGCCGTCGACGTGTCGAGCAGCATCTCGTTCCAGGCCGAGTCGACGACGTACCGCCCGTTGCGCCTGAGCAGCAGGTTGCGGTGGTGCGATCGCCACCACCCGGCGGCGTCCGGCTGGGTCTGGAACGCGTTGACGTAGCAGACGTTGTACTTGCCGGCCGCCGGGGCGGAGGTGCGGTCGCGATCGACGATGCCCACCGTGGGAGCCGGTGAGTAGGCGCCGCCGATCTGGTAGTCGAACTGTGCCCCGGGGGGCGGCAGCTTCACGGCGGCCGACGCGGGGGAGGCCGCGCAGGCGGCCAGCAGCGCGATCGTCAGCACCGCGCGGAGGGCACTCGCGATGATCATGGATTCGCCGTCCTGATGGCCAGGAGCTTGAGCACCGAGACCGCCCGAGTCAAGGACGGAGCGGGGGCCAGGTCCGGCAGGACGAGGCGTCGAGACGGGCGACGATCTCGCCATGCGGCAGGGCGGACTCAGGCCCGACCACGCCATCGCACAGGGCCAGCGACGCGCGGATCGTGCCCGCATGCGCGACCACGAGCGCCGGGAGCGGGCCGCCGGCGACGACGGCGAGCGCGCGCGCCGTACGCGCCGCCTGCTCGCGCAGCGACTCGCCGCCCGGGAACGCGAAGGACGGATCTGCGGCGACGAACGCGCCGTGCAGCTCCGGGCTCTCGCGCGCGATCTCGGCGACCGTGCGTCCCTCCCAACGTCCGCGGGCCGACTCGACGAGGTCCGGCAGGACCAGCGGCTCGAGCCCGAGGGCGGCGGCGACGACCTCCGCGGTGCGCCGTGCCCGCAGCAGCGGCGACGTCCACACCGCCCGGACGCCGGCGTCACGCGCCGCCGCCGCGAGGTGCTCGGCCTGCACGACGCCGACCGCCGTCAGTGGCGGATCGCGCCGTCCCAGGATCCGGCCGCCGGCGTTGTCGGCGGTCTGCCCGTGGCGTGCCAGGAGGATGTCGTTGTTCATCGACCAGCAGCAGACGATCGACGTGGTGCGGCGTTGACACGGCTACCCGACCGCCCTAGCCTCGGAACGGCATTCGGCGCTGCCGAAGGGCCGAGGCATCAAGGAGGAGTCGATGGTCGTCAACGCCATCGCCGGCTCCGAGCGTGCGCTTCCGACGCCCGCCGCCGGCGTGCAGGACACGGCGGGGTAAGGATGCCCCTCACCTCGTTCAAGGAGGTCCTCGACCCGGCGTTCGAGCAGCGCTACGGGGTCGCCGCCTTCAACATCGTCGACGACCTGAGCATCGACGCGGTGCTCGCCGCCGCGACCGAGCTCGAGTCGCCGGTGATCCTGCAGACCTCGCTGAAGACGGTCAAGCAGATCGGGGCCAGGGTGCTCTACGAGCTGGTGCGCGCCCGCGCGGAAGAGGCTCCGGTGCCGGTCGTGCTGCACCTCGATCACTGTCCCGAGCGCGAGTGGGTCACCACCTGCCTGCGCGAGGGATGGAACTCGGTCCTCTTCGACGGCTCGCACCTCGACGTCGAGGAGAACACGCGGCAGACGGCCGAGGTGGTCGTCGAGGCGCGCGACTTCGACGCGCACGTCGAGGGTGAGATCGAGAGCGTGATGGGCGTCGAGGACGGCGTCGGCTCCGACGAGCGATCCGACATCCACCCGATCGAGGTCTCGAGCCGGTTCATCGAGGCCACGGGCGTCTACGCGTTCGCCCCGGCGGTCGGCACCGCCCACGGGCTCTATGCGAGCAGGCCGCACCTGATGCCCGAGCGGGTGACCGAGCTCGTCGAGCTGCAGCCCATCCCCATGGTCCTCCACGGCGGGACCGGCCTGACGCCCGACCAGTTCCAGGACTGCATCTCGCGGGGATGCGCGAAGGTCAACATCTCCACCGCCCTGAAGATCGCCCTGGTCGACGGCTACCGCGACTACCTCGACGAGCATCCCGGCAAGCACGATCCGCCGTCGATGTTCCGGCACGTGCGCGGCGCCGTGCACGACATGGCGGCCGACCACATCAGGATCTTCGGCTCCGCGGGCAAGGCATCGACCGGGTCCGCCGCCTCGGCCTCGCCATGACCACCCTGATCTTCGACTGCGACGGTGTGCTGGCCGACACCGAGCGCTTCGGTCACCTGCCGGCGTTCAACCAGACCTTCGCCGACGAGGGCCTGCCGGTGCGCTGGTCGGAGGACGAGTACGCGGAGAAGCTGAGGATCGGCGGCGGCAAGGAGCGCATGGCGAGCCTGCTCACCGACGAGTTCGTCGCCCGGCACGGCCTCCCAGCCGATCCCGAGGGCCAGAAGGAGCTGCTGGCGCGCTGGCACCAGCGCAAGACGGCGGCCTACAAGCAGCTCGTGGCCGCCGGTGTGATGCCCGGGCGGCCGGGAATCGCGCGGATCATCGACGAGGCGCTGGCGGCGGGATGGACGGTGGCGGTCGCCTCGACGTCCGCGCAGGAGTCGGTGCAGGCGGTGCTCGAGCATGTGGTGGGCACCGAGCAGGCGGCGGCGATCGAGGTCTTCGCGGGCGACGTCGTGCCGGCCAAGAAGCCGGACCCCGCCATCTACCGGCTCGCGCTCGAGCGCACGGGCTCGAGCCCGCACGAGACGCTGGTCGTCGAGGACTCGCGCAATGGGCTGCTGGCCGCGGTCGGCGCCGGCCTGCGGACCGTGGTTACCGTCAGCAGCTTCACCAAGGACGAGGACTTCTCCGAGGCGGTGCTCGTCGTGACGAGCCTCGGCGATCCGGGCGAGGCCACGCGCGTGCTGGCCAACCGGAGCCCGGCGCACCCGGGCGACTTCATCACGCTGGACGACCTACAGGCCTGCCTGGAGGTCCCGACCCCTCAGGAGGTGTCATGAGCGACGCTGCGTTGCGCGACGGCGAGCAGATCGTGCGGACGATCGCCCAGACGGCGCTGGACAACGAGAAGTACTTCTGCGACCTCGACGCCGTCGTCGGCGACGGCGACTTCGGCTACTCGCTGGCCCGCGGCTTCGGCAAGCTCACCGAGGACTGGGATCAGCTCGAGTACGACGACGTCGGGACCCTCCTGAAGCGGACCGCGATGGTGCTCTCCAGCCGCGTCGGCGGCGCCTCGGGACCCCTCTGGGGCACGGCCTTCCTGCGGGCCGGCGTCGCGCTGAGCGGCAACCCGAGCCCGTCCGGGCCAGACGTCGTCGCGGCCCTGCGTGCGTCCATCGACGGCATCAAGCAGCGCGGCGGTTGCGACGTGGGGGACAAGACCCTCATCGATGCCCTCGTGCCGGCGGTCGACGCGCTCGAGCAGCAGTTCTTGGCGGGAGAGCCCGCCGCCCAGGCCCTCGAGGTGGCAGCGGTCACGGCGCGCGAGGCGGCGGAGGCGACCAAGCCGATGCTCGCGCAACGCGGGCGCGCCGCGTACGCGGGGGAGCGCTCCCGCGACTCCGTCGACGCGGGGGCCATCGCCATCGCCGTGATCTTCGAGGAGGTCAGCCGGGCGTGGAGCCCGACCAGCGTCTAGGAACAGCACAACCACAAGAGAGGACCCGTCGTGTCCCAAGTCGAATCGAGCCGCCCGCAGAGCCGGACGGGGGTCAAGAAGTTCGTCAACGATCCTCAGCAGTACGTGCCGGAGATGCTCAAGGGCGTCGCGCTGGCCAACCCCAACATGCTCCGGTACGTGCCGGAGTACAACCTCATCATGCGTGCGGACGCACCGCGCGACGACAAGGTCTCGATCATCCAGGGCTCTGGGTCCGGCCACGAGCCGGCGCACGTCATGGCCGTGGGGCCGGGCATGCTCGATGCGGCATGCCCCGGGGACGTGTTCTCCGCGCCTCCGACGGACTACATCTACGAGACGACGAAGCTGCTGAACTCGCCCAAGGGCGTCCTGCACATCATCAACAACTACACCGGCGACCGCATGGCGTTCGACATGGGCCGCGAGCTCTCGGAGGCCGACGGCATCACCGTCGGGACGGTCGTCGTCGACGACGACGTCGCCGTGAAGGACTCCACGTTCACGGTGGGCCGCCGCGGCGTGGCGGGCAACTTCTTCGTGATCAAGGCCCTCGGCGCGGCCGCCGAGCGCGGGGACGACCTCGACTCGCTCGTGGCGCTCGGCGAGCGCGTGAACTCCGTCACCCGCTCGATGGGCGTGGCCCTCAGCTCGTGCACGCCGCCCGCCAAGGGCTCGCCGCTGTTCGAGCTCGGCGACGACGAGATCGAGATGGGCGTCGGCATCCACGGCGAGCCCGGCCGTCAGCGAGAGAAGATGCGCGGCGCCGACGAGATCGCCGACGAGATGCTCGAGGCCATCGTCACGGACCTGCCGTACGAGTCGGGCGACGAGGTCGCGGTCATGGTCAACGGGCTCGGCGGCACCCCGATCTCCGAGCTCTACCTGGTCTACAAGCACGTGCACGAGGCGCTGGAGCAGCGCGGGATCAAGCCGGTTCGGTCCTACGTGGGCGAGTACTGCACCTCGCTGGAGATGGCGGGCATGTCGCTCACGCTCGTCCGCCTCGACGACGAGCTCAAGGATCTGCTGTCGGCGCCGGCGGAGATCGCCGCTCGCGTGTTCTGATCGAGCACACACGCTCCCCGCTGCGCGCCGGGCGCAACGGGGAGCGCGCTTACGCCGGTGGTTCGGCGCGCACGAGCGCTCGGAGGCTCTCGTGGTCCTCGGCGCAGGCGGGGCAGCCACGCAGGTGGGCGGCCAGCGCGGGCATGGTCTGCTCGGCGTCGCTGACCAGGACCTCGCGGTCGACGTAGGCGTCGAGCTGCGCGAAGCACTCGTCGCAGGAGAGCTCGGCTTCGGCGGGGCCGAGGAGGCGGGCGATGGCCCGGGTGGGGCGGGGATCGGTCATGGCGAGAGGAATTGGAGATCGTGGCCGGCTGCGACGAGGTGCCTGCGGAGCCTGCGGCGGGCGTCGTGCAGGGTCTTGTAGAGGGCGCCGCGCGTGCTGTCGAGGCGCTCGGCGAGGACGTCGATGGGGATGTCCTGGATCGTCAGCGCGACGAGCACGTCGCGCTGGTGGGGCGTCAGGTCGGTGGCGATGAGCTGCCGGATGGCGTCCAGCAGCTCGGTCTGGCCCACCCGGGCGGCGGGCCCGGCGCCGGGGTCGCCGACGGTCAGCCAGCTGTCGGGATCCATGACGACCTCCCGGTGCTGCCATGCCCGCCGCCGGACGCGGACGGCGGCTTCGTAGAGGGCGAACTTGTAGGCCCACGTGCTGAAGCGGCTGTCGCCGCGGAACTCGTCGAGCTTGCCCATGACGGCGACGAACGCGTCGTCGGCGGCCTGCAGCGCGAGGTCGGCGACGTCTTCACCGCGGATGTGCGTCAGCGCGCCGGCCCGGCGTCCGATCTCGAAGCGCGTGGCGCGCAGCAGCAGGGCGTGCAGCTCGCGGATCGCGTGCTCGTGGCGCGGCCCCTCGGCGCGCAGCCCGGCGAGGAGGTCGTCGCCCGAGGCGAGCGGCGTTCCGGTCGAGGTCTGACACGGCTGGGTCATGGGCGGGGTGGATCGATCGGCGCCACGATGCGCGCCGCCAGCGGCGGCGGGCAACCGTGGTCGGTCAGGTCCAGGATCGCATGCAGGTCGTAGCGCAGGTCGGCGGCGAGCGCGGCGGCGAGGCGGGCGTCGAAGCCCGCGCGGCGCAGCCGGCTGCGGCGCCACGGGAGCATCGTCGCCCAGTCCTGCGCCTGGTGGGGGCTGCGGGCCGTCATCGCCACAGGCCCGGGGGGTCGTAGACCCAGGCCAGGCGCGCAAGGGTCACGGCGCCGAGCATGAGCCCGAAGTCGCGCAGCGCGACGTCGTAGTAGCCGGACAGGGTGAGCAGGTTGATGATGATGCCCAGCAGCCAGCCGGCGACCAGCGGTGCGCCGTAGCGCGGCTTGAGCGCCACGGCGAGGCCCGCGACGATCTCGATCGCGCCGACGAGGTGCATCGCGTCGTGGGCGTCGCCGGGCAGGATGTCGTTGATCCACGGGGCGAGGTACTGCGTCCAGTCGACCATGATGTTGAAGTACTTGTCGAGGCCGAAGGCGATCGGCGCGACCGCGAAGGCCAGCCGCAGGAGCATGAAGGCCTGGTAGCCGGGCTGGGCGTGCAGCAGCGAAGTGCCGGCGGGCGCGGCGGTCGGTCCAAGGGGCGCGGTGGCGTGCGCAGACATGTGCTGGATCTCCTTCGTCGGTGGTCGGTCACGATGTCTGCGACGTGACGAGCGAGGTTCTTACGCCGACCGCGATCCCTCAGTCCCTCTCAGCAGGCTCTCAGGCACGGTTTACCCGCTCCACAGCCGGCAGGCCGACCCTTCCGGCATGAGCACGTCGCCCATCGGGATCGAGCGCCACGTCCACATCGAGCACGTGATGGGCACCGTCGTGTCGATCGATGTCCGCAGTCGCGTCTCGCCGGAGGCCGCCCTCGGGCGTGCCGTCGCCTCGCTGCACCAGGCGGACGAGACCTTCAGCACCTACCGCGACGACAGCGCCATCCGCCGGCTCGACCGCCATGAGCTCTTGCTCGAGGACGCCCCCGCGGACGTGCGGGAGGTGCTCGCCAGCTGCGAGGCACTTCGGCAGGAGACGGACGGGGCCTTCGACGCTCGCTGCCGCGGCTCGCTCGATCCGTCGGCCTACGTGAAGGGATGGGCGGCGCAGCGCGCGGCGGAGCTCCTCGTGGCCGAGGGGTTCGTCGACGTCTGCGTCACCGCCGGAGGCGACGTCGCGGCGCGCGGCAACGCCGCACCGGGCGTCCCGTGGCGGGTCGGGATCCAGCATCCGCGCGACCGAACGGCGATCGCGGCCCTCGTGCATGCGACCGACCTCTCGGTGGCGACCTCGGGCACCTACGAGCGGGGCGAGCATGTGGTCGACCCCCGGACCGGCCGCGCGCCGACGGGCGTGCTGTCGGTGACGGTCACCGGTCCCGACCTCGGGCGCGCCGACGCCTACTCGACGGCGGCCTTCGCGCTCGGGCCCGATGGCGCCGGGTGGACGATGCGGCTGCCCCGTGGCTACGAGGCCATGACGGTCACCGCGGACGACCGGGTGCTGAGCACCCCGGGCTTTCCATTCGCGGACGCCGAACGATGAGCTTAGCCGAGTGGCAAGGGGACCCGGACGACCGGCCTGCGCCGAGCCCGCTGCGCCGCGCAGGAACCGCGGCACGCATCGGGTCGGCGACCCGCATGCCGTCGCGCCGCCGGCGCCTTCCGGGCAAGCCCCGGCCGCGGGTCGTCGACGTCCTCGGCGGCCTGGCGGGGATCGGGCTCGGTGCCGTGATCGCGCTCGCCGTGTCGGCCGAGTCGTCTGGGTCGCTGAGCGCCGCCGGCGGTCCGATGACCGCGGCGGGGCGCGTCACCGGGCTCGTCGCGATGTACGCCATGGTGATCGTCGTGCTGCTCGTGGCTCGGATCCCGCCCCTGGAGCGCGCCGTCGGCATGGATCGCCTCGTCGGCTGGCACCGCAGGCTCGGACCGTGGCCGCTGTACCTCATCGCCGCCCACGGCGTGCTGATCACGATCGGCTATGCGCAGGCCGCACACAGCGGGGTGCTGCACGAGCTCGGGCAGCTGCTGTGGACCTACCCGGGGATCCTCGCGGCGACCGTCGGCTTCGTGCTGCTGATCGCTGCCGGCGTCACGTCCTACAAGAAGGCGCGGCGGCGGATGGCCTACGAGACGTGGTGGTCGGTGCACCTCTACACCTACCTGGCGCTGTTCCTTTCGTTCTCGCATCAGATCGGCACCGGGGCGTCGTTCGTCGGCCACCCGGCCGCGACGCTGTTCTGGAAGGCGCTGTTCTGGGGCACCGCCGCCGTCGTCGTGGCCTGCCGCATCGGGCTGCCGGCATGGCGGTCGCTGCGCCACCAGGTCAAGGTCGTCGCGGTCACCCCGGCCGGGCCCGGCGTGGTCTCCGTGTTGCTCGAAGGCCGCCGGCTCGACCGCCTCCCGATCGCCGGCGGGCAGTTCCTTCAATGGCGGTTCCTCAAGCGGGGGATGTGGTGGCAGGCGCACCCCTACTCGCTCTCGGCAGCGCCGGACCGCCGCCACCTGCGGATCACCGTCAAGGCCCTCGGGGACCACAGCGCTGCGCTCGAGTCCGTCGCGCCGGGGACCCGGGTGGCGATCGAGGGTCCGTACGGCGCGTTCACCACCGACCAGCGGACGTCCGACAAGGTGCTGCTCGTCGGTGCGGGCGTCGGCACGACGCCGATCCGGGCGGTGCTCCAGGAGCTTCCGCAGGAGGCCGATGTGGTCGCGGTGCTGCGGGCATCGAGCGCGGCGGAGCTGACCCTGCGTGACGAGATCGTCGACGACGTGCGCCGCCGGCGAGGCCGGGTTTACGAACTCCTCGGCCCGCGTGCCGGCGTCGACCTCTCCGCCGCCGGCCTGCTGCGACTCGCGCCCGATCTGGCGCAGCGCGATGTCTTCGTCTGCGGGCCCGACGGGTTCACCGGCAGGGTCGTCGCCGCAGCGCGGGACGCCGGAGTCCCGAAGGAGCAGATCCATCACGAGACCTTCGACTTCTGAGGAGCGTGTGCGTATGAATAGAGCACCGATCGTCCTGTCGGCCACCGTCGCCGGCCTCGCCGTGACCCTCGGCTTCCATGCCCACGCGCCGGCGGTGACGCCCGCGGCGACCGCCGCTCAGGCAAGCCCGTCGAGCTCGTCGGGAGCGACCTCATCCGCCTCGACGCCGGCCGCCGCGGCATCGTCCTCGGCGAAGGCATCGGCGTCGGCGTCGACGACGACCGTCACGAGCGACGTGGTCCCCAACCAGTACGGCAACGTGCAGCTCAGGGCCACGGTCTCGAACGGGAAGATCACCAAGATCGAGGCGCTGCAGATTCCCCAGAACGACAGGAAGTCCGCCGAGATCAACGCGTACGCCGAGCCGGTGCTGCAGGCGAGCGCTCTGCAGGCGCAGAGCGCGAACATCGACACCGTCAGCGGCGCCACCTTCACGAGCAACGGCTACAAGACGGCCCTGCAGTCCGTGCTCGACAAGGCCGGGCTGTCGTCGACGAGCGCGACCGGGTCCTAGGGCAGGGTCGCTCAGCGCTGATCCGCACGTGAATCGTCACGATCTGCGTGCCTTCCATCACGCCGCCTGGGCGAATGGCTGCTGGGCGTCGAGGCGCCCCGTGATCCGGTGGGCGGCGGCCGCGGCGGCGCGGGCCCCTCCGGCGAACACCAATCCGGTCTGGTAGGCGAGAACCGCGAGCTGCGCCCGATCGTGGGCGTGCAGCTTGACCATGGCGCGGCTGACGTGCGTCTTGGCCGTGGCGGGGCTGATGACCAGCGCAGCGGCGATCTCGCCGTTGCTCAACCCGGCCGCCACCAAGGCCATCACCTCCCGCTCCCGATCGGTGAGCTCCTGCAGCTGCTCCGGGTGGGAGCGGCCACGCTGCGGACGCGCGACGACGTCCTCGATGAGCCGCTGCGCGATCTCGGGCGCGAGGACGGCCTCGCCGGCGGCAACGCCGAGGACAGCGCGCACCAGGTCGTCGGGACCGGTTTCGGCGCTCAACACGCCCACGGCGCCGGCGCGCAGCACGCCGAAGATCGACGAGTCGGTGATGCCCGGCAGCAGCACGAGCACGCGAATGCGCTCGCCCGCGGCGCGGATGCGCCGGGTGAGCTCTGGCCCGTCGAGGCCCGGCATCGCGGCGTCGATCACCGCGACATCCGGGCGAAGCCTGAGCGCAAGCGCCTCGACGTCCTGGCTGGTGCCGGCGCTGCCGACCACGACGATCTCGACGTCGGTCGTGGCGGTCAGCAGCGCGCACAGCCCGGTCCGAACCAGGCCGTTGCCCTGACCGACCAGTGCACGGATGGGCTGGTCGGCGCGGCGGATGGGGAGGGGGAGAGGGAGGGACATGTCGGGTCGTCCTTGGTCCGCAGGGCGCGGGGTGAAAGGCCGGCGCCATGACGATGGACCGGTTGGGCGGATGGTGGCCATCACCGCCGCTGCTCGCGCCCGTGGACACCGCAGTCGCGATCCCCGGTGGCGACGTCGGGGTCTGCGCAGTCCCGGGCCGCCCGACGAGCTCACCGCGCCGTGGCGCGGTCGCGCCCGCCAGGGTCGGCGGGCGCGACCGTCCGGCTCAGCCCTTCTTGATGAGCTTGCCGTTGGTCCCGACGACCCACCACAGTCCGCCAAAGGCGTTGACGCCCTGGCCATTGATCTGACCGGCGGCCGAGTCCTGGAGGAACGTGTACAGCGGGTGGCCGCCGTAGGTCACCTGCGTGGAGCCGTCCGATCGCTTCGTCGTGGCCAGCAACGAGGCCTGGGCGCCACCCGTCGCCTTGGGACGGCCAGCCGTCGTCAGCGGCGGCCAGGCTTGCGCGCACGCTCCGTTGCAGGCGCTCTTGGTGCCGTGATCGGCGGCGAACAGGTAGAGGGTCCGGCCCTTGCCGTCGGTCAGGAACCGCCCGGGCGCGCCTCGCCGCACCCCGACCGTGGCGGGCGCGGTGTTGACGGCCGGCTTGATCGAGGACGTCGCTGAGCTCGCGCCTGAGCCGTAGATCCCGCCCGACGAGCCCGTCGAGCCGCTGTTCGAGCCGCATCCGGCGGCCAGCAAGGCAACGGCGACGGGCAGGGCGATGAACACCGGACGATGCATGATGGTCGCTCCTTTGGTGATGGATGTTCGGTATGCAACAGGACGATGGTGGCCGGCTCGGCGCCGCCGGCCGTCGGGCGGCGGGCGCATCCAGCGCCTACTCCGGCAGGGGTACGCCCAGGCGATGGCATCCGGCGCATGGCCACGGAGACATCCCCGGGACTGCGCTAGGGGGGTCACGGGCGCAAACGGCGCCTGGGCGAGGGAGCATCGCGCCATGCCGACCGACGATCTCCCCATCTGCGCCGTGGCCGTGACGTTGACCGTCAACGGCACCTCGCGGCGGTTGCGCCTGGACAGCCGGGTGACCCTCCTTGACGCGCTGCGCGACCAGCTCGAGCTGACGGGGACCAAGAAGGGCTGCGACCAAGGAGCATGCGGCGCCTGCACGGTCCTGATCGACGGCAAGCGCGTGCTGTCGTGCTTGACGCTCGCCGCGCAGTGCGAGGCCCGGGAGGTCACGACCGTCGAGGGTCTTGCGGACGGCGAGCGGCGGCATCCCCTCCAGGAGTCGTTCATGCGCCATGACGCGTTTCAATGTGGGTACTGCACGCCCGGGCAGATCATGTCGGCGGTCGCGCTCTTGGACGAGGGTCGGGCGGGATCCGACGACGAGATCCGCGAGTTCATGAGCGGCAACCTCTGCCGCTGCGGCGCCTATCCGAACATCGTCGCCGCCATTCGCGACGTCGCCGAGCGGGCGGAGGACTGATCGTGCGAGGCTTCGAGTACGTCAAGGCCCTCGACACGGCGGCGGCCGTGGCGCTCGTGAGCGCCGACGCCGGGGCCGAGTACCTCGCCGGCGGCACGACACAGCTGGATCTCGTTCTGAAGGACGGTGTGGTCGAGCCCGCGCGCCTGGTCGACATCACGCGTCTGCCGTTGCGCGGGATCACGATCGACGCGGACATTCTTCGCGTCGGCGCGCTCACCACCATGGAGGAGCTGGCCGCAGACCCGGTGCTGGCCCAACGCGCACCCGTCGTCCGAGAAGCGCTGCTGGCCGGCGCCTCGACCCAGCTGCGCAACATGGCGACGATCGGCGGCAATCTCCTGCAGCGCACCCGATGCCGCTACTTCCGCGACGCGA
>DASYLT010000112.1:0-3195 GCA_036009425.1 Baekduia sp. | reverse complement strand
GCTGGGGACCTACTCCGGCGGCTGGCGGATCATCCGGACGATGGGCAGCCGCATCTTCAAGATGGACCCGGCACAGGGGTTCGCCGCGCAGAGCGGCGGCGCCGCCGTGCTGCTGACCGCCGCGCACCTCGGCTTCCCGCTTTCGACGACGCACTCGATCACCGGTGCAGTGCTCGGCGCCGGCGCTGCGAAGCGGCTGTCGGCGGTCCGCTGGGGGCTGGCGGGGAACATCGTCGTCGCCTGGATCCTCACGCTGCCGGCGGCCGCGATCGTCGGCGCGCTGACCTACGGGCTCAGCCGCGTCTTCGGTCACGGCGCGCTCGGGCCACTGCTCATCTCCGTCGTCCTGCTCGGGCTCATGGCGGCGATCTTCGGCCAGCGGCTGCGCCGCGGGCCGGCGCTGACGACGTCGCCTGCCGACACGTGACCGCCGCCATCGACACCGACGCGCTGTTCGAGCTCGTCTGGGCGGCCCCGCTCGCGGTCCTCGTGGTGACGGTCTCCTGGGGCCTCGTCGTCAACGGCGTGACGCGCGCCGCCGAGGCGCGGCGCGACGGGCGCGTGGGCCTCGCCGGCGCCTATGCCGTCGTCGCGGTGGCCGGCGGCGCGCTCTTCGCGGCCGCGGTGGCGTTCGGGCTGCTCATCATGCTGCGCAAGGACTGAGGGCGCCGCTGCAGGCGCCGTTGCAGCGACACGTAACCACGCGCGCAGGCGTGCAAAGGGCGCTCGGTGCAGGCATGTTGGACGCACACGAAGGGAGAGGAATCCATGCGCGCCCTGCGAATCACCATCCTTGCGGCGTCCGCCGCCCTGCTCGCCGCGCCCGCCGCGAGCGCTCATGTCCTGCACACCGTCACGCCAGGCGAGACCCTGTGGTGGATCGCCGCGCAGAACAACCTCACGACCCGCACGGTGGCCACCTACAACGGCCTGTCGCCTGATGCGCACATCGTGTCGGGCAGCACGCTGAAGATCCCGAGCGTCTCGGAGGGCGCGGCCGCGCTGGCCCTCGCCGGGACCGCCCCGATGGCGACGACGACGGCGGTGGCTGGTGCACCGCGACCGCAGGGCGCCTACATCGTCCGCCCGGGCGACTCGCTGAGCGCCCTGGCCGCGCAGACCGGCGTCAGCGTGGCGCAGATGGCGTACATGAACGGGCTGAAGCCGACGGCCAAGCTGCTCATCGGGACGGTCATCAAGCTGCCGTCGGGCGCGCCGGCCCCGGCGCATGCGGCACAGCCGGCGCCCGCCGCGCGCGTCGTCCCCAACGCGCCGCCGCTGCCCACCCCCGGGCGCCTCAGCGCCGACCGCGTGAAGCAGCTTGCCGTCGAGCACGGCGCGCCGGGGTCGCTGGCGGCCGCGATCGCGTGGCAGGAGAGCGGCTTCAACAACGCGATGGTCTCGCCCGCGAACGCCCGCGGCGTCATGCAGGTCATGCCGGGGACCTGGGACTGGGTCCAGCGCCACCTCGCCGCCGCCCCGCTGAGCCCCACCTCGCCCGAGGACAACGTGCGCGCCGGCTCGCTGTATCTGGCTCGCCTGCTGCGCGAGACGGGCGGCGACCCACGGCTCGCCGCGGCCGGCTACTACCAGGGCCTCGCGTCGGTGCGCAGCAGAGGCATGTTCGACGACACGAAGCGCTACGTCGACAACGTCATGGCGCTGCGTGCGCGCTTCGGGGGCTGAGGACCTCTCTCCCGCTAGCCCGCGCCGGGCTGCGCGCCGTCGTCGTCGTACGTGACGGCGCGCAGGACCTTCGCGGGCGCACCCGCGGCGATCGAGAACGGCGGGATGTCCTGCGTCACGACGCTGTTGGCGCCGATGACGCAGCGCTCGCCGATCGTCACGCCGCTCGTCACGACGACGTTCGCGCCCAGCCAGACGTTGTCGCCGATCCGCGTCGGCCCCTTCGTCGTGAAGCCCTGCCAGGGGACCGGTGTGTCCGGGTCGTCGAAGCGGTGGTTGCCGTCGGTGACGAAGCAGCCGTTCGCCAGCATGCAATGAGCCCCGATCTCGACGAGCTCCACGGCGGCCACCATGACTCCGATGTTCAGGAACGTTCCCTCGCCGATGCGCACCCGTCCCGGCGCGGGCGCGGTGATCCACACGTGCGGCTCGAAGAGCGCCTGCGCACCGACCTCGAGACGCCCGTCGTCGAACGCCTCGAGGACGTCGCCATGCAGCGGCCAGCGGGCGAATGCCCCGCAGCGCAGCAGGTGCCAGTGGATCCGCGCCCGGTTCCAGGGGAGGTTGTTGCGCTCGTACCAGCGCCACTTCTGCAGCCACAGCCGGATCTGGCCCGCGAGCTCGTCGCTCATCCGCCGCCCAGCGCGGCCCTACGCCGCCGAGGCCACCCTGCGCCGCCGGCCTCGCTGCGCCTTCGGCGCCGCCGGCTCCACACCGGCTTCCGCGAGGAACTCGCCCGTGTGGGAGCCGGGCGTGCCCGTGACCTCCTCCGGCGTGCCGGCGGCGACGATCTCGCCACCCTCCTCCCCACCCTCCGGGCCCATGTCGATGATCCGGTCGGCGGTCTTGATGACGTCGAGGTTGTGCTCGATCACGACGACGCTGTTGCCCTGGTCGACGAGCCGCTGCAGGACCTCGAGCAGCCGCTGGACATCGGCGAAGTGCAGGCCTGTCGTCGGCTCGTCGAGGATGTAGAGCGTCCGCCCGGTCGCGACCTTCGAGAGCTCCGTCGCGAGCTTCACGCGCTGCGCCTCGCCACCCGACAGCGTCGTCGCGGGCTGGCCGAGGCGGATGTAGCCGAGCCCGACCGCGTTGAGCGTCTCCAGCCGGCGGCGGATCTTCGGGATGTGCTTGAAGAACTCCAGGGCCTCCTCGACCGGCATGTCGAGGACGTCGGCGATCGTCTTGCCCTTGAAGCGGACGTCAAGCGTCTCGCGGTTGTAGCGCTTGCCGTGGCACTGCTCGCACGGCACGTAGACGTCGGGCAGGAAGTGCATCTCGATCTTGATCTGGCCGTCGCCGCGGCAGACCTCGCAGCGCCCCCCCTTGACGTTGAACGAGAAGCGGCCGGGCTTGTACCCGCGCGCACGGGCCTCCTGCGTCTTGGAGAAGAGGTCGCGGATGACGTCGAACAGGCCGGTGTAGGTCGCCGGGTTGGAGCGCGGCGTGCGCCCGATCGGCGACTGGTCGACCTGGATGATCTTGTCGAGCTGGTCGAGGCCGAGGATC
>DASYLT010000111.1:0-4296 GCA_036009425.1 Baekduia sp. | reverse complement strand
GGACAAGCACACGGTCCGCTTCGAGCTGGCGCAGCCGGGCCCGGACCTGCTTCTGACGATGAGCACGTTCTGGCGTGCGATCGTCGACTCCGAGCTGGCGCGGAGCCATGCCACATCAGCCGATCCCTGGGCGCAGCGCTGGCTGAAGGACCACGACGCGGGCTTCGGTCCGTTCCGGCTCGACGACCTGAGCCCTGGCCGGCATGTCGTCTGGGTGGCCGAGAAGGAGCATCCCTTCCCGCCCAAGCTCGACCAGATCACGTTCAGTGCGGTGCCGGCCTCGGCCGACCGGCTCGACACACTGGCCTCAGGAGCTGCGCAGGTCGCGCAGTTCCTGCCGCCCACGGAGATGGAGCGGGTGCAGCACGGCGATGGCATGCGCCTGTGGAACTTCCAGGGCTACGTCATCGCCCAGACCCCGATAAACCCGCACTACCCGCCGCTCGACGACGTCCGGGTCCGGCAGGCCCTGTCCTATGCGACGCCCTATCGGCAGATCCTCGACCAGGTCTTCCGCGGGTTCGCCGGGCCGGCCGCCGGCCCGCTCTCCGACCACGCCGCGGGGTTCGACCCTTCCCTGCGCCCATACACCTACGACCCCGAACGGGCACGCCGGCTGCTGCGGGAAGCCGGTCATGCGAAGGGGTTCACGACGACGCTCGCCTACAACACCGCGGACCCGCTCGGAGCGCCGGTCAGCGCGCAGCTCCGCAGCGCCTTCGCGGACGTCGGCGTGGCGCTCGAGGTCGAGCCGCTCCCTCCGTCCACGTACCCGCAGGCGCTGTTCACCGGCCAGCGGCCGATGTTCTTCTACGAAGGCGGGTCCGACTCGCCGGATCCCGCCTACGCGCTGGGCGTCTTCTACCAGTCCAAGAGCTCCAACAACTGGGGCGGCTACGCGAGCGCCAAGGTCGACGCCTGCCTGGCCGAGGCCGGGCGCCCCCAACTCGCTTGGGACCAGCGGGTCGAGAAGCACAAGCGCTGTGCCGAGATCATCGCGAACGACGCCCCTTGGCTCTGGATCGCGCAGCCCGGCTTCCAGGTGAGCACACGCAGCGACGTGACCGGGATCAACTGGTACGCCGGCGAGGGGGTCGACTGGTCCAAGGTCAGCTTCACGAGCTGAGCTGGGCGGCGAGGCGAAGGCGCATCCCGTCGATCGCCGCATCGGCGATCCCGGTCAGCGTCGCGGCGTCGACTCCTCCCTTGCCGAGCGCCTCGATGCCGCGCTGAGTGGCGAGGATCTGGCCGCCCAGGGCCCGCGCGTCGGCCTCGGGGTCGACGTCGCCGGCGCGCTGCGCCTGCTCGATCAGGTCGGTGCACGCATCCTGCAGCGCCCTGAACGTCGCAGCGGCCCGGTCGGCGATCTCGTGATCGCCCTCCGACAGCTCGGCCGTCCCCTTGGCCAGCAGGCACCCGCGCGTGTCGGAGTGGCTCGCCGTGGCGAGCAGCCACGCGTGCGCGCGCTCCAGCGCCTGGTCCTCCGGGCCGTCGACCATCGCCAGCGCGCCGCGCTCGGCGTTGCGGCAGTACTCGTCGAAGATGCGGACGAACAGCTGGTGCTTGTCGCCGAAGGCGCCGTACAGGCTGCCCTTGCCCAGCCCGGTCGCGCGAGCGAGGTCGCCGACGGAGGTGCCGTGATAGCCGGTCTGCCAGAACTGGCCCCGGGCGGCCTCGATGACCTGGTCCTCGTCGAACGTGCGCGGGCGTCCCATGCCTTCATCCTAGCCCGGTGCTGAACGTGCGGTCCATATCGATGGTATTCTGGACCGCATGTTCAGAACCATCCCCTCTCCCATCCCCGACGAGTTCGCCGGCCGGCGCGCGCTGGTCACGGGCGGCTCTCGCGGCATCGGCGCCGCGATCGCCCAGCGACTCATCGACGGCGGCGCCACGGTCGTGGCCTCCGCCCGTTCGGCCGCCGACACGACGCCCGCCGGCGCGACCTTCATCCCCGGCGACATCAGCACGCTGGACGGCGCACACCAGCTCGCAACGGCCACTCTGGAGCAGCTCGGCGGCATCGACATCATCATCAACAACGCCGCTGCCGCACGCGTCCAGCTCGGCGGCGTCGCGGCCACCCCGGACGAGGAGTGGCAGGACTCGTTGAACCTCAACTTCCTCTCGGCGGTGCGCGTCACCAGCGCCCTCCTGCCATCGCTGATCGAGCAGGGCGAGGGCGGCGCGATCGTGAACATCTCGTCCAACGCCGCGCTGTTCGCGCCACCGCCGCTGGCCCACTACGGGGCCGCCAAGGCAGCGCTCAACGTCTACACCAAGGCGCTGGCGACCGAGCTGGCCGGCGACGGCATCCGCGCCAACGTGGTCACCCCCGGCAACGTCCTGACGCCCGGCGGCAACGCGGTCCGTCAGGTCTTCGCCGACGCCGGAGGCGTCACGCTCGCCGACACCACCGCGCACGTCCCGCTCGGCCGCGCCGGCGACCCGCGCGACATCGCGGAGGTCGTCGCCTTCCTCGCGTCCGATCGCGCGCAGTGGATCACCGGATCCGACCAGCTCATCGACGGCGGCGAGCTGCCGGTCGTCTCCTAGCCACCGGCGCACGGGCACCCTGGCGGCGTCGAGGGACGAACGAATCTCGGTGTACGAGATTCAGTCGTCCCTCGACGCTCCAGAGGGTGAGCGGCGGTCAGGCCCCGACGGGGTGCCAGACCGTGCGCAGCTCGGTGAGCGCCTCGAGGCGCGCCAGCGAGGACTGGTCGCCGCGGACGACGCGCTTCAGCGTCTCGGAGGCGAAGGTGTCGATCTGGGCGGCGCGGTCGGCGTCGCCGGTCAGATCGACGATCGCGTTGACGTCGCGGTGGGCCGCCAGCGCGGGCACCAGCTCGTCGGCGCGACCGGAGATGAGGTTGACGACGCCGCCCGGAACGTCGGAGACACCGAGGATCTCACCCAGATCCAGGCCGGCCAGGGGCGCGCGCTCGGGCAGCGCCACCACGACGGCGTTGCCGGCGGCCAGCGGCGCGGCGATCGACGCCACGACCGACGCCAGCCCGTCCTCGGGCCCGCTCAGGACCGCGACGACGCCCGTGGGCTCCGGAGTCGACATCGACAGGAACGGCGCCGCGACGGGGTTGATCGTCCCCAGCACCGCGTGCAGCTTGTCGGTCCAGCCGGCGTAGTGCACGAGCGCGTCGACGGCGGCGCCGACGTCGGCCTCCGCGGCGGAGCGCTCCGCGCCTCGCACGGCAACGGCCTGCTCGACCAGCTCGGCCGAGCGCGACTCGACGGCCTCCGCGGCGCGGTACAGCACCTGCCCGCGGTTGTAGGCGGTGCGCTTGGCCCAGCCGGCCTGCGCCTTGCGCGCGGCCTTGACCGCGTCGCGCACGTCCTTGCGCGAGCCGCGCGGGACGTTGGCGACGTGCTCGCCGGCGTGGTCGAGCGCCGGGTCGTGGCGCCCGGACTCCGAGCGCACGAACGCGCCGCCGACGTACAGCTTGTAGGTCTTGGCCACCGCGACGCGCATCGGGCTCATGCTCCCTGCCGGACGTAGGGGCGCAGGCCGGCGGCGCCGCCCTCACGGCCGAAGCCGCTCTCCTTGAACCCGCCGAACGCGGCCGTCGGGTCGAAGTGGTTGTAGGTGTTCTGCCAGACGACGCCGGCCTGCAGCTGCGCGGCGACCTCGAAGGCCTTGGACCCCTTGTCGGTCCAGATGCCGGCGGCGAGGCCGTAGTTGGAGTTGTTGGCCTTCTCCACCGCCTCGGCGTGCGTGCGGAACGTCGTGATCGCCAGCACCGGCCCGAAGATCTCCTCGCGGGAGATGCGGTGCGCGGGCGAGGCCTCGGTGAACAGCGCCGGGGCGAACCAGTAGCCGCGGTCGGGCAGCGCGCAGCTGACCTGTCGCAGCCCGGCGCCCTCGTCGACCCCGGCGGCCACCAGCTCGCCGATCCGCGACAGCTGCGCGGCCGAGTTGATCGCGCCGACGTCGGTGTTCTTGTCCAGCGGGTCGCCGACGCGCAGCTTCTGCATCCGCGTCCAGAGGCGCTCGACGACGTCCTCGGCGACGGACTCCTGCACCAGCAGGCGCGAGCCCGCGCAGCACACGTGCCCCTGGTTGAAGAAGATCCCCTGGACGATGCCCTCGACGGCCTGGTCGAGCGCCGCATCCTCGAAGACGATGTTGGCGGACTTGCCGCCGAGTTCGAGCGTGAGGCCGACGTCGGTCCCGGCCAGCGCGGCCTGGATGTCGCGGCCGACGGCGGTGGAACCCGTGAACGCGATCTTGTCGATCCCTTCGGCGCGCACCAGCGCGGCGCCGGCGCTGCCGTCGCC
>DASYLT010000110.1:0-18868 GCA_036009425.1 Baekduia sp. | reverse complement strand
TGAATCTCGCTGTACGAGATTCAGTCGTCCCTCGACGGCCGGTGGCGCGCAGCTCGGGCGCCGGGGCGGCGCGAGCGCTGGATCGTGAGCGCTGACGGGAGCGAGCGGTTGGTGGCGCGACGGCTTCGCGTCGTCCGCCGGGTGGGCCCGAACGCCGCGGTCCCGCCGCGCCCAACAGGCCCACCCCGAGCTACCAAGCGCCACCCGAGCCCGGTGGGCCCGAACGCCGCGGTCCCGCCGCGCCCGACAGGCCCACCCCGAGCTACCAAGAGCCACCCGAGCCGGGTGGGCCCGAACGCCGCGGCCCCACCGCGCCCAACAGGCCCACCCCGGCCTGCGCCGAATGCGGACGACCCACCCCGCCGGCGCAGCCGGTGGGCCCGTCGGCGGACGCAGCACGTCGGCAAACAGGCCCACCGACGCCAGCTGGCGCTCGCGCGAGGCGAGTGGGCCCGCCGGCGGACGCCGGGGGTCCGCCAACAGGCCCACGGCCCTCCCCCGGCGACGGCGGACGACCGACCCCGCCACGCGCCACCCACCCGGCTCGCTCTCGTCAGTGCCGATGCTCCGGCGTCCGCGCGACCCGGGCGCCGTGCTGACCACCAGTCGTCCCTCGACCGCACCACGACATCGAGGGACGACTGAATCTCGTACAGCAGGATTCAGTCGTCCCTCGACGCTCCCGCCAGACTCCCCGCCGCCCTACCCCTGCGCCATCGGCAGCGTGAACCCGCCGCTCTGGGCGCCGCCGGCCAGCTGGGACTCGAGGGCCTCGGCCTGCTCGCGGAAGCGCTCCACGTTGGCCAGCTTGATGTCCTCGTAGCCCCGGATCACGTCGGGGAGGTCGGCGATCTGGGCGACCGTCGCGTGCGTGACCGGCGTCAGGCGCTGCAGCGAGCGATCGACGAGCGCGCGGTACTCGGCGGGCAGCGCACGCTCGACGCGGCGCACCTGCGGCAGCCCGAAGAGGTCGAGCTTCGTGCCGCGCAGACGGCGCATCCCGCGCAGCATGCGGAACGCCGGCAGGAACCAGCGGCCGAGCTTGAGCTTGCGCTTGAGGCCCAGCGCGCGCAGCACCGGCGGGTGGAGCATGATGTACACCTTGGCCCCGGCGCCGAAGGTGCCGCGCAGCTTGGCGGCCTCGACGGCGTCGAGGTGCAGGCGCGCGACCTCGTACTCGTCCTTGTAGGCCAGCAGCTTGAAGAGGTTGCGCGCGAACGCCTCGGCGACGGCGGTCTCGCCTGGAGCGCCGCGGGCCGCCTCGACCTCGGCGACCGCCATGACCTCGTCGGCGTAGCGCCGCGCGAGCCCGGCGTCCTGGAAGGCGATCAGCTCCGGCACGCGGATCTCCAGCAGCCGGCGCAGCTCGCCGACGGCCCCGGTCGCGTCCACGATCTCCAGCGCCGTGCCCGCGAGCACCGGCGCCGCGTGGGCGACCTCGCCGTCGAGGACCTCCTGCACCGCCTCCGGCGCGGCCACGACCGCGCGACCCCACGCGAACGCGGCGAGGTTCTTCTCGATCGCCGCGCCGTTGAGGCGGATCGCCTGCTCCAGCGCGTCGGCGCTCAACGGCAGGCAGCCGGCCTGGAAGGCCGCGCCCATCAACACCGTGTTGGTCGGCATGTGGTCGCCGAACAGCGCCTCCGACAGCGCCTCGGCGTCGACGTAGACGTTCTCGTCGGCGCGCGTGGCGCGCTCGATCGCCGCTACGTTGCGCTCCAACGCGGGGAACTTGACGCCGGTGTCGGTCACCATCGCCGCGGTCGGCACCGCGTGCGTGTTGACCACCGCGACGGTCCGTGCCGCGTCCGCGACGATCAGGTTGCCGGGGTTGGCGGCGCCGAGGACATCGAAGCCGAGGACGAGGTCTGCCTCGCCGGCGCAGGCCTTGTTGGAGCCCTCGATCGGATCGCGCGCGATGCGCACGTCGGAGACGACCGGACCGCCCTTCTGGCTCAGGCCCGTCTGGTCGAGGCCGTAGCTGTGCTTGCCGTCGAGCATCGCCGCCATCTGCAGGATCTGCGAGACCGTGACGACGCCGGTGCCGCCCACGCCGGGCATGCGCATCAGGAAGTCGTCGCGCCGGACCCGCAGCGAAGGCTCGGGCATGCCGGCCGGCGGCGCCGGGAACGCGGCCGCGGCGGCCCTGGCCTTCTTGGTCGCCTTGGCCGAGGGGATGACCGTCAGGAACGACGGGCAGTCGCCCTTGACGCAGGAGTAGTCCTTGTTGCACGAGGACTGGTGGATCTGCGTCTTGCGCCCGAACTCGGTCTGCACCGGCAGCACCGACATGC
Source organism: Baekduia sp. (assembly GCA_036009425.1). Classification (GTDB taxonomy): domain Bacteria; phylum Actinomycetota; class Thermoleophilia; order Solirubrobacterales; family Solirubrobacteraceae; genus Baekduia. The sequence continues at coordinate 16,574 of DASYLT010000110.1, read as the reverse complement.
AGTTGGACTTCGAGCCGCAGTCGCCGCAGCCCTCGCAGACGCGCTCGTTGACGTGGATGCGCTCGACGGGATCGGCCGCCTTGCCGCGCTTGCGCAGGCGCCGCAACTCGGCTGCGCAGTGCTGGTCGTGCAGCAGGACCGTGACACCGGGAACCCGGGCCAGCTCGGCCTGCGCCTCGGGCAGGTCGTCGCGGTGGCGCACCGAGGCGATCGGATCGAGCTCGATGTCCTTGTAGCGCGAGGGGTCTTCGGCGGTGACGATGATCTGCCTGACGCCTTCGAGCGCGAGCCAACGCGTCATCTCGGGGATCTTCAGCTGGCCGACGACGTCCTGACCGCCGGTCATGGCGACGGTGTCGTTGTAGAGCAGCTTGTAGGTGATGTTGGCACCCGAGGCCGCGGCGAAGCGGATCGCCAGCGAGGCCGAGTGGTGGAACGTGCCATCGCCGACGTTCTGGACGAAGTGCTCGGTGCCGGTGAACGCCTGCATCCCGACGAACTGCGCACCCTCGCCGCCCATCTGCGTGATGCCCGTGATGTCGCCCTTGCCCTCCGGGGAGAGCAGGACCATCGTGTGGCAGCCGATCCCGCCGCCGACGACCGTGCCGTCGGGGTTGGCGGTCGACGTGTTGTGCGGGCAGCCGCTGCAGAACATCGGCGTGCGAGCCAGCGTCGGCACGGTGCGCGCGGTCGTCGCGCGGCGGGCCTCGATCTGGGCGACGCGGGCGTCGACGGAGTCCAGCCGCACCTTCGGGGCGAGACGGCGCGCAAGCGCCACGGCGATCGCGTCGGCGTCCAGGTCGGACTCGGCGGCCAGCAGCGGCCGGCCGGCGTCGTCCTGCTTGCCGACGATCCGGGGCATGTCGGCGCCGCCGTACAGCGCGTCGCGCATCGCGGTCTCCAGGAAGGGCAGCTTCTCCTCGACGACGACGATCTCGTCCAGGCCGCGCGCGAAGGAGCGGAAGGCGTCGCGGTCGTGCGGGTAGAGCATCCCGACCTTCATCAGCCGGATGCCGGCGCGCTCCAGCGCGCGCTGGTCGAGGCCGAGGTCGCCCAGCGCCTGGACGAGCTCGTAGTACACCTTGCCCGCCGCGACGACGCCCAGCCAGGCGCCGGGTGTCGCGACCGTCACGGGGTTGAGCTGGTTGAGCGCGGCGTACTGGCGGGCGATCTCCATTCGCGGGCCGAACAGCGTGCGCTCGAGCTCCATCGAGACGGCCGACAGCATGTTGCCGTTGGGCACGTGGCGGTACGGCTTGCTCGGGTCGGCGGGATCGAAGACCTCGGGGATGACCGAGCCGACCCGCGCAGGCCAGACCTGCACGGTGCCGGCGGCGTCGGCGATGCTCGTGACGACCTTCATCGCGCTCCAGAGGCCCGACGCGCGCGAGCACGCGACGGCGTGCAGGCCGAAGTCCAGGACCTCCTGCAGCGTGCCGGGGTAGAAGGTCGGCATGTGCAGCCCGGCAAGCGTCGCCTCGCCGGCCGACGGCAAGGTGGAGGACTTGCACGAGGGATCGTCGCCGACCAGCGCGAGCGCGCCGCCGAGCGGGTGCGTGCCCGCGAAGTTGGCGTGGCGCAGGGCGTCGGCGGCGCGGTCGAGACCCGGGTTCTTGCCATACCAGACGCCGGTCACGCCGTCGAAGCGCGGGCCGGGCAGCGCCGGCGCCATCTGCGAGCCGTAGACCGCGGTGGCCGCGAGCTCCTCGTTGAGGCCGGCGGTGAAGTGGAGCGCGTGGTCGGCGGCGATGTCGCGCAGGCCGAGGATCTCCTTGTCCAGACCGCCGAGCGGCGAGCCCTGGTAGCCGGAGACGAACGTCGCGGTCTTCAGTCCACGCCGGCGATCGGCGCGCACCTGGTCCAGCAGCACGCGGACGAGGGCCTGCGTGCCCGAGAGGAAGACCGTCCCCTGCTCGAGCAGGTACTTGTCGGCGAGCGTGACGTCGGGCCGGTGCAGCTTGACCGGCGCACCGGTCCCTGAGGGCGGCGACGTCGCCGCCCCGATGCCGGTCGGCTGCGTGGTCCCGATGCCATCCCTCGTGCGCGGCACGTCCGGCACTCCCTCTCCTCGCTGGGCAAGTCAACGACCCCAAATGGGTCAGGCGACCTTACCACCAAATCCGGCAAAGCTGAACGTCCGGTCAGTCACACAGCCGGCTTGGTACGCGAGGCGCCGGGAAGCAGGAAGTCCGGCAACGGACGCACGAGCGCCCGGGCCGTCTCCTCCTCCCAGGTCCGCTCGAGCTGCCCGACGTGCTCGTCCATGACCGCCTCGACCTCGAGGAGGTCGCCCGAGCGCACCGCGGCGACGGTCCGCTCGTGGATCTGGATCGTCCACTCGGGCACGAGCGGCAGGTGCATCGCCATGTCGCGGGCGATCTCGAGCTGACGGAACAGGACGCGCATCAGCGACTCGACCGTGGCGTTGCCCGAGGCCCGCGCGAGGGCCAGGTGGAACTGCACGTCGAGCTGGAGGAACCGGTCCTCCTGCTTGAGCGCGCGACCCGCGTCGACCAGCGCCCGCATGGCGTCGATCGAGCGCTGCAGCGCGGCGAAGTCCTCTTCGGTGGCCCGGACGGCCGCCAACTGGGCGACGCGCGGCTCCAGCATCCGCCGGGCCTCCAGCACGCCGGCGACCTCGTGCAGGCGGAGCGTCGAGCGCTGGCGCACGAGCTCGACGCCGACCACGTCGGTCGCCACGAACATCCCACCGCCCGGTCCCCGGCGGACCTCCAGCAGACCCGCCTCGGCGAGCACCTTGACGGCCTCGCGCAGCGTCGGGCGGCTGATCTGCATCTGTGCCGCGAGCGCGCGCTCGCCCGGAAGCTTGTCGCCGACCCGCAGCTCGCCGATCCGGACCTTGTCCGCGATCTGCTCGGCCGCCTCCTCGAAGGTCCGACGCGTCTGCACCGGCGTGAACACGCCGGGAACATACACGCCAACGGCCCCCTGTGGTCAGCCTCCCGGACCTATTGCACCCGGTCAGAGGGGGCGGAGCCCATCTCCCTACGGCGCCTCGGGCGCCGGGTCGTCGGGCTGAGCCCGGACCTCCCTACGGTGCGTTGGGCGCCGGGTCCTCGTTGTCGCGCTCCTCGGGCGGCGGCGGGCCGTCGCCCTCGAACTCGACGTCGGTGTCGAGAGGCTCGGCGTCGGGATAGATCATGTCGAGATCGTCCGGGGGGTTGGAGGCCTGCGCGTCGCCGAGCGACGACTCGCCCCCGCCGACCCGGTCGGCTCCGTGGTGCTCGCTCATAGGTTCGACGCTACCCCAGTAGCGTGCCGGCGTATGCGGCCGGGCGCCTATGCGGTGATCGCCATCGCCGTGACCGGCGCCTTGGGGACGGCGCCGGCGGCCCGAGCGCTCCCGTCCTCGCTGGTCGATCCGTTCGTCGGGACGGGCTCGGCGAACCCCGACATCCGCCGCGGCGGCGGGGCCGGCGCGACGCTGCCGGGCGCCGCCGTCCCGTTCGGGATGGTGCAGCTGAGCCCGGAGACCGTGCCCGCGCTCGACGCGTTCGGCGCGGGCTACGCATTCAGCGACCGCCGCATCCGCGGCTTCAGCGCCACGCACGTCAGCGGCACGGGCTGCGCGGTGCTCGGCGACGTGCCGCTGCTGCCGGTGGCCGCCGCGCTGACGCGCCCGCCGAGCCCCGGCGCCGCGCCGCGCTTCGACCACGCGCACGAGGCGGCATCGCCCGGCCGGTATCGCGTGGTGCTCGACCCCGGGACGCCGAGGGCCGTCGACGTCCGCGCCGCGGCGACCGCCCGGACCGGCGTGCTGCGCATCCGCTTCCCCCGCGGACGCCCGGCGACCGTGCTGGTCGACGCGGGCGGCAGCCAGACCGGCGACGACGCGGCCAGCGTGCGCATCGACCCGCGGCGCGGCGAGGTCGTGGCCACCGCCCGCGGCGGGCGCTTCTGCGGGAGCGGCGATCGCCACCGCGTCGTGGTCGTCGCGCGCTTCAGCGCCGCTCCGCGCACATGGGGCACCTGGCAGGGCGCGCGCGAGCGGCCGGGAACGCGAAGCGCCCACGAGGAGCGCGCCGCGACCGGCGGCCGCCCGGTGCCGGGTGGCCTGCCGGTCGCGCCCGTGCGCGGAGCACGCGCCGGGGCCTACCTGCGCTTCGCGCCGGGCTCCACCGTCGAGGTGCGCCTCGGGGTGTCGTTCGTCGACGAGGCGGGCGCTCGGCGCAACCTCGCCGCCGAGACGCCGGCGGGCGCACGCCCCGGTGGCACGCTGGGCCGCATCCAGCAGGCCGCGCGCGGCGACTGGGACCGGGTCCTGGACCGCGTGCGCGTCGACGGCGGCACCCGTGCGCAGCGCACGACCATGGCCACCGCGCTCTATCACGCGCTGTTGCACCCCAATCTGGTCGCCGACGTCGACGGGCGCTACCCCGGCCTCGACGGCCGCGTGCACCGCGCCCACGGATGGGAGCCGCGGACGACGATCGGCGGCTGGGACGCCTACCGCACCCAGTTCCCGCTGCTGGCGATGCTCTTCCCCGAGGACGCGCGGGACACGGTGCGCAGCCTCGTGGCCGGCGCGCGCGAGCAGGGCTGCCTGCCGCGCTGGACGGTCGCCGGCGCCGACGCGCGCGTGATGGTGGGCGAGCCGGGTGCGGTCATGCTCGCCAGCGCGCAGGCGCTGGGCGTCGGCGGCACGACGGCGGCGAGCGCAGCGGACGCGGCGCTGCGCAGCGTGTCGCCGCCGTGCCGCACCGACGCCGACCTCGCGGCCGGCCCGGGCTCCGTCGTCCTGGAGCGCGCGGTCGCCGACTTCGCCACGAGCCGCCTGGCCACCGCGGCGGGCGATCCGGCCACCGCCGCCGCGCTGCTGGCGCGGTCGGGCGCGTGGCGGGCCCTCGATCTGGCCCATGCGCCCGACCCCGCCTCGGGCGCGGGATTCGTCGAGGGCAGCGCCGAGCAGTACCTGTGGGCGCCGGCCTTCGATCTCCCCGGGCTCACGGCCGCCCTCGGTGGTCCGGATGCGGCGGCCGACCGCCTGCAGCGCTTCGTCACCCGCCTCGCGGCCGGGCCGTCCTCCCCCTTCGCCGCCCTGGGCAACGAGCCGTCCTTCGGGGCGCCGTGGCTCTCGAACGCCTTCGGGCGCCCCGCGACGACTCAGGCCACGGTGCGCCGCGCGCTGGCCCTCGTCCACGTCGGCCCGGCCGGCCTGCCCGGCAACGACGACGCCGGCGCGCTGTCGTCCTGGTGGATCCTCGGCGCCATCGGGCTGTACCCCGCCGTCCCGGGCACCGACCTGCTCTCGGTCGGCAGCCCGCTGTTCGGTCACGTCGAGCTGCGGCCGACCGGCGCGACCAACCCCATCATCATCGAGGGCCGGACGGCGGCGGCCGGCCGACCTTATGTCGCGGCGCTGCGCGTGCACGGCCGGTCCGTCGATCGCCCATGGCTGCGCTTCGCCGAGCTGCAGCGCGGCGCCCGCCTCGTCTTCACGCTGGCCGCCCGACCCACCCGCTGGGGTGCCGGAGCGCCTGCTCCGCCGCCCCCGGCGGTGCTGCCGTAGGCCTTCGCGCTCGACCTTCCGTCCCGCGGGCCTTTCGCCGGGGCGCGCAATCGGGTACGGATTCCCTCATGCCCCGATTCCCCAAGCGACTCCTCGCCCTCGGCGGTCTCGCCGCCGGCGCCGCCGCCCTGCGCAAGCGCCGGGCCGGCCGCCCCGACGCGCCTGCCCCGTCGCCATCCGGTCCCAGCCCCGGTCCGACCGCCTCACCGGTGTCGGAGGCGGCCGCCGCACCGCCCGCGGCGACCGGCTCCGCACCGCCCGTCGCCACCGCCGGGGCCACCGCGACCGCGCCGATCGTCGCGCCGCCGCCCGTCGAGGCGCCCGGCCCGTCGGTGACGCCGCCCGGCCGGACGTACGACATCGAAGAGGTCATCACGCTCGACGAGCCGGTCTCGGGCGACTCCCTGGTCGACGAGGAGGAGCGGCTGGCCGCGGCCGAGGCCGGCGGCATCGGCGGCCCAGGGCCCGACGACGCCCACGGCGACCCGGCCATGGAGGCCGTCTACGAGGGCGGCGGCGGCGAGGCCGAGGGCTTCGAGCTCTCCGAGGAGGAGCTCATCGAGAACGCGACGCACGGCGACGGGCGCGCCGAGCCCATCGGCGACGCGTTCACGCCGGAGATCGAGTCCGACGAGGCCACGGCAGTCGACGCGGAGGCCGACGAGGAGAAGGTCTCCGAGGTCGTGTCGGACCCGTCCGACGAGGACGGCGAGAACCTCGGCCCCGGCGTCACGCACGAGCGCTGAGCGGGAGCGGCCGCGGTGATCCTGCGGCCCGACGGGGATGCGGTCGTCGCCATCGGCCAGGCGTCGCACGCCTGGCTGTCCGGGCAGCTCGCCCGGGCCTGGGGCAACGACCGCTTCCCCGCACCGTCGCCGTGGGAGGAGGTCTGCCTCGGCGCCGAGCAGCACGACGTCGGCATGGCGCTCTGGGACCTGACCCCCGAGCGCCATCCCGGCACCGGCCTCCCGCGCCAGTTCTTCGAGCTGGACCGCCGCACGCACCTCGCGCTGTGGACGGCGGCGCCCGAGCGGCTCCTCACCCAGAGCCGGTACGCGGCGTTGTTGGTGTCCTTGCACGGGACGGGGCTCTATGACCGCTTCCCGCCCAGGACCGACGACCCTGCGATCGCGCAGGCGGTCGCCGACTACCGCGCCGGCCAGCACGCGGTTCAGCAGCGACTCGCCGCCGAGCTCGGCGCGCCGCCCGAGGAGCTGCGCCGCAACCAGGCGCTGCTGGCCACGTGGGACGACCTGTCGCTCGCGCTCTGCCGCCGCCAGGCGCCGCACGTCGTGCGCGACGTCCCGGGCGCCGCAGGGCCCGAGACCATCACGCTCGCCGTGGCCGGCGACCACTGCACGCTGGACCCGTGGCCGCTGTCGGTGCCGACGCTGGAGGTCCAGGCCGAAGGCCGGCGCCTCGACGGGCCGGCCCCGGACGAGGCCGCCCTGCACGCCGCGCTGGACCGCGCACCGGTGCAGAGCGTGCGCATCGTCCTGCGCAGCGTTCGGTAGGAATCGGCACGTCGAGGGCGTTGCGCTCGAACGTCCGTCCACTGCGGCGGGTCCATGGGTCCCGACCCCGTCCGATCGGGTGCCGTCGCGCTCCAAACCTGCGCACAGCGGCCGATGGGACGGGTGTGCGCCCGTCACGGAAGACCTGGGTCACCACCGCGCTGCTGTCGGCCGCGTTGGTCGCCGCCACGCTCCCCGCCGCTGCTCCGGCGGCCGGACTCACGCTGGCGGTCACCACGCTGAGCCCGAGCGCCGTCACGCCCGACGGCGCCGTGCTGCAGGCGAGCGTCCTCGTCTCCGCGCTGGGCGCTTCGGTCAACTTCCAGTACGGGACGACCACCGGCTACGGCTCGGTGAGCGGTGCGAGCGCGACATCGCTGCTCGGTGTGGGCCAGACCCTGGCCGTGCCGGTCTCGGGCCTGCAGCCGGCCACGACCTACCACGTGCGCGCCAAGGCCACGAGCCTGCTCTCCACCGTCTACGGGCGCGACCTCGTCTTCACCACGCCCGCGCTCTCCGCGGCTCCGTCCACGGAGGCGCCCGACGACAGCAGCGACGCCCCCGCCGCTCCCACCACGGGCAGCCCGGTCCCCACCGTCCCGGCCCCGACGGTTCCCGGCCTCACCGCGCCCGGCACGAAGGCGCCCGGCACGAAGGCCCCCACCGGCGGCAGCACCCCGGGATCGACGACCACCGCCGGCGGCGCAGCGACCGACCCGGGAGCGGCGCCCGGCGACGCGCCCGCACCAGCGCTCGGCCGCACGATCGGCGTCGAGACCGTCCGCGGCTCCGTCACGGTCACCACGCCGTCCGGCAGTCCCGTCGACCTCGCGACCGCCACGCCGCTGCCGACCGGTTCCGTCATCGACACGCGCAAGGGCACGGTCGCGTTGACGTCCGCCGTGGACCGCAAGGGCACCGTGCAGACCGGCCAGTTCTGGGGCGGCGTCTTCGAGGTCCGCCAGAGCCCGACCGCCAAGGGCCTCACCCAGCTCGTCCTGCGCGGCGGCGACTTCAGCAGCTGCCACGCCGCCGCCACGCGCGGCGCCGCCGCCCACGCCGCCAAGGCCGCCAAGCCGCCGCGCGCGCTCTGGGGCAGCGACCACAACGGCCGCTTCCAGACCCGGGGCCGCGGCAGCGTGGCCACCGTCCGCGGCACCCGCTGGTACACCGAGGACCGCTGCGCCGGCACGCTGACGCGCGTCACCGAGGGCGCCGTCTCGGTCTACGACGCCGGCCGCCACCACACGACCACGGTCACCCGCGGTCACGAGTACCTCGCGCGCATCGCGCGCTGAGCCATGGACCCTGGCATCCCGACCCGCCGCTGGCACGCCCACGCGCGCGCCGTCCTGCTCGCCGGACTGCTCGCCGCGGCGTGCGGCGGCGCGCTGTGGACGACCCACCTCGGCAGCGCGCTGGAGGACACCACGGTCGCGCTGCGCTTCCGCCTGCGCCCGGCTCATCCGCCCAAGGATCTCGTGGTCGTCGGCATCGACGCCTCCACCTTCTCCGACTACGCCGGCGAGCACCGCTGGCCGTACCCGCGCAGCTGGCACGCCGACGTGCTGGACGAGCTGCGCCGCCTCGGCGCGCGCAAGGTCGTCTACGACGTCCAGTTCACCGAGAAGACCGCCAACGCGGAGGACTTCGCGCTCTTCGACGCGCTCGGCCGGTTCCCCGGCACGATCCTCGCGACGACCGAGACCGACGCGCACGGCCACACCAACGTCCTGGGCGGCGACGAGAACCTCGCGACCGTCCACGCGCGCGCCGCGATGGCGACGTTCCCGATCATGGCCGGCGGCGCGATCGCCAGGGTCGAGAGCCAGCGCGACGGCGTGCCGACGGTCGCGGTGGCCGCGGCCAAGTCGCTCGGGCAGCGCGTCGACCTCGGCGCGTTCGAGTCCGGCGGCGCCTGGATCGACTTCCGCGGCCCGCCCGGGACCATCCCGACCTACCACTTCTCCGACGTCCGCGAGCATCGTCTGGCGGCGTCGGCGGTGCGCGGCAAGACCGTCGTCGTCGGCATGACCGCCCCGACCGAGCAGGACGTGCACCCGACGCCGACCATCGGCGACGAGCTGATGTCGGGGCCCGAGGTGCAGGCCAACGCGCTGTGGACGGTGCTCAACGGGCTGCCGCTGCGCACCGCTCCCGCCTGGGCCTCGATCCTCGCCATCCTCGCGCTCGCCCTGGCGCCGGCCGCCGCCGCGCTGCGCTTGCGCACGCTGTCGGTCGTCACCGTGCCGGTCGTCGCCGCGACCTACGTCGGCGTCGCCTACGTCGCGTTCCTGCAGGGCTGGATGCTGCCGGTGTTCGCGCCGCTGGCCGGCCTGGCGCTGAGCACCGTCGGTACGGTCTCGTCCAGCTACCTGACCGAGCGCCGCGAGCGCCGCCGCGTCTCGCTGCACAACCTCGCGCTGGAGCAGGCGGTCCGCGAGCGCACCAACGAGCTGCACGACACGCAGCTCGAGGTCGTCCGCCGGCTGGCGCGCGCCGCGGAGTGGCGCGACGAGGACACCGGCGAGCACATCGAGCGCATCGGGCTGCTGTGCGAGCGCCTCGGCCGCGCCGCCGGGCTCACGCCGATCGAGGCCGAGACGCTGCGTCACGCCGCCGTCCTGCACGACGTCGGCAAGATCGGCGTGCCCGACCGTGTGCTGCTCAAGCCCGGCAAGCTCGACGCCGAGGAGTGGACGATCATGCGGACGCATGCCGACATCGGCGCGTCGATGCTCGCCGGCTCGGACTCGCCGCTGATGCAGCTGGGCGAGGAGATCGCCCACACCCACCACGAGCGCTGGGACGGCTCCGGCTACCCCGCCGGCCTGCGCGGGACCGACATCCCGCTGTCGGGGCGCATCTGCGCGATCTGCGACGTCTTCGACGCGCTGCGCTCGCGCCGCCCCTACAAGTACCCGTGGTCCTTCCAGGACACGCTCGCCGAGATCACCGCGCAGCGCGGCCGCCACTTCGACCCGTACCTGGTCGACCTCTTCCTCGCGATGGCCGCCGAGCTGGGCCCCGAGCTGAACGGCGCGGCCGCCGACGACGACGACACCGGCACCTCGCCGCTCACGCTGGTCGCGTGATCGGGGCGACAGCGGCGCGTCGCTACCATCCCCGGATGGACGAGCGCTTCGCCGAGGTCGGCAACGGGATCACCCTCTGCTACGAGAGCTTCGGCGAGCCCGACGCCCCGCCGCTGCTGCTGATCATGGGCCTCGGGACGCAGATGGTCGCCTGGCACGAGGACTTCTGCCGCGACCTCGCCGGCCGCGGCTTCCGCGTCATCCGCTTCGACAACCGCGACAGCGGCCGTTCCACGCGCATGGACGGCGCGCCGGTGCCCACGCTCGCGCAGATCGTCACGCGCCGGATCCCCAACGCGCCGTACAAGCTGGCCGACATGGCGCTCGACACCGTCGGCCTGCTCGACGCGCTGGAGATCGAGCGCGCGCACCTGGTCGGCGTGTCGATGGGCGGGATGATCGCCCAGACCGTCGCGGCGCGGCATCCGCTGCGGACGCGCTCGCTGACCTCGATCATGTCCAACACGGGCGGCCGCTTCAGCGGCCAGCCGGCGCTGCGCAGCTACCCGGTGCTGCTGGGCAAGTCGCCCACCGAGCGCGACGCGTACATCACGCACGCGGCCAAGATGTGGGGGATCATCGGCTCGCCCGGGTTCGAGCGCGACGAGATCGAACTGCGCGCGATGCTCGAGCTGAGCTTCGACCGCGGCGCCAACCCGGCGGGCACGGCCCGCCAGCTCGGCGCGATCCTCGCCTCCGGTGACCGGCGCCGCGAGCTGGGCGCCGTCCGCGCCCCCACGCTGGTCATCCACGGCGAGGCCGACAAGCTCATCGCGCCCTCCGGCGGCCGGGCGACCGCCAAGGCCATCCAGGGCGCCGAGCTGCTGACGATCCCGGGCATGGGCCACGACCTGCCGCGCCCGGCCTGGCCGCAGATCGCCGGGGCGATCGCGGAGCTCGCGCACGGTGCCGACGGCGCATCGGGCGCCGAGTCCGCGGTCCGCGCGGCCTAGACTCGTCGCGTGGGGTTCTTCCAAGGCATCGACGGCTCCGAGCCGGTCCGCCCGCAGCCACTGGGCCGGGGGTCGGGGACCGAAGAGGAGCGCAAGACCTCCCGCTCGTGGACGATGGCGATCGGCACGCTGGCGTGCCCGGCCTGCGACGCGCCCGTCGCGCCCACCGGCCCGCTCTCCCCCGCCCAGCCGCTGAGCTGCCCGTTCTGCGCCCACGCAGCGCACGTGCGCGACTTCCTCTCCCTCGCCGTGCCGTCGCGCCCGGCGCGCGTCGTGGTGCGCGTGGTGCCGCCGCGCAGCGCCGGCGTGCCCTCGCGCACCTGGGACCGCCCGCGGGCGTGAACCACTAGCGTCCGGGCGGTGCTGCGCCTCGCCCGCCGTGAACCGTCCGCGATCCTGCTCGCCGCGCAACTGGCGGGCCTGCTGCTCTACCCGTTCATGGACAGCGAGGGCGTCGGCCGCGCGCTGTTCAGCGTCTTCGGCATCGCCATCCTCGGGCTCGTCGTCCTGGCGGTCCGCAGCTCGCCGGCGCTGACCTGGGTCGGCGTGCTGCTCGGCGTGCCCGCCACCGCGCTCCTGCTGATCCAGGCGGTGACCGGCAGCAACGAGCTGCTGCCGTACTCGTCGGCCCTCGAGGCCGTGTTGTACTTCTACGCCACGTACGCACTCATCACCTACATGTTGGAAGACCACGTCATCACCCGCGACGAGCTGTACGCGGTGGGCGCGACGTTCACGCTCGCGGCCTGGGCCTTCGCCTACACCTACACGGTCTGCCAGGCGATCGATCCCGGCAGCTTCACCGCGGCGATCGACCCCCAGGGGCAGCGCAGCTGGATGGAGCTGCTGTTCCTGAGCTTCACGACGCTCTCGAGCACGGGGCTCAGCGACATCGTCCCGGTCCGCAACTTCGCGCGCAGCCTCGTCATGCTCGAGCAGATCGCCGGCCTCGCCTACGTGGCGATGGTCGTCTCGCGCCTCGTCGGCCTGCTCGTGATGCACAAGCGCGCCGACGTGGAGGCCAACGCGCCGCCCCCGCCCGGACGCCCCAGCGCATAGGGTCGGGGCGTGGCCGACTCCGCACCCAGCGAGACCTTCCTGCTCGTCGACGGCGAGAACATCGACGCCACGCTCGGCGGAAGCCTCCTGGGACGGCGCCCGGCGCCGGAGGAGCGCCCGCGCTGGGACCGCGTCCTGGAGCACGCGCGGACGACCTGGGACCAGCCGGTCCGCGGCCTGTTCTTCCTCAACGGCTCACACAACGTCCCGATGTCGTTCGTGCAGGCCCTCGCAGCGCTGGACTACCGCCCCGTGCTGCTCAGCGGCCCGTCGGACGTCAAGGTCGTCGACGTCGCGATCCAGAAGACGCTCGCGGCGCTGGCCGAGCGCGGCTCCGGCGACGTGCTGCTGGCCAGTCACGACGGCGACTTCGCCGAGCAGGTCGCCGCGCTGCTGACCGAGCCGCACCGCCGGGTGGGCCTGCTGGGCTTCCGCGAGCTGGTCAGCGGCGCGCTGGTCGAGCTGACCGGCGACGGGCTGGAGCTCTTCGACCTCGAGGACGACGTCGGCGCCTTCACGGTCGCGCTACCGCGGATGCGCATCATCCCGATCGACCGCTTCGACCCGTGGACGCTCTTGAGCTGAGGATGCCGTGAGGCGGCCGGGGCGGGGTGCCGTGGCGACGGCGCTCGTCGTCCTGGCGTCCGTCCTGCTGCTCGGCGCGGTGCTCGCCGGCTACGTCCGGCGCGCGGTGTTCGACAGCGACCAGTTCGCCGGCCGGGCCACGGCGACCCTCCAGGCCCCGGCCGTCCGGACGGTCGTGGCAGAGCGCGTGACCGACCGCCTGGTCAACAGCGACGCCGGCGCGAACCTGCTTGCCGTACGGCCCCTCATCGCCGCGGCGGTCTCGGGCGTGGTCGGCGGCAACGCGTTCGGCAGCCTGTTCCATCGCGCCGCGCTCGACGCCCACCGCGTCGTGTTCGAGCGCGACGAGGACACGCTCGCGCTCACGGTCGCCGACGTCGGCACGGTCGCGGCCGAGGCGCTGCGGCAGGTGCGACCGGCGCTGGCCGACCAGCTCGAGCGCAACGACCGGGTCGCGCTCGTCCACCGCCGGGTCGGCGCTGCCACCGGCGACCTCGCCCGGCTCGCCGACCGGGTCCGGGCGCTGGCGTGGATCCTCGCCGCCCTCACGGTCGTGGCGGCCGCTGCGGCTCTGGTCGTCTCGGTCGATCGCCGGCGGACGGTCGCGCAGCTCGGCCGGGGCGCGATCGCCGCCGGCGTGCTGATCGTCCTGGCGTGCGCGATCGGGCGCGGGGTCGCCCTGGCGACGGTGGCCGACGGCGCCGACCAGCGGGCCGCGGCCGCGGCGGCGTGGGACGCCTTCCTGGGCGACCTGCGCAGCGTCGGCTGGGTGCTGGCCGGCTGCGGCGCGGTCGTCGCGGCGGCGGCCGCGTCGCTGATCCGGCCCGTCGACGTCGAGGGGCCGCTGCGCGCGGTCTGGCGGATCGCGACCGTCGAGCCCGCGCGCCCGGTGCTGCGGCTCGTCCGCGCGACGGCGCTGATCGCCGCGGGCCTCGGCATCGTGCTGGAGCCGCTGGCCGCCGTGCAGCTGGTCGCCACGCTGGCCGGCGTCCTGCTGCTCGCCCGGGGCCTGGAGTCGGTGCTGCGGACGATCGATCGTCCGGCGGTCGTGCAGGCCGACGCCGATCGGCGTCACGCGCGGCGCCCCGCGCTCCGGCGTGCGGCCGTGCCGGTGCTGGCCACGGCGATCGTCGCCGCGACGATCGCCGTCTTCCTGACCGCCGGCGGGGTCGACGAGCCCCGTGCCGCCGTCGCGGGCGGCACGTGCGACGGCCACGCGGCGCTCTGCGACCGGCCGCTGGACGAGGTCGTGCTCCCGGCCACGCACAACGCGATGTCGGCCGGCCCGCAGTGGTACGCCTCGCTGCAGGACAAGCCGATCCCCGGACAGCTGGCCGACGGCATCCGCGGCCTGCTCTTCGACACCCACTACGGGGACCGTCTGCCCGACGGGCGCGTGCGCACGGTCATCGAGAGCACCGCCGACCTCAAGCTCGTCAACGACCAGGACGGCGTCAGCCCCGCTGCCCTGCAGGCGGCCAAGCGGCTGCGCGAGCGCCTCGGGTTTCGCGGCGAGGGCGAGCGGTCCATCTACCTGTGCCACTCGTTCTGCGAGCTGGGCGCGACGCTGCTGTCGACGACGCTCGACGAGTTGCACGACTTCCTGGTCACCCACCCCTCCGAGGTCGTCGTGATCATCAACCAGGACTACGTCCCGCCCGCCGCGATCGTCGCGGCGTTCGCGGACGCCGGCCTGGCCCGGTACGCGATCACGCCGCCGGCGGCCGGCGCGCCGTGGCCGACGCTGCGCGAGCTGATCGACGCCGACCGCCGGCTCGTCGTGCTGGCCGAGAACGAGGCGGGCGGCGCGCCGTGGTACCAGCTGGCGTACGCCAGGCTCACCCAGGAGACCCCGTACTCCTTCGCGAACGCGAGCCTGCTGACCACGGCCGCCGACCGCGCGGCGAGCTGCCGGGACAACCGCGGCTCCGAGAGCGCGCCGCTGTTCCTGATGAACAACTGGATCACCACCGACCCGCTGCCGCGGCCGTCCAACGCGACGAAGGTCAACGCCTACACCTCGCTGCTGGCCCGGGCGCAGGAGTGCCGGCGCATCCGCGGCCACCTCCCGACGCTGCTGGCCGTCGACTTCTACCGGCGCGGCGACCTGTTCGGCGTGGTCGACGCGCTCAACGGCGTGGGGCGCTAGCTCGTCGTGACGTTGTAGCGGACGGCCGCGCGGGCGCGGGCCTTGGCCGCCTCGACCTCGCGGTCCTTGGCCGGCGCGGTGGTGACGAGGTCGTCGAGGAGCTGCTGCGAGATCTCGGTGACCGCGCCGACGGCGCGCTCGAAGGCCGCCTCGTTGGCCTGCGACGGCTTCGTGAACCCGCTGATCTTGCGGACGTACTGCAGCGCGGCGGCGCGCACCTCGTCCTCGGACGCGGGCGGCGCGAAGTTGTACAGGGTGCGGATGTTGCGGCACATGGTCTAGTCCTCCAGTTGCGCGGGCATGCCGAACGCGGCGAAGAGCTCCGGGTAGAGGAAGTTGTGGATGCCCGAGATGCGGTTGCCGCGGACCTCCACGACGGCCAGCGCGAACGGCTGGTAGGTGCCGTCGCCCTGCGGCTTGTAGGCGCCGTAGGCGAAGCCGCCGTTGGCCTTGGTCGTAAGGACCTTCGAGCCGCTGCAGCCGATGCCCTGGCCCAGCAGCCACGCG
Source organism: Baekduia sp. (assembly GCA_036009425.1). Taxonomy (GTDB): domain Bacteria; phylum Actinomycetota; class Thermoleophilia; order Solirubrobacterales; family Solirubrobacteraceae; genus Baekduia. The sequence continues at coordinate 1,182 of DASYLT010000110.1, read as the reverse complement.
GCGACCTGGTCGGGGCCGACGAGCCACAGCGGGTGCGGCGGCATGCTGAACGTCGCGTCCTCGTGCAGCAGGGCGACGAGCGCGGTGACGTCGTAGCGCTCGAACGCGTCGACGTAGCGGCTCAGCAGCTCCTGCTGGTCCTCGCCGATCGCGGTCGTGCTCTCGGCGTCGAGGTCCATGCCGTCGATCGTCGCGCGGGCGCGCTGCAGCGCGCTGTTGACCGACGCGACCGACGTGTCGAGCAGCTCGGCAACCTCGCTCGCCTGCCAGCGCAGGACCTCGCGGAGGATCATCACGGCGCGCTGGCGCGGCGGCAGATGCTGCAGAGCCGCGACGAACGCCAGGCGCACGGTCTCGCGCCCCGCGGCCACCTCGGCCGGGTCGCCGCTCTCGGGCATCACCTGCGCGTCGGCGATCGGCTGGACCCAGGTCGTCTCGGGCAGCCCCGGCGCGAGGACCGAGTCGGCGGTCGATGACGGCCCCAGGTCCATGGGGCGCGCGCGCCGCTGGGCACCGTCGAGCATGTCGAGGCAGACGTTGGTCGCGATCCGGTACAGCCACGAGCGCAAGGCCGCCGGGACGGTGAGGCGGTCGGCGTTCTTCCACGCCCGGACCATCGTCTCCTGGACGGCGTCCTCGGCTTCGAAGCCCGAGCCCAGCATCCGGTAGCAATACCCCGTCAGCTCCCGGCGGTAGGGCTCGAGTGTGGCTTCGATCGGGGCGCCGCCGGCGCGCACCCCGCTGCTGACGTCCTGCGTGCGTGTCTCCACGGGGACGCATCGTAGAGGTGCGCGGCGGCGCCGTGGGGCGACGAGCCCGGCCACGGACGAGTCAGGCCCCGGCGACCGCGAAGATGTTGCCGTCGGGGTCCTTGAACCACGCGCTCTTGAAGCCCCCGAGGTCTGCGACGCCGCGCGCGTCGGTCTGGATCTCGCCCATCTCGTATTGCTCGAACGTCACGCCGCGGGCCGTGAGGTCCTCGACGGCCGCCTCGACGTCGGGCACGTCGATGCCGGCGAGCGTCGCCTTCGACGTGCCGGCGTTCTCGGGCGACGGATAGACCAGCAGCTGGGTGCCGGAGCCGAACGCGTACATCACGGCGCCGCCCTGCTGCTCGTCGGGGGTCAGGCCCAGCGGGCCCTCGTAGAACGCCCGGGCGCGCGCCATGTCGGCGACGGCGGC
>DASYLT010000109.1:0-4153 GCA_036009425.1 Baekduia sp. | reverse complement strand
CTCGACAAGCTCGTGAAGATGGGCCGCCTCGCGCCCGCCAACCGCGACATCTACCTCACCGAGTTCGGATACGAGACGGGCGGCATCCCCGGCCGCCCGCGGGTGAGCCAGAGCATGCAGGCCCGCTGGCTGACCTGGGCGGAGTACCTCGCCGACAGGGTCCCGAACGTGCGGTCGTTCGCGCAGTTCCTCCTGCGCGACCAGCCGCCCGCGCCGGTGCGGGTGTCGTCGAGCGACAAGCGCCCGTTCGGCGAGTACTCGACCGGCCTGCTGCTCGCGGGCGGCGCCGACAAGGTCGCTGCCAAGACGTTCCTCGCCGGGCTCTTCGCCCAGCTCCAACCGCGGGGGAGGGTGCTGCTCTACGGGCGCCTGCGCCTGAACCCGGGACGCAGGACGGTGCTGCTCGAGCGCCGGCTCCCGCACGACCGCTGGCGGCTCGTCGAGCGCTTGAAGATCGACGGCCGGGCGGCGTTCGAGCGGACGATCGCGCACCGGCCCGGCGCGCTGTACCGGCTGACGTATGCCGACGCCAAGGGACATCCCCAGCACGGGCCGGCGATCAAGCCGGTGCCCGCCTCGCGCTGAAGCGGCCGGCACGCTGCTAGGCTCTCGCGTCGCATGCCTACGACGTCACAGCTTGTCCGCAAGGGCCGCAAGGTGCCCAAGAAGAAGCTCGCCACCCCGGGCCTGAAGTCCGGCAAGGGGCGCAAGAAGAAGGTTGCCGCGCCGCAGCGCCGCGGCGTCTGCACGCGCGTGTATACGACGACGCCGAAGAAGCCGAACTCCGCGCTGCGCAAGGTCGCCCGCGTGCGCATCACCGGCTCGATCGAGGTGACGGCGTACATCCCCGGCGAGGGCCACAACCTCCAGGAGCACTCCGTCGTGCTCGTCCGCGGCGGCCGCGTCAAGGACCTCCCGGGCGTGCGCTACAAGGTCGTCCGCGGGACGCTCGACGCCGCCGGCGTCAGTGACCGCAAGAAGGCCCGCAGCCAGTACGGCGTGAAGAAGAAGTAGATGCCGCGCCGCGCAGCCGCTCAGCTCCGGCCGATCGAGCCGGACCCGATCCACCGCTCCCGGATCGTCCAGCAGGTCATCAACAAGGTCATGCTCGACGGCAAGAAGTCCGTCGCCGAGAAGATCGTCTACGACGCCCTCGCGATCATCGGCGAGCGCACCGGCAAGGACCCCGTCGAGCAGCTCGAGGCCTCGATCAAGTCGCTGACGCCGGTGCTCGAGGTGCGCTCCCGCCGCGTCGGCGGCGCGACGTACCAGGTCCCGGTCGAGGTTCCGGCCCGCCGCGCGCGCACGCTCGCGGTTCGCTGGCTCGTCGAGTTCGCCCGCCAGCGGCGCGAGAAGACGATGGCCCAGCGCCTGGCGAACGAGCTCCTGGATGCCCAGTCACAGCAGGGCGGCGCCTACAAGCGCAAGGACGACATCTACCGCATGGCCCAGGCGAACAAGGCGTTCGCCCACTACCGCTGGTGAGCTGAGGCCGAGTAGCGGCCCGCGGCCGCTACTCCCGGCGTGCTCGGCGGTTGGAGACGGTCGTGAGGCTTGCCGCCGCCGTCATCGCCTGCGCCGTGGTCTTCGTCCTGGCGCTCCTCGGGCTCGCCGGCATCGACGCCGAGGCGCGGGCCCGGGCCCCGCGCCTGACCGGCCTGCGCTGCGTCCCGGCGACGGCGCCCGGCTGCCGGGCGGCCGTGCAGGTGTCCGTCGGCCGCCAGATCCAGGTGCGGGGGCGCGGGCTGCGGGTCGGGATGCGCGTGACGTTCCGCTGGCCGCAGGGCGCGCTGGCGACGAAGCTGCGCCGCGGTCGCGCCGGCTGGTCGGCTCGCGTACCGCCCGGGACGGCGACCGGCCGGATCGCCGTCACCGTCCGCGATCGCGCCGGGCGCCGCTCCAACCGGCGCCAGATCCTCGTCGTCGCGCCGCCGCTGCGCCCGCTCGCGACGACGCTGCCCGGCGAGCTGCCGGCGGTCATGCGCGGCCACGGCATGTGGATCTGGCAGCTGCCGCGCAGCGAGGCCGGCAACCTCGACGCGATCGCGGCGCGCGCCGCTGGCGCCGGAATGCAGACGGTCTATGTCAAGAGCGCCGACGCCGCGAACGTCTGGACCCAGTTCACGCCGCAGCTCGTGCAGGAGCTGCACGCGCGCGGGCTGCGCGTGTGCGCCTGGCAGTTCGTCTACGGCACCGACCCGATCGGCGAGGCGGCTGCCGGCGTCGCCGCGGTGACCGCCGGCGCCGACTGCCTCATCATCGACGCGGAGGGCAAGTACGAGGGCCGCTACGCCTCCGCGCAGACCTACATCACCACGCTGCGGGCGGCGATCGGGCTCGACTACCCGATCGGCCTGACGTCGTTTCCATACGTCGACTACCACCCGCGGTTCCCGTACTCGGTGTTCCTCGGGCCCGGCGGCGCGCAGGCGAACCTCCCGCAGGTCTACTGGAAGGAGATCGGCGGGTCGGTCGACGCGGTGAGCGCCCGCACCGTCGCCCACAACCGGATCTACCGCGCGCCCATGGCGCCGATCGGCCAGGCCTACAGCGCGCCGCCGCCCGCCGACCTGGCGCGCTTCCGCGCGATCTGGGCCGGCTACGGCGTCGCCGGGCTGTCGTGGTGGAGCTGGCAGTCGGCGAGCGCGACGACCTGGGCGACGCTGACCCAGCCGCCGCCGCCGCCGGTCGCGCTGCCCGACCCCGGCTGGCCGGGGCTGCGCCGCGGCGCGTCCGGCGACGAGGTCATCTGGATGCAGCAGCACCTCGCCTCCGCCGACCCGTCGGTCATCGTCGACGGCAAGTTCACGACGACGACCGAGACCGCGCTGCGCACGTTCCAGATCGTCCGCGGCCTGCCGCCGACGGGCGAGACCGACGCCGCGACGTGGGAGGCCGTGCTGGCGCTCCCCGTGCGACCGGTGGACTGGACGGCACCTGGCTGAGCGAGCGCGGTGGCGTACGCGAGGCGAGTGCGTGGGCGCTCACGCTCGCGAGCGGCCGGCTTCGAGGAGTTTGGTGCGAGGCGTGCCCGGCGCTCCCGCGCGGTCGAGACGACAGTTGAGCCGCGCCACGCGGCTTAACTGTCATCTCGATCCTGGTTAGAGGTCGCAGGACGACCCGAAGGCAGGACGGTGACCGCCACGGGCGCCCCGGCCCGCCCGCTCCTCGATGCCCGCCGTTCATCAGCGCCCCGCGCCCCTCGCCGGCCACACGAGTCACCGGGCTCGCGCCAGTACCACCAAGAGCCCGCCCGCGACCACGAGCGCCACGCCGCCGGCGATCTCGAGCGCGAGCCCCGGCCCCGCCTTGGCGTGGGCGTCCTCGAACGCCACGGACTCCGGCAGCCGGCCCGACTCGCGCGTGTCCGGCAGATCGATCGCGAGCGCGACGACGAGCGCCACCACGCCGAGGGCCACGAGCGCGGCGGCCGCGGCGCGCGCGCCACGCAGCGCCAGCAGCAGGAGCGGCACGGCGGCAAGCGCCACGACGAGCAGCGCGTAGCCGTGGTTGGCGTGGCCGCTGACGCTCCGCTTTTCCGTCTCCAGCGACCCGACGACGACCCGCACGACCGTGCTGAACTCGGCGACGACGAGCAGCGCGATGCCCGCCACTGCGAATGCCGCAACGACGGTCCGCAACGTGGCAGAACCCGCCCGGCTGCCACCAACGCCTTTGCTATAGTGCGAGCCCGTTCCGCCGGCAGATGCGCTCATCCGCGCCCGCTTCGGAACGCATGTCCGACCAGAAATGGAGACCTCGACCACATAGCGCCACGGACCGAATAGAGATCGGACGTGCGCGCGGGCCCAGGAGGCCCGTTTTTTGTGCTCGAGTCCGAAGAGAGATCAAGAGAAGCCATGCCACGCACATTCACGCTCGACAAGACCCGAAACATCGGGATCATGGCGCACATCGACGCCGGTAAGACGACGACGACCGAGCGGATCCTCTACTACACCGGTCGGACCTACAAGATCGGCGAGGTCCACGAGGGCGCCGCCACGATGGACTGGATGGAGCAGGAGCAGGAGCGCGGCATCACGATCACGTCGGCCGCGACGACCTGCGAGTGGCGCGACCACCGCATCAACATCATCGACACGCCCGGCCACGTCGACTTCACCGTCGAGGTCGAGCGCTCGCTGCGCGT
>DASYLT010000108.1:0-11477 GCA_036009425.1 Baekduia sp. | reverse complement strand
AACAGGCCCACCCCGCCCCGCCCCGTTCCCTCTGCCGCCAACGCCCGGGGTGGGCCCGTTCGGCGCGGTGCGACCGCGCTCAACAGGCCCACCCCGCCCCGCCCCGTTCCGTCTGCCGCCCACGCCCGGGGTGGGCCTGTTTGCCGCGGTGCGGCGGCGCTCAACAGGCCCACCCGCGTTCCGTCTGCCGCCCACGCCCGCGGTGGGCCCGTTCGACGCGGTGCGACCGCGCTCAACAGGCTCACCCCCGTTCCATCCGCCGCCAACGCCGGTCCGGGCCCGTCTGCGGACCAAGACCGTCCGTGAACGGGCCCACCCGGCGAACCAGCGGCGTGTCATCGCGGTCCGGGCCCGTCTGCGGACCCAGAGCGTCCGCGAACAGGCCCACCCTGCGCTCCACGCGCTCGCGCCGACACGCAGCGCACCGCTCCACCCACCCGCCGGCGCGAGACCGACCGCGACGGTCCCACCCTCGCCGTCATCGCCGACGGACCCCGCCCCGCAACACGACCAGCGGCCGCGCTGAACGCCGCAACGCCGCACCGCCCCGCGCCGCCTCGCCCAGCCCAGTCCCTAGCCCGGGTCGAGCTCGAACACGACGCCGCCGATCTCGACGTCGTCGCCGGCCTCGAAGCCCTTGGCCTCCAGCGCCCGGATGACGCCGAGGCGGTGCAGGCGCGTCTCGACGTGGGCGAGCGCCTCCTCGTTCTCGAGGTCGTGGCGGGCGACGAGCCGGTCGATGACCTCGCCGGTGACCCGCCAGGCGCCCTCGTCGAGCTGCTCGACGGCGAACGTCCCGCGCACGCGCGGGCGGAAGACGCGGTGGTCGGCCAGCGACTCGATGTCGCGGATCCCGCGCGTGGACGGCTCGTCGAGCGCGACGGGCTCCATCACCGGCACGCGGCGCAGCAGCTCGGCGGCCAGCTCGTCGAGCCCGAGGCCCGTGGCCGACGACGTGATGATGACCGGCGTCGGCTCGGCCGGCTCCTCCCACTCCTCGTGCGGCGGCACCTCGGCGGCGAACCGCTCGCGCCAGATCCCGGCGACCATCTCGGCCTCCTCGGGCGAGACCAGGTCGGCCTTCGACAGGGCGAGGATCCGCGGCAGCGTGGCCAGCCGCGGGTCGTAGGTGGCCAGCTCGCGCTCGATCGTCTCGAAGTTGTCCTCGGGCGAGCTGCCGTCCAGCGGCTCGAGGTCGAGCACGTGGACGAGCAGCCGCGTGCGCTCGACGTGCGCGAGGAAGTCGTGCCCGAGCCCGGCGCCGCCGGCGGCGCCCTCGATCAGCCCGGGGATGTCGGCGACGACGAGCTGGCGGTCGTCGCCGTCGAGGGTGCCGAGCACCGGCTCCAGGGTCGTGAAGGGGTAGTTGGCGATCTTCGGGGCGGCGCGGGTCATGCGCGACAGCAGCGACGACTTGCCGGCGTTGGGGACGCCGACGAGGCCGACGTCGGCCAGCAGCTTGAGGCGCAGGTCCAGCCAGCCCTCCTGGCCGTCGAGCCCGCGCTCGGCGAAGCGCGGCGCCTGGCGCGTGGAGCCCGCGAACTTCTTGTTGCCCTTGCCGCCGGAACCGCCGGTGGCGACCACGACACGCGTGCCGGGCACGACGAGGTCGTGGACCGTGCCGTCCTCGGCGGTGACCTCGGTGCCGGGCGGGACGCGGACGACGAGGTCCTCGCCGTCGGCGCCGTGGCGCTGGTTGCCCTCGCCGTGGCGGCCGCGGCCGGCCGAGTAGTGCGCCTTGCGCTTGAACGACTGCAGGTCGCGGAACGAGTCGTCGCAGAGCAGCACGACGCTGCCGCCGTAGCCGCCGTCGCCACCGTCCGGTCCACCCTTGGGGACGTGGGCCTCGCGACGGAAGCTCATGCATCCGTTGCCGCCACCGCCCGCCTGGACGAAGATGCGTGCCTTGTCGTACAGCATGTGAGCTATCCAAGGTAGCTGGGCAGGAGCAGAACATGGCTCACGACCCCGTCTTCCTGATCACCGGTGCGAGCACGGGCATCGGCGCCGCGACCGCCCGGCATGCCGCCCAGGCCGGCTACCGGCTGGTGCTCGGCGCGCGCAGCGCCGACAAGCTCGAGGCGCTCGCCCAGGAGCTCGGCGGCCACGGGCGGGCGATCGCCGTCCCGACCGACGTCACCGAGTGGGCCGACAACGAGGCGATCGTCGCCGCCGCGATCGACACGTTCGGCCGCCTCGACGCCGTCTTCGCCAACGCGGGCTTCGGCGCCAAGCGCGGCTGGCTCGAGGAGACGCCCGAGCACTGGCGCGACATGGTGCTGACCAACGTGCTGGGCCCGGCCTACACGATCCGCGCGGCGATCCCGGCGCTGAAGGAGACCAAGGGCCACATCCTGGTCACCGGCTCGGTCGCCGGCCGGCGCGCCCTGCCGGGCTCCCTGTACTCGGCGACGAAGTGGGCCGTCACCGGCATGGGCGAGGCGGTCCGCGCCGACCTCAACGACACCGGCATCCGCACGACGGTCATCGAGCCGGGGATGGTCGACACGCCGTTCTTCGACAACCCGGGCGAGGGCCGCCTCGAGGCCGACGACATCGCGCGCGCCGTCATGTACGCGATCTCCCAGCCGCCGCACGTCGACGTCAACGAGATCCTGATCCGCCCGACGGCGCAGCCGGCGTAGGCGGCCGCGCGTCGCCTACGCGGACGCCAGGGGCGCCGCGCCGCCGGCGAGCGCCGCGCGCGCCGCCTCGGCGACCGCGTCGCGGTCGGCCGGCGAGAGCTCCATCCAGCTGACGCCGCGCACCGCCCCCTCGAGGGCGAGCAGCGAGCTCAGGCAGTCGTGCCGTCCGGCGCCGTGCAGGCGGACCCAGGCGTCCTGGGAGCCGGCCGCGCGCAGCGCTGCGAGATCGGCGATGCCCACCGCACGGAGGTCGTGCGCCAGCGCCGGCCCGATGTTGACCGCGTCCTCCAGGCGATCCGACATCGGCCAAGCCTAGGGCGCCGCGGGCTACGGCGTCCAGTGGCTACGCCGTGCCCTGGGCGCGCGCGGCTGCGGCGGCCCGCGCGGCGCTCCCGCGGACCAGCAGCGTCACGCTCAGCAGCGCGCCGACCGCCGCGAACGCGGCGCCGGTGAGGAACGCCCGCTGGAAGCCCTCGGTCAGCGCGACCGCCGCCGACGCGGTGCCGGTCACGGCGTCGGTCCGCTGCGTGGCCAGCGTCGCCAGCAGCGCCAGCCCGATCGAGCCACCGACCTGCCGGAAGGTGTTGACCAGGCCCGACGCCAGGCCGGCCTCGCGGCCCTGCACGCCGGCGGTCGCAGCGATCGTCACCGGGACGAACGAGAACCCGATGCCGGCCGCGGCGACGACCGACGGGACGAGCACGTCGCCGAGGAAGCTGCCGTCGGCCGAGATCCGGCTGAGCCCGAGCATGCCGAGCGCCAGCAGGGTCAGCCCGCCGGTCAGCACCTTGCCGGGACCGATGCGGCCGGTCAGCCGGCTGGCCAGCTGCGACGTGGCGATGATCGCGGCCGTCATCGGCAGGAACGCCAGGCCGGCCTCGATCGGATCGAAGCCCAGCACCTGCTGCAGGTAGAGCGAGAGGAAGTACCACATGGCGAACGCCGCGGCGCCCATGCAGAAGACGACGAGGTTGGCGCCCGTCACCGTCCGGTTGCGGAAGATCCGCAGCGGCACGAGCGGCGCTTGCGCCAGGCGTCCCTCGATGAGCGCGAACGTCGCCAGCAGCGCCAGGCCGAGCGCGATCGTGATCAGCGTCCGCGCCGAACCCCAGCCGTGGACGTCGGTCTCCACGATGCCGTAGGTCAGGACGACCAGCCCGGCCGTGACCGTCAGCGCCCCGGAGAGGTCGAAGCTGCGTGCGGCCGCGCGGTCGCGCGTGCCGCGGGTGATGACGCGCAGGCCGGCCACGGCGACGGCGATCCCGATCGGCACGTTGATCAGCAGGATCCAGCGCCACGAGAGCGTCTGGGTGAGGATGCCGCCCAGCAGCGCGCCCGTCGCGCCGCCCACGCCGCCCATCGCGCCCCAGAGGCCCAGCGCCTTGTTGCGCGCGGCGCCCTCGGTGAAGGTCGTGGTGAGGATCGACAGCGTCGCCGGGGCGACGATCGCGCCGCCGAGCCCCTGCACGGCGCGCGCGGCGATCAGCTGGCTGTCGGTCTGCGCGACGCCGCCGAACAGCGACGCGAGCGAGAAGAGCAGCAGGCCGCCGACGAAGACCTCGCGGCGGCCGATGAGGTCCGCGGCGCGCCCGCCGAGCAGCAGAAAGCCGCCGAAGGCCAGCGTGTAGGCGTTGACGACCCACTGCAGGCCGGTCGCCGAGAAGCCGAGGTCGCCGCGGATGGACGGCAGGGCCACGTTGACGATCGAGACGTCGAGGATGACCATGAACTGCGCCAGGCAGCAGAGGGTCAGGATCAGCGACCGGTGACGTGCGGCGGCGGCGGTGCTCACAGCACGTGATTGTTGCACATGCAATCAAGTGCGGGCGCGCCGGGTACGCACGGGCGCCTCAGGCCGGCAGGGCGGCGCGCAGCCAGAAGCCGGTCGCCGCGCCGGCGCCGGCCAGGACGGCCACGCCCAGCGCGCCGGACGGCAGGTGCCGCCGTGCCGCGAGCGTCGCGCCCGCATCCACCCCGTCGGCGATCGCGCAGGTCAGCATCGTACGCGCGCCGACGCCGGGGCGATCGGCCACGTGCAGGGCGATGCCGCCCAGAACGAGGTCGCGGATGCCGAGCCCGCGCAGCGCCACCTGCCCGCCGGGCTCGTCGGCCACCGCCCCGAGCCAGGGACGGCCGAGCCGTGAGGGCGCCACGAGCAACGCGGCGCCGAGGCCCGCGCGGCCGACCGCGTAGATGCGGGCGACCGTGCGAGCGTCCATCAGACGTGGGCCGCCGCTAGGCGGCGGCGTCCTCGACGGGCTGGATCGAGACGACGCGGCCGAGGCGGCCGGTCTTGAAGTCGACGACGCCCGGGGCCTTGGCGAACAGGGTGTCGTCCTTGCCCATGCCGACGCCGACGCCGGCCTTGAAGCGCGAGCCGCGCTGGCGCACGATGATCTCGCCGCCGGTCACGGCCTGGCCGGCGAAGATCTTGACGCCCAGGCGCTGTGCGTTGGAGTCGCGCCCGTTGCGCGAAGAACCGAGACCCTTCTTATGAGCCATGGGTCAGCTCCCCTTCGAGATCTTGGTCACGCGGATCCGCGTGAGCTCCTGGCGGTGGCCCATCCGGCGGCGGTAGCCGCGCTTGGGCTTGAACTTGTTGACCCGCAGCTTGGGGCCGCGCAGATGCTCGACGACCTCGGCGGCCACCGTCACCTTGCCCAGCGTGCTGCCGAACAGGGTGTCGTCCCCCGCGAAGAGGAGGGGCTCGAGGTCGAGCTTTGCGCCGGCATCTCCAGGCAGCCGCTCGACGAGGAGGGTCTGGCCCTCTTCGACGCGGTACTGCTTGCCACCGGTCTTGACGATCGCGTACATGGTTTCTCGTTACTCCGAAGTCGCTTCGGCCTTGGCAGCCGAACGGCGCCGTCCACCTCTGCGGCCGCGGCGCCGAGGCTTGGATTCTAGCGAGTCCGGGTCACCGGCGCCGTCCCCCGCGGAGTCGGGGTCCTCGGAGTCCAGCAACGTGGCCACCGCGGCGGTCCGTCCTGCCTCCTCGATGCGCACCATCTTCTTGCTTCCGACGTACCGTCCGCCGTTGACCACGGAGATGATGTAGCCGTCGATCTTGGCCACGGCGTCGTCGACCTCGTACATGTGCGGCTCGATGATGTTGACGAGCACCTCGTCGCCCTCCTTGAACGGGATGGCGCGCTCCTCGATGTCCTTGCTGGCCCCCTCCTGCGTGATCGCGAAGTGGTCCAGCGGCAGGCCCTCGGAGCCCTCGAAGTGGAAGATCTTGCCGGTCTCGGCCTCCAGCGCGTGCAGGACGCGCGCGCCCTCCCCCGTGAACTTCGCGCTCACGCGGGGGTTGACCTGGACCAGGAAGGCCTCCGTGTCGCGCTTGGCGCGCGAGGCGATCTCGCGCAGCTGGCGCTCGAACTCGATGGCGATCGTGTCCTCGGACTTGATCACGCCCTCGCCGTGGCACGTGGGACAGGGGCGGCTCATGATCTCGCGCACGCCCTCCGTCACGTTCTGGCGGGTCATCTCGACCAGGCCGAGCTTGCTGATCTCGGCGGTGAACGTCTTGGTGCGGTCCTCGTCCAGCGCCTTGCGCAGCGTCTTGAGCACGGCCTCGCGGTTGCGCGCGCGGGCCATGTCGATGAAGTCGATGACGATGATCCCGCCGATGTCGCGCAGCCGCAGCTGGGCGACGACCGCGTCGGCCGCCTCCAGGTTGGTGCGCGTGATCGTGTCCTCCAGGCGGGCCTGCTTGCCGCGCCCGACGAACGAGCCGGAGTTGACGTCGATGACCGTCAGCGCCTCGGCGTAGTCGATCAGCAGGTAGCCGCCCGACGGCAGGTCGACGCGCTTGGACATCAGGCCGTCGATGACCTTCTCGACGTCCCAGGCCTCGAACAGCGGCTTGGACTCCTGCCACAGCTCGACGCGGTCGACCAGCTCCGGCGCGGTCCGGCTGAAGAACGAGACGAGCCGGTGGTGCTGCTGCTCGTCGTCGACGATCGCCTTCTCGAAGTCGGCGCTGAAGATGTCGCGCACGACGCGGACCGACAGGTCGGCCTCCTGGAAGACGAGGTCGGGCGCCGGCGTCTCGGCGACGCGCTTGTCGAGGACCTCGTGCAGCTTGAAGAGGTACTCGAGCTCGCGCTCGAAGTCCTGGCGCGTGGCGCCGTGCGCGGCCGTGCGCACGATCGCGCCGCCGCCGTGCAGGTCGAGGCCGCGGGCCTCCTTGCGCAGGCGCTCGCGCTCCTTGTCGTCGAGGCGCTTGGAGACCCCGATGCCTTCGCCGGTCGGCGTGTAGACCATGTAGCGGCCGGCGATGGTCAGGTCCATCGACAGGCGCGCGCCCTTGGTCTTCAGCGGGTCCTTGACGACCTGGACCACGACCTCCTGGCCGGGCTTGAGCAGCTCGCCGATCGACTTGCCCTTGGAGCCGGCGCGCCCGCGACGGGCGACCTCGACCCCCGGGATGACGATCTCGTCGACGTGCAGGAAGCCGTTCTTGTCGAGGCCGATGTCGACGAACGCGGCCTCCAACCCGGGCAGGACGTTGTCGACCTTGCCCTTGTAGATGTTGCCGACGATGGAGCGGTTGCCGCGGCGCTCGAGGTAGAGCTCTGCGACCCGCCAGCCGTCGTTGGGCGCGGCGGCCTTGTTCCTGGTGGCAGCGGCGGCCGACGAAGCGGAGGCTCCACCGCGCCCGCGTCCGCGCTTGGGAGCTGCGGCGGGAGCGCCGGTGGCCTCCATCAGCGCCACGCGGGTCTCCCCGCGGTCCACGCTGACGAGCACTTGCTTTCTCACGGTATGGATCAGTCCTTCAAAAGGTCAATGGCCCATGATGCGGCCCTTCATGGCAGCCGACGAACGTCCTTGGACGTAGATCGACTGCAGAAGGCCGATGGCCAAGAGGGTGGAGATCACCGAGGATCCGCCGTAGCTCATGAGCGGCAGCGGGATGCCGGTGATCGGCATGATCCCGAGGGTCATGCCGACGTTGACGAAGACCTGGAACAGCAGCATCGCGACGATGCCGCCGGCGACCAGCGCGCCGAACAGGTCCTTCGCCATGGTCAGGATGCGCAACGCGCGCCAGATCAACAACGCGTAGAGCGACAGCACGAGTGCTGCCCCCACGAAGCCCCAGCGCTCACCGACGACGGCGTTGATGAAGTCGGTGTGGTGCTCGGGCAGGAAGTTGAACTGGGTCTGCGTCGCGTGGGCGCCACGGCCGGTCTTCTGACCGGACCCGATGGCGATGAGCGACTGGTTCTGCTGGTAGCCCGCGTTGCCGGGATCGGCCGACGGGTGCAGGAATGAGGTGAGGCGCTCCTTCTGATACCCATGGAGCACCTGGACCCCCGCGGCGGGCGCGGCGACCAGCACGATGCTGATCGCGATCGCGCCCAGCGCGAACAACGCCAGGAAGTGGCGTGCCGGCGTACCGGCGAAGTAGAGGATGGCGAACGCGATCGCGCCGTAGACCAGGCTGGAGCCCAGGTCCGGCTGCACCATCACGAACGCCGCCGGGATCAGCGCGAGCAGCATGATCCGGGCGGTGGTGTCGCGCTCCTGGAGGCGCCGGCCGCGCTCGGCGGCGAAGGCCGCCAGCACGATCACGATGAGCACCTTGCCGAGCTCGGACGCCTGGAACTGGAATGGCCCGAGCGGCACCGAGCGCTGCGCGCCCTTGGCCGTCGTGCCGATCAGCTTGACGGCGAAGATCGACGCCATCAGGAAGCCGAAGACCCACCAGCGCGCGACGCGCAGCCGGCTGTAGTCGAGCTTGATCATCGCCAGCGAGATGAGCCCGCCGACGGCGAAGAAGACGGCCTGGCGCTTGACGTAGTACTGCGGGTCGCCGGCGATGTCGTCGGCGGTCGACGACTTGATCGCCACCAGCGAGCAGGCCGCCAGGCCGAGGACGCCGAGGACCAGGACGAGGTCGAACGGCAGCGCCATGCCCTGCGGACGGCTCCGCTCGCGCGGCGGCGCATCGTCGATGTCGCGCAGGGGCGTGGTGGCGGCGCTCATCGGTCGTTCGAGCTTCCGCGCACGAGCCTGGGCGTGATGCCGAACCACTTGGAGAGGATCAGGCGGGCGGCCGGCGCGGCGGCGTCGGCGCCGAAGCCACCGCGCTCGATCGTGCAGACCACGACGATCGGCGTGGCGCTCGGGTTGGTCTTGTCATAGGAGTAGGCGACGTACCACGACTGGTCGCCGTTGGGCGGCCGCTCCGCGGTGCCGGTCTTGCCGTAGACCGGGAAGCGGCTGCGGGGCCAGCCGCTGTCGAAGACCTGCTTGGACGTGCCGCCGCTGGCGTTGGCGGCCCCGTAGAGCCCGTCCATGATCGCCTGGCGCCACTCGGGCTTGATCGTCACCTTGCGCTGGGAGGGGAAGTCCAGCGGCTGCACGATCCCGCGGCTGTCGGAGGTCTCGAGGCCGAGGTGCGGCGTCGGGACGCGGCCGCTGTTGATGATCGTCGAGTAGGCGACCGCCATCTGCAGCGGCGTGGCCTGCAGGCCGCCCTGGCCCACGGCGAAGTTCGTCATGTCGCCGGGGTTCCAGCTCTCGTGGCCCGTGCTCCCGATGCCGCACGACGCGACCTTGCGCTTCTTGCGGCAGGCCAGCTCCGCCCGGTTGATCTTGCGCACCTGGGCCGGGCTCGGCACCGAGCCGCCGCTCTCGTTCGGCAGGTCGACGCCGGTCCGGCGCGCGACACCCAGCTTGTGCGCCCAGCTCTGCAGCGGCAGCCCCGACTTGAGGTACATCTGCTTGCCGAGGTTGTAGAAGTAGACGTCGGAGGAGACGCGCAGCGCGTCGACCATGTTGATGGTCCCGTTGGCCTTCTTGCCCGTGTTGCACGAGACGTCGATCTGCTTGCGGGCGCCGGTCTGGAAGCAGCCGGTGTCGTTGAAGGTCTGTCCCGGGGTGGTGACCCCGGCCGACAGCGCGGCCAGCGCGGTGATGGGCTTGAAGATCGAGCCGGTCGGATAGGCGCTCTCGTCGGCGCGGTCGATCAGCGGGTGGTCGGTGCTGGCGTTCAGGAACTTGCTGGCGTAGGCCGCGTTGGTGGAGTAGCGGCCAGGCGCTGCGTCGCGCGGGTCGTAGCTGGGGCTGGAGCCCATCGCGTAGATCGCGCCGTCGGTCGGGTTGAGCGCCACGAACGCGCCCGGCAGGCCGTGCCCCGCCGTCTTCAGCGCGGACTCCCCCGCCGCCTGGATGTCCTGGCGCAGCGTGAGCTTGAGCTGCTGGCCGGCCTTCGGCTGAACCGCCGTCGCGGCCTGGCGCCGCTCCCCGGCGGCATTGACCTCGATGCGGTACCGGCCGTCGGTCCCGCGCAGGAACTTGTCGTACTGCGCCTCGAGGCCGGTCTGGCCGACGTCGGTGCCGCCGACGGCCCCGTCGTAGCCCTTCTTGGCGTCGAGCTGCTTCTGGGTGATCTGCCCCACGGTGCCCAGCAGCTGCGCGGCCATCGTCCTGTTGGGGTACGTGCGGACGTACACCTGCTCGACCGTCACGCCGGGGAACCGCTCGTGGCGCTCCTGGATGTAGTCGCGCTGCGCGGCCGGGACGCCGGTCTTGACGCGGATGTTGGCGTAGGGCACCTGGACGATGGAGTCCACGACGCGCTGGTTGATCGTCTTGACGCCGAGCTGCAGCACGTTGCCGAGCCGCTGGTAGCGCAGCAGCAGGTCGCCGCTGGCCTGCGGCACCGGGACCCTGGGTCCCTGCTGGCCCTTCTTGCGGGCCGCGCGCGCGCCGGCCTTCTGCCCGTAGGCGGCGATCTGCACGCGCATGGGCGCCGGGATGCTGGCGGGGTCCAGCGACACGACGGTCGCCTTCTTGTTGTCGACCAGCGGCAGGTCGCTGGCGTCGACGATCTGGCCGCGGGGAGCCGCGATCCGCTCGATGCGCACGCGGTTGTCGCGGGCCTGGGCCAGGTACTTGTCGCCGTCGAGCACCTGCAGGTACCAGAGCCGGAAGAAGACGATCCCGAACAGGACGAACGCGAACACGCCCACGC
Organism: Baekduia sp.; assembly: GCA_036009425.1. Taxonomy (GTDB): domain Bacteria; phylum Actinomycetota; class Thermoleophilia; order Solirubrobacterales; family Solirubrobacteraceae; genus Baekduia. The sequence goes on along the minus strand of DASYLT010000108.1, from coordinate 848 downwards.
CGGCGACGCGCAGCGCGAGCTGCGGCGTGATCGGCGGGCGCCGGTCGTTGGCGGGGTCGAGCGGCATCAGGCGCGGGTCAGCGGCGACAGGCCGCCGGTGGTGTAGGCCCGGCGCCGGCGGCGGCGCGGGTCGTCGGGCAGCGCCGGCGAGAGCCAGCGGCGCACGAGGCTGAAGACCGGCAGCGCGATGATCGCGTTGAGGACGATCGTCGCCAGGATCACGCGCAGCAGCAGGAAGCTGACCGGCGCGTCGATGCCCAGCATGAAGTTCATGAGGCCGTAGCCGAACGTGGTGATCGCGGTCGCGACGGCGCCGACGATCATCGGGATCACCACGGCCTGCGGGTCGCGCAGCTCGCGCAGGCGTCCGGCGCCATAGCCGGCGACGATGCAGACGAAGCTCGTCAGCCCCATCGTCTGCACCAGCGCGGCGTCGAAGAAGAGGCCGACGCAGAAGCCGAAGACGGCGCCGGCGATCGACCCGCACATCAGGCCGACGGCGGCCACGACGAGCGGCGTCAGGTCGGCGCTGGCGCCGAAGACGACGATCTGCGAGACCGCCGCGACCTGGATCACGACGACGGCGATCCCGAGGATCGCGAGGCGCAGCACGAGCTTTGGTGTGGTGGAGCCCATCAACGGTTGTCGTTCACCCGCTTGGTGAGGACCTGGACGTATTCAACATTGCGCGGGTCGACGAAGGTGCGGATGTGCGGCACCTGGTCGCGCGACCCGGGGTTCTCGACGCGCTGGACGCGGCCGATCTGCAGGTCCGGCGGGAAGATCGACGGCAGGTCGCTGCGGCGCGAGACCGTTCCGGTGGTGACGACGAGGTCGCCGGTCTGGAC
>DASYLT010000107.1:0-47455 GCA_036009425.1 Baekduia sp. | reverse complement strand
TCTGCGCACGTCGGCGGGCAAGGCCAAGCCGGCGCTGGAGGGCTTCCGCCTGCCGCTGGTCGCCAAGGCCTCCGGCAACTCGTCCAAAGTCACGCTGTGGGGGATCGCGCGCCCGGCCAAGGGCGCGACGAAGGTGACCGTCCAGCAGCACGAGGTCGGCGGCTCGTGGAAGACGCTCGCGACGGTCACCACCAACAGCCGCGGCGTCTGGACGCGCAGCGCGACCCGGGGCGGCAGCAAGCGCGAGTGGCGCGTGCGCTGGATCGACCCGGCGGGCAAGCAGTACACGGGGCCCGCCACGCGGGCGATGACCTAGGCGGGCGGCCGGCCGGCGGGGCGCCGGCCATCGCCCGGGCGGCCACCGCGTGGCGCCCCGACGCTAGATTGGCCGTCATGGCGAATCAGCTCTGGCTGCTGCGACACGGCGAGGCCGAACCGCACGACGCCCGGCCCGACGCCGAGCGGCGGCTGACGCCGCGCGGGGAGGGCCAGTCGCGCTCGGCCGGCGCGGCGCTGGCGGCGCTCGAGCTCCCGTTCCAGCACATCTACACGAGTCCCAAGGTGCGGGCACGCGACACGGCCCGGCTGGCCGCCGCGGCCCTCGGCGTCGAGCCGGTCGAGGTCGCAGGCCTGGCCGAGGGCTTCGACGCGCAGCACGCCCGCGAGCTGCTGCAGACGGCCGATGCCGACGAGCGCGTGCTCATCGTCGGGCACAACCCGGACTTCGAGCAGATCGTGCACGACCTCACGGGCGCGCGCGTGGACTTCAAGAAGGGCGGCGTCGCCGGCGTGCGCCTCGACGGGACCCGCGGCGAGCTCGTCGCCCTGCTGCGTCCCCGGGAGCTGGACCGCATCACTTCGGCGCCCCGTTGATCGATCACCGGTCGGCGGGTTAGGCTTCGCCGATCGGTCCCATGCTCGAATCCGCGGACGTCACCCCACTGGATGGCCGCGCCGCCCGGTCGCACCGCACGCGCGCGGCGATCGTCGACGCGCTCGTCGCGCTGCTCGAGGCGGGTCAGGTGCAGCCCACGATCGAGGAGATCGCGGTGCGCGCGTCGGTCGCGCCCCGCACGGTCTTCCAGCACTTCGCCGACCGCGAGGCGCTGTTCGCCGCGGTCAGCGAGCAGCGCGCGGCCCAGCTCGACGAGCTCATGGGCTCCATCGACACCGGCGGCACGCTCGAGCAGCGCGTCGCCGACGTGGTCGCCCAGCGGGCGCGCGTGTTCGAGTGGATCGCCCCGGTGCGGCGCGCCGCCCTGCTCATGGAGCCGTTCTCCGACAGCGCCCGTCAGGCGCTCGAGGGCTTCCGCTCGGCCAAGCGCGGCGAGCTCGCGCGGATCTTCGCGGCCGAGATCGCGGCGTGCCCGGAGCGCGAGCGCGCCACGTTGGTCGCCGCGCTGAGCGCCGCCGGCTCGTGGTCGTGCTGGGCGGCGCTGCGCGAGCAGCAGGGCCTCGACGTCGAGCAGGCCTCGGCCGCGCTGCACCGCACGCTCCTGGCGCTGCTGACCGCCGGCCCGCCGGCCCGCCCCTGACCGAGCGGTCACGCCGGACGCGGCACACTGAGGGCATGGATCGCGTGCGCGTTCGCGCACCCGCGCTGGATGGCGCGGGCGGATGGATCGGGGTCGACGACCTCACGCTGGCGCAGCTGCGCGGCAAGATCGTGTTGCTCGACTTCTGGACCCTGGCCTGCGTCAACTGCCAGCGCGTGCACGAGGAGCTCCGGGGCCTGGAGCGGCGCTTCGCCGACGTGCTGACCGTCATCGGCGTCCACTCGCCGAAGTTCCCGCACGAGCACGAGCATGCCGCGGTGCGCGCCGCGGTGGCACGCCACCGCATCGAGCACCCGGTGCTCGACGACCCGGCGATGACCACGTGGAGCGCCTACGCCGTCAGCGCGTGGCCGACGCTCGTCCTCATCGACGCCGAGGGGCGCGTCGCGATGACGGTCTCCGGCGAGGGCCACGCGGTCGCGCTGGCCGCCGCGATCGAGGAGCTGGTCGCCGAGGCCGACGGCGCCGGGACGCTGCGCCGTGGCGCGCTGGAGCTCGACGGCGAGCCGCAGGGCACCGGCGAGCTCGCCTTCCCCGGCAAGCTGGCCATCGAGGACGGCGCGACCACCGCCCCGCGCCTGGCCATCGCCGACACCGGGCACGACCGCGTCCTGGTCTGCACCCTCGGAGGCGAGGTGCTGCAAGAGCTCGACGGCCTCTACCAGCCCCAGGGCGTCCGGTTCGACAGCGTCGGCGAGACCGCCGCGCTGCTGGTCTGCGAGACGGGGGCCGACCGCGTGTGGCGGATCCCGCTGGACGGCCGCAGCCCGCGCGAGCTGATCACCGACCGGCTGCGTTCACCCTGGGACGTCGTGCGCTGGCGCGGGCATCTCGTCGTCGCCGAGGCCGGGCGCCATCGCCTGTGGGCCGTCGACCGCGCCGGCGAGCTGCAGGTCCTGGCGGGCACCGGCGCCGAGGCGCTGGTCGACGGGCCGGGCCTGGAGGCCGTGCTCGCCCAGCCGTCGGGGCTGGCGGTCACCAGCGAAGGCGACCTCGCGTTCGTCGACGCCGAGGCCAGCGCGCTGCGCGTCGTCGCGGCGAGCACCTTCGAGGTGCGCACGCTCGCGGGCGCCGGACTCTTCACCTGGGGCGCCGAGGACGGCGACGGCGAGCGGGCGCGCCTGCAGCATCCGCTGGGGGTCGCGCTCGGCCGCGCCGGCGCGCTCTTCGTCGCCGACACCTTCAACGACCGGATCCGCGTGTGGCGCGGGTCGCACCTGTGGACCGTGCCCGTCGACGGGCTGTCGGAGCCCGGCGGCGTCGCCGTGCTGCCCGACGGCCGGCTGCTGGTCGCCGACAGCGGCAACCACCGCGTCGTGATGGTCGACCCGGTCCGGGCGCAGGTCCGCACGCTGCACGTCGGGCGGCCCGGGTCCAGCGACGCGCCCGACGACCTGCCGGCGTCGGTGGCGGGCACGATCGTCGGCGAGGCGGGCTCGACCGCGACGATCGACCTGGACCTCGACCCCGGCGACGACGCCCTCGACACGGCCGGCGGGCCGCCGATCCGCGTCCGCGCGGTGGCGAGCGATCCCGAGCTGCTGCGCGAGCCGACCGAGTGGACGGCGGCGAGCCTGCCGGCGCGGGTCGACCTCTCGCTCGGTGCGGGATCGGGCCGCGTGACCGTCGAGCTGCTCGTCGCCACCTGCGGCCCGGACGCCTGCCGGCTGCGCCGGACGCAGCGCGGCTACGACGTGCTGCTGAGCTGAGTCCCCCCTACCATCGACGGTCGCCATGCCCGAGCTTCCCGAGGTCGAGATCACCGCGCGCCGCCTGAACGAGGCCCTCGCCGGCGAGACCATCGAGTCGACCCTGGCGCCGGGCCTCAACGCGCTCAAGACGTTCGACCCGCCGCTGCACGCGCTCGACGGTCGCACGGTCCAGGGGGTGCGCCGCATCGGCAAGCACCTGGTCATCGACGTCGAGGGCGACCTGCATGTGCTGGTCCATCTCATGAGCGCCGGGCGCCTGCAGCTGTGGAGCAAGCGGGCCGGCCTGCGGGACCGCACGTCGCGCCTGCTCATCCGCTTCTCTGAGGACCGCGAGCTGCGGCTGCGCGAGTTCGGCACTCGGCAGGCCGCGTGGGTCAAGGTCCTCACGTCCGAGGGGCTGGCCGCCGACGAGGCGATCGCCACGCTCGGGCCCGAGGCGTGGCCCGACCCGCCCGAGGACCTCGCGGCGCTGCTGAAGCCCGTCGGCGCCCGGCCGCTGCAGGCTGCGCTGCGCGACCAGCGCGTCATCACCGGCATCGGCCGCTCGTGGGTGGACGAGATCCTCTGGACCGCACGGCTCTCGCCGTTCAAGCGCGCCAACGACCTCGACGCCGACGAGGCCGCCGCGCTGCGCTCGGCGATGCTCGAGCGCCTCGGCGGGGCGATCGACCACTACGAGGAGGTCGTCCACCTCCCGATCCCCGACAAGCTGCCGCTGCCGCTGCAGGTCCATCGCCACGACGGCGAGCCGTGCCCGCGCTGCGGCACGACGATCGAGGCGGTGCATTACGAGAGCTACGTGCTCTGCTACTGCCCGCAGGAGCAGACCGGCGGTCGCGTGCTCAAGGACCGCCGGCTGTCGCGCCTGCTCAAGTAGCCCGGCAGCGACCGCCGTATCATGAGGGCATGATCAAGGAAGGCCAGCCGGCACCGGACTTCGAGCTCCCCGACCAGAAGGGCGAGCCGGTCCGCCTCTCGGCCTTCCGCGGGCAGCGCGTCGTCCTCTATTTCTACCCCAAGGCCAACACGCCCGGGTGCACCACCCAGGCCTGCGGCGTGCGCGACCACCAGCTCGACTACGCGGACGCCGACGCGGTCGTGCTGGGCGTGTCGCCCGACCCGGTCAAGGCCATCAAGAAGTTCTACGAGAAGCAGCACCTGAACTTCGAGCTGCTGGCCGACGAGCACCACGAGGTCTCCGAGGCCTACGGCGTGTGGGTCGAGAAGTCGATGTACGGCAAGACCTACATGGGCGCGCAGCGCTCGACCTTCGTCATCGACGAGGAGGGCATCGTCCGCCGCGTCATCAAGAAGGCCAAGCCCGACACGCACGACGAGGAAGTCCTCTCGGCGCTGGGTGAGATGGGCGCCGCGGCCTAGCGGCCCGGCAGCGGACGGGATCGCGCACGAGCCGGACGCGTGCGAGGATGCCTCGCATGTCCCGTCGCGACGAACTCGAGGCCCTCAGCTCCCAGGAGCTGCACGACCGCGCGGTGGCCCGCGCCAAGAAGCACCTCGACGTCAAGTTCCTGTGGAACCTGATGCGGCTGGTGCCGGCCGCCGAGGCCGGCGCAGGCCAGGAGGACCAGGCCGACTACGACGTCGCGCACTGGTCCGGGCAGGTGGCCGACACGTTCCGCGACGACGACGGCGCGCTGTCTGACGCCCTGCGCCCGGTCTACCTGGACTACCTGGAGAAGCACGCCGACGGCTGAGGCGGTCCCGCTTCGGCCGCGCCCGGCCGAATGTCGGTGCGGCGACGCTCGGCGCTCAGGAATCCGGTCCCGATGCCGACCATCTCAGACGACGACCGTGACGACCTCCGTGAAGGGACAACACCCCGCATGACGACCCAGGTGGCCGAGCGTTACCGGCTGGTGACGCGCTCCGACTTCGATGGGCTGGTCTGCGCTGCGCTCCTGAAGGAGATGGGGATCCTCGACGACATCAAGTTCGTCCACCCCAAGGACATGCAGGACGGTCTGGTGGAGCTCACCGACCGCGACATCACCACCAACCTGCCCTACGTCCCGGGCGTCCACCTCGCCTTCGACCACCACGACAGCGAGACGCTGCGGGTCCGGGACGCGCCGGAGAACCACGTCATCGTCGCCGGCGCCAAGTCGGCCGCCCGGGTGGTCTACGACTTCTACGGCGGCGCCGAGCGGTTCTCGCTCATCGGCGAGGACATCATGGCCGCCGTCGACAAGGCCGACGCCGCCGACTTCAGCCGCGAGGACATCCTCGAGCCCCAAGGCTGGGACTACATCAGCTTCCTGATGGACCCCCGCACCGGCCTGGGGCGCTTCCGCGAGTTCCGGATCTCCAACTACCAGCTGATGATGCAGCTGATCGACGACATCACCACCAAGTCGATCGAGGAGATCCTCCAGACGCCGGACGTCGCCGAGCGCGTCGAGCTCTACCGCGAGCACGCCGACGCGGCCATCGACCAGGTCGCGCGGTGCGGCACGCAGCACGGCAACCTCGTCGTCCTGGACTTCCGTGACGAGGATCTGATCTACGCCACCAACCGCTTCACGGTCTACGCGCTGTGGCCCTCCTGCAACATCTCGATCCACATCCTGTGGGGTTTGCGCAGGCAGAACACCGTCTTCGCGACGGGCAAGTCGGTCCTCGACCGGTCCTCGAAGACCGACGTCGGCGAGCTCATGCTCTCCTACGGCGGTGGTGGCCACGAGGCCGCGGGCACGTGCCAGGTCGCCAACCAGGACGCCCCGCGCGTCCTCGGCGAGCTGATCGCCCGGATCAACGCCGACGGGTAGCGCCGGTCCCACAGAGCCCTACTAGAGTCCGGGCCGATGGCGGTCCGGCCGGCATGTGAGGAGGACGTCGAGCCGCTGGCGGCGATGCTCGCCCGGTCCTTCCACGACGACCCCGTGACCCGCTGGGTGTACGCCAGCGACCGCCGCCGCCCGCACTGGTCGCAGCGCTTCTTCCGCTGGCAGGTGCAGCGGTTGCTCGACCAGGACGCCACGTGGACGCTCGACGACCGCGCGGGGGCGGCGCTGTGGGCGTTGCCGGGCCGCTGGCGCGAGGAGACGCGCGAGACGCTGAGGCTGCTGCGCCTCACGCTCCCCGGCGTGCTGCCGCGCCTGCCGCGCGTGCTGGTCGGCCTCGGCCAGGTCGAGGCGCGTCACCCGGCCGGGCGCCACATGTACCTCGCGGTGCTCGGCGTGGACCCCGACCGCCAGGGCGAGGGCCTCGGCTCGCAGGTCATCCGGCCGGGCCTGGACGTCTGCGACCAGGAGCGGCTGCCCGCCTACCTGGAGACCGGCAAGGAGCGCAACCTGGCGTTCTACGGACGCCACGGCTTCGAGGTCCTCGACCGCCTGGACCTGCCCAAGGGCCCGCCGGTGTGGTTCCTCTGGCGCGAGCCGCGCTAAGCCTCGCTAAGCCTCGCGCGAATGTTGAGCCCACATGAAGGGGTCTGACCCCTTTAGGAGGGTGGTCGAGGGTTGGGACCGTCCCCGGGGCGACCTCCTAGGGTGGAGGCGTGACCCCTCCCGACGCGATCGTGTTCGACAACGACGGCCTGCTGCTGGACACCGAGGTCGCCTGGACGCGCGCCGAGACGGCGCTGTTCGAGCGCCACGGGTCGACGTTCACCGACGACCACAAGCGCGACCTCATCGGCTCCTCGCACACCATCGCCGCCGGCAAGCTCGAGGTCATGCTTGCGCGGCCCGGCCAGGGTCACGCCCTCATGGACGAGCTGCACGCGATGGTCATGGCCGAGGCCGGCCACGACGTGGCGCCGCGCCCGGGCGCCGTCGAGCTGGTCGACGCACTCAACGCCGCGGGCATCCCCGTCGCGGTCGCCAGCAACTCCCCGCGCGACTTCCTGGACCTCGTCCTGCGCACCTCGGGCATGGCGCAGCGCTTCACGGTGACGGTGGCTGGCGACGAGGTCCCCAACCCCAAGCCGGCACCCGACATCTACCTCGAGGCCTGCCGCCGCCTCGGCGCCGACCCGACGCGCTCGGTCGGCCTGGAGGACTCGCCGACCGGCGCCCAGGCCGCCAAGGCCGCGGGCCTCATGGTCATCGGCGTGCCGTACCTGGCCAACATGGAGATCCCCGCCGCCGATCTCACGACCGCCTCGCTGGCCGACGCCGTCGTCTCCGAGATGGTCGGGCTCGTACCCTCCCGCGGGTGACCCCCGCGCCGCCCGCCCTGATTCTTGCCGGGATCGGTGACTTCTTCGACGCGGTCAGCCAGTTCGCCAGCAGCCTCGCCGACATCAACTGGGGCGCTCTGGCGCTGGGGCTCCTGTGCTTCGGCGTCTACCTGACCATCCGCTCACGCGCCTTCTACAACGTGCTGCGCGCGGCCTATCCGGCGGAGCCGATCGAGTTCAAGCGGATCTGGGGCGCCTACATCGCGGCGTACGGCTTCAACAACGTCGTGCCGGCCCGGGGCGGCGACGTCATCAAGCTCTTCCTGGTCAAGACGTCGATCCCGAACTCGACCTACTCGGCGATCGCCGCGGCGTTCTTCGTCGAGCTCGGCTTCGACGCGTCGATGGGCGCCTTCATCCTGTTCTTCGCGTTCACGCAGGGCGTCTTCCCCAAGCCGCCCGACTTCTCCAAGCTCGGCGCCTTCGACCTGAGCTTCTTCGCGTCGCACCCGCGCTTCCTGCTGTTCCTGCTGACGTTCCTCGCCATCGTGGGCCTCGTCGGCTTCGCGCTGCTGAGCACGCGGGTCAAGGCGTTCTGGGCCCGCGTCCGTCAGGGCCTGACGATCATCTTCGACCGCAAGCGCTACTTCCGCGAGGTCTGGCTCGTCCAGTTCGCCGGCTGGCTGTTCCGCTTCACCGCGTTCTGGTTCCTGCTCGACGCCTTCCACATCGGCGGGTCGGTCAAGAACGTCCTGCTCGTGCTCGGCGTCAACGCGGTCGCGGCGGTCGTGCCGTTCACGCCCGGCGGCGCGGGCGTCCAGCAGGCGTTCCTGGTCAAGGTCTTCGCCGGCACCGCGGCGGGCGCGACGGTCGCCGCCTACTCCGTCGGCCAGCAGATCGCGATCGCGGTGTTCAGCCTCGGCGTCGGCTTCGTCGCGCTCGCCACGATCTTCAAGTTCCGCTCCTTCAAGGAGGTCATCGCGGCCGGCAAGGAGCATCGCGAGGCCGAGAAGGCCGCTGCGTCAAAGGCGGTGCGCTGAGGGCTACCCTTGGCGCATGGAAGGCTTTGGTGGAATGTTCGGCGACCCCGAAGAGCTGCAGCGCCGCATGGCGGAGTTCGCAGATCAGATGCAGGGTCAGCAGAAGCTCGCGTGGGCCGACAACGCGATCGGCCTCGCGGTCCAGATGACGGTCGCGGCCGTCAACCGGGTCAACATCCAGGGGACGACGGCCGAGCAGGCCGAGCAGATCCGCGCGGTCATGGCGATCGTCTTCCCCGAGGCGGTCACCCTCGTGCGCGAGGCCCGCCAGGGCCTGCAGTAGGCCGGCCGATGCTCCCGGCGTGCCGCCGCTCCTCGCGCGGGTAGCGCGAGGCGTGCACGGCCGCCCGAGCCTGACCGCGGGGGCCAAGCAGCCCCCGCGCCGGTAGGATCGACGGCGTGGCGCACCTCTCGGCAACCCAGCTCCAATGGCGCGGTCGCATCGAGACGGGCCTGCGGTTCGCCGCACCCGTCCTGGACCTCGTCCTCGCCGCCGGCGACCGCCTCTCGCGGGTCGTCGACCGCGACGATCCGGAGCCCCTGCTCCCCGGCCGCGTCGGCCGTGACGGACAGCACGCGCTGACCGATGGCCGGGACTGACGCCGCCACGCCGCGCGTCGAGGACGTCCTCGCGCGTGAGCGGACCGCCAAGCCGCGCGTCGGACTCGTGGCGCTGGCCGCCGCGGTGCTGGCGGTCGTCGCCGGCGTCCTGCCACAGGCGATCAACGCCAACTTCCCGCGCGTCTTCGTGCTGGACTCGGTGCGCGACGCCGCCGGCGAGAGCATCGGCCGCCCCGGCCTGCGCACCGCGCAGATCCTCTTCATCGACGACCACGCGCTCCCGCTGCTGCTCGTCGCGATCGCGCAGTCCGCCACGGCGGTCCTCATCGGGCTGCTGCTCGTCTTCCTCTTCGACGCCTCGGTCGCCCGTGGCGGCACGACCCCGCCCATCGCCCGGACGCTGGCGATCGTCGGCGCGGGGGCGACCGCGCTGAGCGCGCTGGTCCTGCAGATCGCCGTGATGATCAGCGCCAGCGACTTCGCCTCGTCCGCCGACCACGGCACCGCAGCCGCCCACGATGCGCTGCGCGGCGGCGTGGTCGTGGCCGCCAGCGGCCTCGGCTTGCTCGGCTCGATCACGCTGGCCGCGGCGTTCGTCCTCATCACGATCGGCGCGATGCGCGTCGGCCTGCTCACCCGCTTCCTCGGCGTCCTCGGCGCCATCGTGGGCGCGCTGATCCTGCTCGGCCCGCTGTTGGGCTCGCCCACGTTCATCGTCCAGGCGTTCTGGCTGGGAATGATCGGCGCGCTGCTGCTCGGCCGGTTCCCGCGCGAGATCCCGCCCGCCTGGACGTCCGGCGAGGCGATGCCGTGGCCCACGCAGCAGGAGATCCGCGAGGAGCGCCAGCGCCAGCGCGGCGAGAACGGCGGAGGTGGCGGTGGCGGCGGCTTCGGCCGGGGCGTCCTGCGCCCGCCGGCACCGTCGCCCGCGCTCGACGAGCCCCTCGAGCGCACGCCGTCGGAGGCGCCGAGCCCGGCGACCTCGGCGCGCAAGAAGCGCAAGCGCCGCGGCTGACCGCGACGTTCCCGCGCTGACCACGCCCAGGCTTCACCGCTCCGCTCCCCGGGCATCCTGAGAACAGGAGAGACCGGCAATCCGGGAGAGGAGTTGGTCGTATGGAGGCCTCGTCCAAGGTCGAGGGACCGCGGTTCGCCACCGAGAGGGGGAGCCGGCCGGCGCTCGGCCCCGCCGACGTGCAGTTCGTCCCCACGCCGGTCGCCGATCCCGGGCCGCTGGGGCTGGCGGCGTTTGCGCTGACGACGTTCGTGCTCAGCATGTTCAACGCGGGCCTGATGGGCTCGGGAGGGGAGCCCGTCGTCTTCGGTCTGGCGCTGGCCTACGGCGGCGTCGCGCAGTTCGCCGCGGGCATGTGGGAGTTCCGCGCCGGCAACACGTTCGGCGCGACCGCGTTCACGTCCTATGGCGCGTTCTGGCTGTCGTTCTGGGCGTACGTGGAGTTCTTCGCCGCCGACGTCGGCAAGGCCGACGCCGGCCACGCGGTGGGCCTCTACCTGATCGCCTGGGGCATCTTCACGCTCTACATGTTCGTGGCGTCGCTGCGCACCACCGCGGCCATCGCCACGGTGTTCCTGCTGCTGACCGCGACGTTCATCGCGCTGGGCATCGGCGACGCCGGTGGCCACACGTCGATCACGCACCTGGGTGGGTGGCTCGGGCTCGCGACGGCGGCAGCCGCGTGGTATGCCTCGTTCGCGGTCGTGACGAACTCCACGTTCGGCCGTATTGTCCTGCCCGTCGGCTCCTTGCGCCGGACGGACATCTGAAAACGGCGACGGAGGGAACACGCATGGCTGGCACGACGACCGATCTCGAACGGCAGCTGAGCGAGCTCCTGGAGCAGGAGCGCTTCGAGCCGCCCGAGGCGTTCCGGGCCAATGCGCTGATCAAGGATCTCTCCGTCCACGAGGAGGCGGCCAAGGACCCGGTCGCGTGGTGGCGCCGGCAGGCTGATGCGCTGCACTGGTTCACCGAGCCGCAGCAGACGCTGAACGACGAGAACCCGCCGTTCTTCAAGTGGTTCGAGGACGGCACGATCAACGCCTCCTACAACTGCCTCGATCGCCACGTCGAGGCCGGGCTGGGCGACCGCGTCGCGTTCCACTGGCGTGGGGAGGAGGGCGAGGAGCGCGACATCACCTACGCCTGGCTGCTGGAGCAGACCCAGCGGGCCGCCAACGCGCTCAAGGACCACGGCGTCGGCACGGGCGACGTCGTCGGGATCTTCCTGCCGATGATCCCCGAGGTCGTCGTGGCGATGCTCGCCTGCTCGCGCATCGGCGCACCGCACAACGTGGTCTTCGGCGGCTTCAGCGCCGAGTCGGTCAGGGAGCGGATGGAGTTCTCCGACGCCAAGGCGCTCATCACCGTCGACGGCGCGCGGCGCAAGGGCAAGGTCGCCGGCGTCAAGGCGGCGGTCGACGCGGTCGGCATGCCGGTGCAGACGACGTTCGTCGTCCGTCACACGGGCTTCGACGACACGCCGATGGGCGAGGGCGACGTCTGGTGGGACGAGGCGCTGGCCGCCGCCGACGCCGAGTGCCCGGCCGAGCCGCTGCCCGCCGAGCACCCGCTGTTCATCCTGTACTCGAGCGGCTCGACGGCCAAGCCCAAGGGCATCCAGCACGCCACCGGCGGCTACCTGACGCAGGTCGCCTGGACCCACAAGTACGTCTTCGACCTCAAGCCCGAGTCCGACGTCTATTGGTGCTCGGCCGACGTCGGCTGGGTGACCGGCCACAGCTACATCGTCTACGGCCCGCTGCTGAACGGCGCGACCTCGGTGATGTACGAGGGCGCGCCCGACTACCCGCACAAGGGCATCTGGTGGGAGCTGTGCGAGCGCTACGGCGCGACGATCTTCTACACCGCGCCGACCGCCATCCGCGCGTGCATGAAGTGGGGCGTCGAGCACGTCGAGAAGTTCGACCGGTCCAAGTTGCGGCTGCTGGGGACGGTGGGCGAGCCCATCAACCCCAAGGCGTGGCTGTGGTACTGGAAGGTCGTCGGCGGGGGCAACTGCCCCGTGGTCGACACGTGGTGGCAAACCGAGACCGGCGCCATCATGATCACCACGCTGCCCGGGGCCCAGGCGATGAAGCCGGGCAAGGCCGGCACGACGCTGCCGGGCATCGACGCCGCCGTGCTGGACGAGCAGACCGGGGAGGAGCTGCCCCGCAACACGCAGGGCCTGCTGGCCCTGCGCCGACCGTGGCCGGGGATGCTGCGGACGCTGGCCGGCGACGACGATCGCTACGTCCAGACCTACTGGAGCAAGTGGGACGAGCGGACCTACCTGGTCGGCGACGCCGCCAAGGAGGACGAGGACGACTACATCTCGGTCATCGGGCGCGTCGACGACGTGCTCAACGTGTCCGGGCACCGCATGTCGACCGCGGAGATCGAGTCGGCGATCGTCTCGCACCCCAAGGTCGCGGAGGCGGCCGTGATCGGGGCGATCGACGAGGACACCGGCCAGTCGGTCGCCGCCTTCGTCACGTTGGAGGGCTCGCTGGAGGGCACCGACGACCTGGTGCTCGAGATCCGCGAGCACGTCGCCGTGCGCATCGGCAAGCTCGCCCGCCCCAAGCGCATCATCTGGGCCGACGACCTGCCCAAGACGCGCTCGGGCAAGATCATGCGGCGGTTGTTGAAGGACATCGCGGAGGGCCGTGAGCTGGGCGACGTCACGACGCTGCGCGACCCCGACGTGATGGCCCAGCTGCAGGGCAAGGTCAAGGAGCGCGCTGACGACGAGGCCTAGGCCGCCTCGGCGTCCGTGATCGTCCGCGACGTCATCCTGCGCGACGGATCGGCGCTCCGGCTGCGCTCGCCGCAGCCGGAGGACGAGGCGGCGATCCGCGCGTTCTTCGAGGGCCTCAGCTTCGAGAGCCGCTACCTGCGCTTCCACGGCGCCGGGCGCTCGGACCTGATCTCCCGCGATTACGCGTACGCCGACGGCGACGCGCGCGTCCCGCTGCTGGCGCACGTCGGCGCCGACGTCGTCGCGGTCGCCGGCTACGACCGGCTCAACGAGCCCGACGCGGCCGAGGTGGCCTTCGCGGTCGCCGAGGACCAGCAGGGACGAGGCCTGGCGACGCGGATGCTCGAGCAGCTCGCCGAGGTCGCCGCCGGGCGCGGCATCACGCGCTTCGACGCCGAGGTGATGGGCGAGAACCGGCCGATGCTGCACGTCTTCGGCAACGCCGGCTTCGGCGTGCGCCGCGCCGCGACCGGCGGCATCGTGCACCTGGCGCTCGACCTGCGCCCGACGCGCGTGCTGGCCGAGCGCATCGACGACCGGACGCACGCGGCGACGGTCGCCTCCCTGCGGCCGCTGCTGGCGCCGGCGTCGATCGCCGTCGTCGGCGCGTCGGCCCGGGAGGGCTCGGTCGGCGGGGCGATCTTCCGGGGGCTGGTCGAGGGCGGCTTCACGGGCGTCGCGACGCCTGTGCATCCCGACGGCGGCGTCGTCGGCTCCACGCGCGCGGTGCGCTCGCTGGCCGAGCTGGACGAGCCGGCCGAGCTGGCGGTCGTCGCCGTCGCCGCCGGCGAGGTGGAGGCCGTGGCCGAGCAGGCCGCCGCGGCCGGCGTCCGGGCGCTGCTGGTGGTCTCGACGGGCTTCGGCGACACCGACGAGCCCGAGGGCCGAGCGCGCGAGGAGGCGCTGCTGGCTGCGGTGCGCGCGCACGGGCTGCGCCTGGTGGGCCCGAACGCGCTGGGGGTGGTCAACACCGACCCGGCGGTCAGCCTGCAGGCGCTGATCGGCCGCGTGCCCGTGCGCGCCGGCGGCCTGGGGCTCTCCTCGCAGTCCGGGGCGCTCGGCCTGGCGCTGCTCGGTCACGCCGCCGCGCGGCGCATGGGCGTCTCGTCGTTCCTGGCGCTCGGCAACCGCGCCGACGTGTCGACCAACGACGTGCTGGAGCACTTCGCCGACGACGAGCGCACGACCGTCGTGGCGTTCTACGTGGAGTCGTTCGGCAACCCGCGGCGCTTCTCCCAGGTGGCGCGCCGCGTGTCGCGCAGCAAGCCGATCCTGGCGGTCAAGGGCTCGCGCCGCGACGCCGACGCGTCGCCCGGGCGACTGCGGATCGCCGCAGCGCTGACCGACGCCGCCGCCACCGAGGCGCTCTTCCGCCAGGCCGGCGTGCTGCGCGTCGAGAGCACCCAGACGCTGTTCGATGCCGCGGAGCTGCTGGAGCGCCAGCCGCTGCCGGCCGGCCGCCACCTCGGCATCGTCACCAACTCCGGCGGGCTCGGCACGGTGGCCGCCGACGCCGTGGCCGCCCGCGGGCTGCGGCTGGCGCAGACGTCGGAGGCGACGCGCGAGCGTCTGTCCGCTGCGCTGCCGCGCGCCGACCGTCTCGGCAACCCGATCGACCTGGGCGTGCGCGCGACGGCGGCCGACGAGCGCGAGGCGGTCGTCGCGCTGCTGGAGGACGAGAGCGTCGACGCGGTGCTCGTCGTGCACGTGGGGCTGGGCGGCGCGGACCCCGAGAAGCGCCTGGAGGCGCTCGAGGCGTCCGTCGACGGCGCCACCAAGCCGGTCGTCGCCTGCATGGTCGGCGGCGACGGGAGCCTGCCCGAGCGCGAGGCGCGCCGCGTGCCGAACTTCCGCTTTCCCGAGGCGGCCGTGCGAGCGCTGGCGATCGCCGCCGACCGGCGCGACTGGCTCGGCCGCCGTCTCGGGCAGACGCCGGCGACCGAGGACCTCGACGTGGCCGCGGCGCAGGCGATCGTCACCCGCGCCGGCGAGGGCTGGCTGGACGGCGAGGACACCGTGGCGCTCCTGCGCGCCGCGGGCCTGGAGCTCGAGGACGACACCGGCATCACCGACGCTCCGCCCATCCTGGTCGGCGCGGTCAACGACGCGGAGCTGGGACCGGTCGTCGGCGTCGGGGCGGGCGGCGGCCTGCCGTTGATCCCCGGCGACGTGGCGTTCCGCCTGGCACCGCTGACCGACGTGGACGCCGAGGAGCTCGTCGACGGCCCCGCCGCGGTGCGCGCCGCGCTGGCCGAGGGTCACCACGACGCCACGGCCCTGCGCGACGTCGTCCTTCGCCTCGCGGCCCTGGCCGACGCGATCGGCGAGCTGGCGGAGCTCGAGCTCGATCCGGTGCTGGTGCGCGAGCAGGGCGTGACGATCGGCGGCGCGCGGGTGCGACTGGCGACGCCGGCGGAGCGGTCGAGGGCGAAGACGTGGTGAGAGGGATGGCGGCCGGGGGCTCTCGTCTGTGATCCCGCCCGTTTGACATATGCCCATATGGGGATACGATGCTGTTCGTGGCACGAGCGGCGACGACAGCAGATGCGTTCAACGCGGTGGCCGAGCCTCGGCGGCGGCAGATCCTGGACGTCCTCGCCGGCGGCGAGCGTCCGGTCAACGATCTGGTGCGCCTACTCGGGGTGACGCAACCGCAGGTCTCCAAGCACCTGCGGGTGCTCCGAGAAGTCGGAGTCGTCGATGTGCGGGATGAAGGACGCCAGCGGGTGTACCGGCTCAACGGCCGCGCGCTCAAGCCCATCCACGACTGGGTGAGCAAGTACGAGCGCACATGGTCCGAGCGGTTCGAGGCGATGGACGACGTGTTGGAAGACCTCAAGCAGAAGGAGGAAGGACATGGCAGCGACGCGTAATGGCACGGCGCAGGTGACGCTTCCGGCGGACGATCAGATCCTGGTCACGCGGGAGTTCGACGCGCCGAAGCACCTGGTGTACAAGGCCTACACCACGCCCGAGCTGGTCAAGCGCTGGTGGAGCGGGCGCCACGGCGAGACGACGATCGCCGAGATCGATCTGCGGGTCGGGGGCAGGTGGCGGTACGCGATGGTGGGCGAAGGCGGATTCGAGGTCGCCTTCCACGGCGAGTATCGCGAGATCGTCCCGAACGAGCGGATCGTCACGACCGAGGTCTTCGAGGGCGCGCCCGAGACCCCCGGGGGCGAACCCCCGCTGAACATCGTGACGTTCACCGAGGTCGATGGGCGCACGACGCTCACGCTGCTGGTGCAGTGCCCGAGCAAGGAGGTCCGCGACATCATCGTCGACTCCGGCATGGAGGCCGGCATGCAGGAGGGGATGGACCTCCTGGAGGAGATCGCGATCTCGCTTCGCTGAGCGCCCGGCGCATCACGGACCACCGGGACCGGCGGTCCGTGATGCGGGCCCAGCCGCCTTCGGAACCATCCCGGTTGCCACCCCCGGCCGCCTCTGGCAGGCTCGCCCCCATGAGCCGCTACGAGCAGGAGCGCGCCAACCACGAGTGGCATGTGCCCGACCGCTACAACATCGCCCAAGACGTCTGCGACAAGCATCCGCGCGACAAGCCGGCGATGATCTGGGAGCGGTTCGACGGTGAGCGGCGAGACCTGAGCTGGGGGGAGCTGCAGGATCTCGCCAACCAGGCCGCGCACGTCCTCGGCGACCACGGCGTCGACGCAGGCGAGCGCGTCGCGGTCGTGCTGCCGCCGACGCCCGAGACCGCGGCGATCTTCTTCGGCACCTGGAAGCGCGGCGCGATCCTGCTCTCCATGTCGGTGCTCTACGGCGACGACGGGATCGCCCACCGACTGCGCGACTCCCGCCCGCGCGTGCTGATCACCAACGCCGCCAACGCGGACCGCTTCCGCTCCCACGTCGGCGAGACCGTCGGCGAGCTGCTGATCCTCGACGAGGGCGACGGGCTGCTGAGCGGCGCCTCGACCGAGCCGGTGCTGGCCGACACGGCGGCCGACGACCCCGCGCAGCTGTACTACACGTCGGGCACGACGGGGCTGGCCAAGGGCATCGTCCACGCCCACCGCTACCTGCTCGCCCACGAGGAGTTCGTCTACTGCCACGACGTCCAGGACGGCGAGCGCTTCCACGGCATGGGCGAATGGGCCTGGGCTGCGGGCATCGCGCCGCTGCTGGGGCCGTGGCGCTACGGCGCCGTGCAGGTCGTGCTCCAGCGCGAGGGCGGCTTCGACCCGCGCGGGCAGCTGGACTTCCTCAGCCGCCACGAGGTCACCAACGTCTTCACGACGCCGACGGCGATGCGCTCGATGATGTCCATTGAGAACGCCGGCACGGAGTACCCGTGCCAGTTCCGCATCGTCTGCAGTGCCGGCGAGCCGCTCAACCCCGAGGCCATCCGCTGGTTCCGCCAGCAGTACGGCACGACGGTGCTCGACTACTACGGGCTGACCGAGTCCTACCCCTTGGTCGGCAACTTCCCCTGGATGGAGGTCCGCGAGGGCTCCATGGGCCTGCCCATGCCCGGCTGGGACGTGAAGATCCTCGACGAGGACGAGCACGAGATCGCCCACGGCGAGCGTGGCGAGATCTGCCTGCGCGCCCGCAGCAACCCGCACTACCCGCTCGGATACTGGCGCAACGAGGCGGCCGCGCAGGAGACCTTCGGCGGCGAGTGGTTCCACACCAAGGACGCCGCCACCGCCGACGCGGACGGCTACATCTGGTACGCCGGCCGCGCCGACGACGTCATCATCTCGGCCGGCTACCGCATCGGCCCGTTCGAGGTGGAGTCCGCGTGCATCGAGCACCCGGCCGTGCGCGAGGCTGCGGCGGTCGCCTCGCCCGACGAGCGCCGCGGCACGGTGGTCAAGGCCTTCATCGTGCTCGCCGAAGGCCACGAGGGCTCCGACGAGCTGGGCGGCGAGATCAAGGCCTTCGTCCGGGATCGCCTGTCGGCCTACGCCTACCCGCGCCTGGTCGAGTTCGTGCCCGACCTGCCCAAGACGCTGACCGGCAAGATCCGGCGCATCGAGCTGCGTGAGCGCGAGGCCGAGCGGGCGTCTCAGAGCGCCTGACGGAAGCCCTCCCGCCACGTCGGGTGCCGCGGCGCCCACCCGAGGACGCTGCGCGCCCTGGCGTTGGAGGCGCCGCGCGACTCGGTCATCATCGTGGCCGCCGCCTCGCCCGCGGCCAGCCGGCCGACCCACGCGGGCACGTGGCGAGGCGGGCGCGCGCCCACGGCCGCCGCCAGCTCCGGGATCCACTCGGCCGTCGCGGCGGGCTCGTCGTCGACGATCGCGAACACGCCCGCCGGCGCGCCCGGCGCCAGCGCGGCGACGACGCCTCCCGCCGCGTCGTCGATGTGGGTGAACGACCACCGCCCGGCGCCGTCGCCGATCACCGGCAGGCGGCGCCGGCGCACCAGCTGGGTGACCTCGCCGTCGGCGGCAAGGCTCGTCCCCGGCCCGTAGAGGGCGCCGTAGCGCAGCACGACCCCGTCGACGCCGGCGCATTCGTCGGTCACCAGCGACTCCATCTCCCGCATCGCCGCCAGCGTCGCGCGCTGGGCGTGCGGCGGCTGGTCGTCCAGCGGCGCGTCCTCGTCCTTGACCGGCCCGCCGGTGCGCGCGAACGGCCAGCCGGTGTAGCCCTGCACGACCAGCCGTCGCGTGCCGGCCGCCCGCGCACCCTCCAGCAGGTGCGCCGTGCCCTCGGTGCGCAGCCGGTTGGTGGTGGCGAAGACGCGGTCGAAGTGCCGCATGTCGGAGGCGCCCGCCAGCGCGGTCATCTGGTGGACGATCACCTCGGGCTGCGCGCCGATCACCGCGCCGAGCACGGCCTCGCGGTCCAGCGCGTCGCCGACGATCGGCAGCGCGCCGGCCGCCCGGAGCCCGTCGGCCTTGGCCGGGGTGTGGGTCATCGCGACGACCTCGTGGCCGTCGGCGATCAGCATCGGCACCAGCCGCCGGCCGACCGCGCCGGTCGCACCCGCCAGGAAGATCCGCATCACGTCGCTCCTTCGTCTCGTCGTGCATCGTGTCGATCACTGCCTGCGGTCCCTCAGACGAGACAGCGCGCCGGCCTGTGACACCCGCGGCGTGTCACAGTCCGGGGAGCTGTCTCGTCTCAGAGATCGATGGACCGCCGCCAGGAACCCGACACCGCGCTCGCCGAGCTCTTCATCGAGCTGCGCCCGCTCGTCTTCTCGATCGCCTACCGGATGCTCGGCTCGGTCGCCGAGGCCGAGGACGTCGTGCAGGAGACGATGCTGCGGGCACACCGCGAGCTGCGCGCCGGGATCGAGATCGAGTCCCCGAAGGCGTACCTGACGGCGATCGCCACCCGCCTGGCGATCGACCAGCTGCGCTCTGCGCGCGTGCGGCGCGAGACCTACGTGGGCCCGTGGCTGCCCGAGCCGCTGCTGACCGACACGGCGCCCGGCGCCGACGTCGCGGCCACCACGGAGCTGGCCGACTCGCTGTCGATCGCGTTCCTGATGGTGTTGGAGCGGCTCTCGCCGGTCGAGCGCGCCGTGTTCCTGCTGCGGGAGGCCTTCGACTACGGCTACGACGAGATCGCGCCGATCGTCGGCAAGAGCGAGGCTAACTGCCGCCAGATCGCCGTGCGGGCGCGGCGCCACGTCGATGCTGAGCGCCCCCGCTTCGAGCCGTCGGCTGCCGCGCGCGACGCGCTGGCCGCGCGCTTCCTCGCGGCCGCGCAGGACGGCGAGCTGGCCGCGCTCGAGGAGCTGCTGGCCGCCGAGGTCGTCTTCACGGGCGACGGCGGCGGGCAGGCGCACGCGTTCCCGGCGCCGCTGGTCGGGCGCGAGCAGGTCGCGCACGCCGTGCGCGCGATCTTCCGCCAGGGCGCCCGGCTGGACGCGCACGCCGAGACGGCGCACGTCAACGGCCAGCCGGGGCTGGTGGCCCGCGACGCCGCGGGCGCGGTCGTCTCGGTCCTGACGCTCGAGATCGCCGGCGGGGCCGTGGTGGCGATCGGGTCGGTCGTCAACCCCGACAAGCTGGGCCACCTCGGCCCCGTGTCGGACGTCGCCCGCCGGCGCCCCGGCCGGCGCCCCTAGGAGCCCCTAGGCGCTCGTGTAGATGGGGTTGGGAAGCTTGACGGTGGTCTTCGCCGCGCCGCCCGCCAGGTCGCTGG
The DNA here is from genome assembly GCA_036009425.1 of Baekduia sp. Lineage (GTDB taxonomy): Bacteria > Actinomycetota > Thermoleophilia > Solirubrobacterales > Solirubrobacteraceae > Baekduia. The sequence goes on along the minus strand of DASYLT010000107.1, from coordinate 27,532 downwards.
CCTGGTCGCCGACGTTGAGCACGATCGTCGCGCCGCGCTTCTGCAGCGCCTTGCGCGCCGCGCTCTTGTAGGGCACGAGCGTGTCGGCGGTGTCGCCGGCCGGGCGGCACGCGAGCGTGAACGGGCCCTTGATCCCCTGGGCGCCGAGGTTCTTGCGGCGTCCGGCGCACAGAGCCTGCGGCGCGCCCGTGATGAACGCGATGGCGACCTTCCGCGCGCGGGCGTGCTTGATGAACGTCTTCGCGGCCGGGAAGGCCACCGACTTGCCCTGCACGACGCAGGTCGCCAGGCCGCCCAGGTCGAAGTCGACGGCCGCGAAGCAGCCCCAGTTCGACATGGTGGTCTCGTCGATGTCGAGGACGACCGTCGGCTTCTTGGGGTGCTTGCGCAGCTGAGCGTCGAGCTGCCTGGTGGCCTTGGCGAACCCCGCAGTGACGGCCGTGTCGTAGGCCGCCTTGCCGGCGCGGAGCTGGTCGGGCGTGGTGGAGGTCCGGACGGTCGCGGCGGATGCGACGGCGGCGAGGACCAGGATGAAGAGCGCGGCGAGCGCGAGCGCGCGGGACAGATGGCGGGTCACCGCGGGCAGGCTACTCGTAGACCACCACGTCGGGTCGTGGCGTGAGCGCCATGACCTGGTGCGGGGTCATCGTCTTCACGTCCTCCTTGTAGAAGAGCTTGAAGCCGCGTCCCATGCGCGGCGTGCCGGCGACGAAGGACTGGTACTTGGCGATCTTCACCGTGTTGGAGCCGAACCCGTCGACGTTGACCACCGTGTGGACGCCCGCGATCTGCGCCAGGCGCTGCGGGCGGGCGATCATGTCGTTCGTGAAGCGGTGGACGAGCAGCAGCTTCTCCGGCAGGTTGCGCTCGCGCACGAGGCGCGCCATGAAGCGCGCGGCGGAGTTGACGACGTCGGCGTCGGTCGACCCGATCACCTTGCCCGGCAGCTGACCGGGTCCGACGTGCCACTCGGCGTCCAGGGCCAGGCCGACGTCGGGCTCGCGCAGGAACGGCTCGAGCCGCTCGATCTCGGGACCGAACTCGCCGCGCCCCGGCTGCACGTCCAGGATCAGGAGCGCGTTCACGCGCCGCGCGGCCGCCAGGTACTTGTGGATCGTCGAGAACGCGAGGTGGTCGCGGTAGAGCCCCGACCGACCCGGCGCGGCGGTGGCGACGGTCGAGATGAGCTCCATCGCGGGCAGCACCCGACGGCTCCTGCGACCGTACGGCCTGGCCTGCTTGACCAGGCGCCGCCCGGCCTGCGCCGGCGTGCCGATGCCCAGCGCGCCGAGCTCGTCGTCGCGCGGGTTGCCGTAGAAGGCCACGACCCGCCGGTCGGGGAACAGCCGGCGTCCGCCCCCGGGCAGCTGGGTGAGCTTGGGCCTGCCGGCGGCGGCGGCAGCGCCGCCGCCGGTCGCCGCGCCCGCGCCGGTCGCCGGCGCGCCGTCCCCGTTCCCACCACCGCCGGCGCCCGCCGCGGCCCCGGCAACCGCGGCCAGCACCCCCACCGCGGCGAGCGCGCTGAGCCGGCGACGCCAGACGAGGTCGAGCTGCACGCCCCGATCATGCCCCATCGCCGGCCATGTCCTAACGTGGCGCACATGAGCGAGCTTGGCGACATCGGGGTCATCGGCGCGGGCTTCATGGGCTCGGGCATCGCGGAGTCGGCCGCCCGGGCCGGCGCGCGGGTGCGCGTGCACGAGCCGCAGGAGGCGGCGCTGGAGCGCTCGCTCGCGCGCCTCACGACCTCGCTGGACCGCGCCGTCGCGCGCGGCAAGATGAGCGAGGACGACTCCGACGGGCTGCTGGACCGCATCACGTTCTACACGGACATCTCCGACCTCGCAGGCTCCGACATCGTCATCGAGGCCGTGTTCGAGGACCCCGAGGTCAAGGGGCCCATCTTCCGCACGCTGGACGAGCTGCTTCCGCCGGAGTCGCTCATCGCCTCCAACACCTCGTCCATCCCGATCGCGCAGCTGGCGTCGTGGACCCAGCGCCCGCAGCGCGTGGTGGGCCTGCACTTCTTCTCGCCCGTGCCGGTGATGGACCTCGTCGAGGTCGTCGTCGGGCTCGACACCGCCGAGGCGACCGTGGCCCGGGCGGAGGCCTTCGTCGCGGGGATCGGCAAGACGCCGATCCGCACCAAGGACCGCTCCGGGTTCATCGTCAACATGCTGCTGGTGCCGTACCTGATGGCGGCGGTGCGGATGTACGAGGACGGCTTCGCCAGCCGCGAGGACATCGACCAGGGCATGAAGCTCGGCGCCGGCCACCCGATGGGGCCGCTCACCCTGTGCGACTTCATCGGGCTCGACGTGCTCTACGCGGTCTGCGACTCGCTCTATGAGGAGTTCAAGCGCCCCGAGTACGCGCCGCCGCCGTTGTTGAAGCGCATGGTCGTCTCCGGCCACCACGGCCGCAAGACCGGCCGCGGCTTCTACGACTACGGCTGACGCCCGGGCGGCCGCCGGCGTGCGTGCGCAGCGGGCGCAGCGGGGACACCGGTCGATGTGGCCACGACCGTGAAGCTCGACGCCGCGAGCCTGCGCGCGTCCTTCGAGGGCGACGGTCCGATGACCGTCGGCATGGAGGAGGAGCTGATGCTCCTCGACGGCGAGACGCTGGACCTGGCGCCGCGCGCCCGCGAGGTCCTCGACCACCTCGCCGGCGACGTGCGCTTCAAGGAAGAGCTGCCCGCCGCCCAGCTGGAGATCGTCGGCCCGATCGCCGGGACCGTCGCCGAGGCGGCCGCGGCGCTGCACGCCGCCCGCGCCGACCTCACGGCCGCCACCGCGCCGCTCGGCCTCCGCGTCGCGGGCGGCGGCATCCACCCGTTCGCCGCGGCCGAGGGCCCGCTGAACGGCGGCGAGCGCTACGACGCCATGACCGCGGAGTTCGGGACGATCGCGCGCCGCCAGCTCGTCTTCGGGCTGCACGTCCACGTCGCTGTCGCGGGCGCCGATCGCTCGCTGGCGGTCTACAACGCGATGCGCGAGCACCTGCCGGCGCTGGCGGCGCTGGGCTCCGCGTCGCCCTTCTACGAGGGTCGCGACACCGGCCTGGCGTCCGTGCGGCCGAAGGTCTGCGATCTGCTCCCGCGCCAGGGCGTCCCGCCCGCGGTCCCGAGCTGGGAGGCGCTGGCCGAGGCCTTCGCCTGGGGGCGGGAGACCGAGACCTTCGCCGACCCCGGGCAGTGGTGGTTCGAGGCGCGCCTGCACCCGCTGCACGGCACGATCGAGGTGCGCGTGCCCGACGCGCAGTCCACGGTCGCCGACTCCGCGGCGCTGGCCGCGGTCGTCCACGCGCTGGTCGCGACGCTGGCCGAGCGCCACGGCGCCGGCGAGGACCTCGGCGCCGCGGCGTCGTGGAAGATCGGCGAGAACCGCTGGTCGGCGTGCCGGCACGGGGTGGAGGGGCGGTGGATCGACGTCCACACCGGCGCCGTGCGCCCGATGCGCGACCAGTTGCACGCGCTGCTCGACGGCCTGGCCCCCGCGGCCGGGCGGCTCGGCTGTGCCGCCGAGCTGGCGAGCGCGCGCGACCTGATCGAGCGCCCGCGCGCCGCGCTGGTCCGGGAGGTCGGCCGCGACGGCGGTGCGCGAGCGGTTGCGGGCTGGCTGGCCGATCGCCACCTGGGCCTGAGCGACACCGACCGCGGGTAGCCCGAGCGCCATGCCCGCTCTCCCGACCCCGCGCGGACCTCTGTCTGAGACCGTGCTCGCCGCCCTGCGCGGCGCGCCCGGAACCCTGTCTCCCGGCACGGACGTCCCCACGCCCGGCGACCCGCTGGCCGACGACGACCTGCACCTCACGCTCTACGCGTGCTACGAGCTGCACTACCGCGGCTTCGACGGCGTCGACGAGCGCTGGGAGTGGGATCCCGGTCTGCTCGGCCTACGCGCCGAGCTGGAAGCCGTCTTCGAGGACGGACTCCACGCTGCGCTGGCCGGCTGGACGCCACCGGCGGCCGACGCGACGACCATGGACCTCGCGCTGCGGGCGATCGCCGACGCCGACGAGGCGCCGTCGCTCTCGCGCCACCTCGAACGGAACGGGACGCTGGAGCAGTTCAAGGAGGTCGTCGTGCACCGCTCCGCCTACCAGCTCAAGGAGGCCGATCCGCACTCGTGGGCCATCCCGCGCCTGGCGGGCGGCCCGAAGGCCGCGCTCATCGAGGTGCAGACCGACGAGTACGGCAGCGGGGATCCGGCGCGCATGCACGCGCAGCTGTTCGCCGACACGATGGAGGAGCTCGGCCTGGACCCCTCCTACGGCGCCTACGTCGACGCGCTGCCGGGCGTCACGCTGGCGACGGTCAACCTGATGTCCATGTTCGGGCTGCACCGCCGCCATCGCGGAGCGATCGTCGGCCATCTGGCGCTGTTCGAGATGACTTCGTCGATCCCGAACCGGCGCTACGCGACCGCGCTGCGCCGCCTCGGGGTCGGCGCTCGGCGCGCGACCGAGTTCTACGACGAGCACGTCACCGCCGACGCGGTCCACGAGAACGTCGCGGCGGTCGACCTCGCCGGGGGCCTCGTGCGCCAGGAGCCGGCGCTGAAGGACGACATCCTGTTCGGCGCGCGGGCGTTGGTGGAGCTCGAGGGTCGGTGGGCCACGATGCTTCTCGGAGCCTGGGCGGCGCAGCAGCGCGCGCTGCGCGCCCCGCGCCACGACGCGGTGGCGGCATGAGCGCCGACGGCGCCCGGATCACGCCCTATCGGGACGGCCCGCTGCTCATCCGCGGCGCGTTCACGCTGGCCGACCAGGACGGCAACGACATCGCCTTCCGCGGGCAGACCGTCGCGCTCTGCCGCTGCGGGCGCTCCCGCCAGAAGCCGTTCTGCGACGGGATGCACAAGGCCACCAGCTGGCGGGCCGCCAGCGAGGCGCAGGATCCGCACGCCGCGGCACAGGAGACCGAGTCGCGCTTCGCGCGCGAGCGTGATTCGACAACCGGGTGATCTGACGTCGAACCGGTGCAACGCGGGGCCGCCGGGTCGGTAAGGATGAGGTGATGGCTCTCCTGGACGGCAAGAAGCTCCTGATCACCGGTGTGCTGACCGATCGCTCGATCGCGTACTCCGTCGCCCGCCGGGCCCAGGAGGAGGGGGCCGAGATCGTCCTGACCGGCTTCGGACGGGCGCTGCGGCTCACCCAGCGCATGGCCCAGCGGCTGCCGGGCACGCCCGACGTGCTGGAGCTCGACGTCACCGACGATGAGCAGCTTGCGGCGGCCGTCGCTGAGCTCGACCAGCGGTGGGGCGTCGTGGACGGCGTGCTGCACGCGATCGCGTTCGTCCCGGGCGACGCGCTCGGCGGGCGCTTCCTGGAGGCCCCCGTCGCCTCGGCCACCGCCGCGTTCGAGATCAGCGCGTTCTCGCTGAAGTCGCTCGGCGCGGCGTTCGCGCCGCTCCTGGAGCGCGCCGAGCAGGGCGGCTCGCTGGTCGGGTTGGACTTCGACGCCTCCAAGGCGTGGCCGATCTACGACTGGGCCGGGGTGTCCAAGGCCGCGCTGGAGTCCGTCAACCGCTACCTGGCGCAGTACCTCGGCCCGCGCGGGATCCGGTCCAACCTGATCGCGGCGGGGCCGCTGCGGACCATGGCCGCCGGCGCGATCGAGGGCTTCGACGTCCTCGCCGAAGCCTGGGAGCACGGCGCGCCGCTGAAGTGGGACCTGACCGATCCGGAGCCGGTCGCCGATGCCGCGGTGTTCCTGCTGTCCTCGCTGTCGCGCGCCATCAGCGGCGAGATCCTGCACGTCGACGGCGGGTTCCACGCGCTCGGCGTCCACGGCGTGGCGGCGCCGCCGCCGGCTCCCGTCGCCGAGGCATAGGGCAGATTCCTACCCCTACCGGTGTAAGGCTGTGTGGTGCCGGCGGCCGGGCTTTGCGAGGATGCAGGCGGTGCGTCGAATCCGCGACTTCATGCCCGCCACGCTCAGCGTCGGCGTGCGGCCGATGCCGGCCATCGTCGCGGCGACATCGCGGGACGTGGCCTGGCTGCTGCCGCGCGATCCGCGCGATGCCACGCCGGGCCTGCTGCCGCGCTCGGCGCAGATCTCGTTCACCCACCAGGGCCACCTCGTCGTCCTGCACGGCCGCGCCGAGCGCACCGCCCACGGAACCGTGGCCTTCCACGCCAACCGCGAGGGCCGGATCGACAACCTGCGCGCCTCGCCGCGCCTGGACGTGCAGCTGCCGGTGCAGGTCAGCGGGGCCGGCGCCGCCCAGGCGACGACGACCATCAACCTGTCGGCCGGCGGCGCGCTGCTGGCCGGCGGAGGCTTCGGCGGCTCCGACAGCACCGTGGAGGTCGAGATCGCCCTCCCGCAGGACACGGTCGTCAAGGCCCACGGGAAGATCGTCCGCGTCCACGACGAGGGGACGGGCATCCGCTTCTCCGACCTCGACCCGGCCGACCAGGCGCACATCGACTCGATGGTCCTCTCGGTCCGCGCCCAGTTGGCGCGTCGCTTCGCCGAGCTGGCCGACCGCGAGGAAGCCGCGCGGTCGGGCAAGACGCGCCGCGCATAGCGCCGACGCGCCGAGTTGCGGCCGGCGCCGAGCGCCGGCGGGCGCCGAGGCGCTAGTCCGCCGGCGGGGGCTCGGCGGGCTTGGAGTACACGGCGCGCCACCACAGCTCGGCGAGGACGCGGATCGATTGGTGCGCGTCGCCGCCGCCCTGGATGAGCTCGAGCGTCACGTGGCGCTCCACCATCGCCAGGAGCGCCTGGGCGGCCAGGCGCGGCGGGATGTCGGTCGGCGCGATGCCGCGCGCCTGGTCACGCGCGATGCGCGCTGTCGCACCCTCGACGAAGCGCACGACATAAGGGGCCCACTGGGGCGGCAGGCGATCCTCCTCGCCCGACAGCATCGCCGCCAGCGTGAGCACGTGCGCGTCGCGATCGATGATCCGGACCGTGCGCGCCAGGCCGCGGCGCAGCTCCGCGCGCGGGTCGCCCGCGCCGTCGAGGTAGGGCGAGGCCGCCTCGTACATGTCCAGGAACGCGCGCAGGATCAGGCGATCGATCAGCGCGCGCTTGTTGGGGAAGTAGAAGTACAGCGCCGTGCGGCTGGTGAACGCGCGCTTGGCGATCACGTCCATCGTCAGCCGCCGGTACTCCGTGTCGGCGAGCGCGTCGCGCGCGGCGTCGAGGATGGCCTCCTCGGTCGCGTTGCGCGACTCGTTGATCAGCGGCTCGCCGTCCGGGTTCACGCGCGGATGGCGGACCACATGACGGCGGATCCGTTCCGTTTCCAGGATGGCGTCATCTGGCGAGCTCGAGGACATGGGCGATCCGGTCGCGCGTCTGCGACGGCTCGATGACCTCGTCCACGAACCCCGCGGCGGCGGCGACGCGCACCGGGAGGTGCTCGGCCTCGTAGGCCTCGGCCAGCAGCGCGGCGTCGGCTCCGGCCTCGATCTCGCGGCGGCGCACCAGCTCGACGGCCTGCCGGGCGCCCATGACGCCGATCCTGGCGTTCGGCCAGGCGAGGGTCAGGGTGGCACCGAGATCGCGGGAGTTCATGACGATGTGGGCCCCACCATACGCTTGCCGCAACGTCACGGTCACGCGAGGCACCGTCGCGGCGCCGAACGCCCGCAGCAGGGAGGCGCCGTGGCGCAGCACGCCGGCCTGCTCCTGCATCGCGCCGGGCAGGAACCCGGGCGTGTCGGCGAGCACCACGAGCGGGATGCCGAAGCGGTTGCACATGTCGACGAACCAGGCGCCCTTCTCGGCGGCGTCTGCGTCGAGGCAGCCGCCGAGGTAGCGGGCCTGGTTGGCGATGACGCCGACCGCGCGGCCCTCGATGCGGCCGAAGGCGACCGTCAGGTTGCGCGCCCACTTCGGCGCGAGCTCCAGCAGCGTGCCGCGGTCCAGCAGCGCGGCGGCGACGTCGCGCACGTCGTAGACCTTGCGGTCGGACTCCGGGAGCGCCGCGCTCGGGTCGTCCCCGGGCGCGTCGGCCGGCGGCACCAACGGCGAGCCGGCGCCGAGCGTGTCGGGCAGGTAGGTCAGCAGCTCGCGGACGAGCTCGGCTGCGTGCACGTCGTCGCGGGCCACCATGTGCGACACGCCGTTGGCGCCGTGCACCTTCGGGCCGCCCAGGTCGGCGGCGGAGATCTGCTCGCGGGTCACGCGCTCGATGATCTTGGGGCCCGTGAGGAACATCACGGCCTCCTGGGTCATGACCACGAAGTCGCCCAGCGCGGGTGAGTACGCGGCGCCGCCGGCGCACGGCCCGGAGACGACGCTGATCATCGGGACCTTGGCCAGCGCCTGCGCGCGGAAGATCGACCCGTAGGCGCTCAGCGCCGCCACGCCCTCCTGCAGCCGGGCGCCGCCCGAATGCGGGAAGCCGACGACCGGCACGCCCATCGCGTCGGCCCGCTGGATCGTGCGGGCGATGGTCTCGCCGCCGGCGGCGCCGAGGGACCCGCCCTTGAACGACCCGTCCTGCGCCCAGGCGCAGACCGCACGGCCCTGGACGCGCCCGCTGCCCGACAGGACGCCGTCGCCCACCGCGGAGCGGATCGGCCGGAACGAGCCGGCGTCGAAGAGGAGCTCGAGGCGCGCACGCGCTGCGAGCTGCTCGGGAAGGACGTCGAACACTGCACTCATAACCGTCAGGCCGCCTGGAGGACGAGGGTTGCGTTCTGGCCGCCGAAGCCGAACGAGTTGCTCAGCGCGACCTTGAGGTCGGGCGCCTCGCGGGGCGCGCCGGCGACGTGGTCGGCGGCGCACTCGGGGTCGATCTCTTCGAGGCCGAGCGTGGGCGGGAGCGCGCCGCGGCGCAGCGCCTCCACGCAGGCCAGCGCCTCGATGGCGCCGGCGGCGCCGAGGGTGTGGCCGATCGCGCCCTTGCACGAGGAGACCGGCGGGCCGTCCTCGCCGAGAACCTGCCGGATGGCCTTGGCCTCGATGCGATCGTTGAAGGGCGTGCTCGTGCCGTGCGCGTTGACGTAGCCGACGTCGGTCGGGGAGAGGTCGGCGTCGCGCAGCGCGGCCGTCATGGCCTGGATGGCGCCGCGGCCGTTCTCCTCGGGCTGGGTGATGTGGAAGGCGTCGTTGGACGCGCCGTAGCCCGTGACGCGGCCGAGGATCTTGGCTCCGCGCGCGGTGGCGTGGGCCTCGCGCTCGAGCACCAGGACCGCTGCGCCCTCGCCCATGACGAAGCCGTCGCGGTTGACGTCGAACGGGCGCGAGACGCCCTCGCGCGACAGGGCGCCCATGCGGCGGAACGCCGCCAGGCACAGGCCGACCAGCGCCGCCTCGGTGCCGCCGGCGACCACGACGTCGACCTCGTTGCGCTCGATCATGCGCTTGGCCTCACCGATGGCGTGCGCGCCGGTCGCGCAGGCCGATGCCACCGAGAAGCCGGGGCCGTGGGCGCCGAGGCGCATCGCGACCTGGCCGGCGGCGGCGTTGGGCATCATCATCGGCACGAAGAGCGGGGAGACCGCGCGGTCGCCCCCTTCGAGCCAGACCTCGCACTCCTTCTGGAGCGTCGTCAGCCCGCCGACGCCGGTGCCGACGATGACGCCGACCCGCGACGGCTCGACGTCGCCCATCAGCCCGGCCTCGGCGGCCGCCTCGTCGGCGGCCCCGACGGCCAGCTGGGTGAAGCGGTCGTTGCGACGCGCCTCCTTGGCGGTCATCACCGTCTCCGGCTCGAACTCCGCGCAGGGGGCGACGCCGTCGTCGGTGATCCCGCCGCGCATGCCGAGCAGGGCGTCGAAGAAGTTGTCGGCCCCATTGGCGACCGAGGAGACGATGCCCCTCCCGGTGACGACGATGCCGTCCACTAGGCGGTGGCCCCCTGGAGGCGCTCCACGAGGGTGATGGCATCGCCGACCGAGGCGATGCCCTTCAGGTCCGGATCGGCGATCTGGACGTCGAAGCGGTCTTCCAGCGCCTTGACCAGCTCGACGAGGTCGAGCGAGTCGACGTCGAGCTGCTCCCACGTCGTGTCGGGCTGTGCGGTCTCGGCGTCGGGGACCTTGATGTCGGTCAGCTCGGCGCGGATGGCCTCGAGAATCTCCTGCTGGCTTGCCATGTTCGCTGTTGCTCCTAGTCGATGGTGGTGGTGGTCATGCGCCCAGGCCGCCGTCGACGGCCAGGGTGGCTCCGTTGATGTAGGCCGCGTCCTCGCTGACGAGGAAGCTCACCGCGGCGGCGACCTCGTCGGGGCGGCCGACGCGGGCGGCCGGGATCGCGGCCGCCAGCTCCTGGGAGGGGAGCTCGGCGGTCATGTCGGTCTCGATGAAGCCGGGCGTCACCGCGTTGGCGGTGATGTTGCGCTTGCCCATCTCCTTGGCCACGACGCGCGTGAAGCCCAGCAGGCCGGCCTTGGAGGCCGCGTAGTTGGCCTGCCCGGAGTTCGCGCGCTCGGCGACGATCGAGGACACGTTGACGATGCGGCCCCAGCGGGCCCGCAGCATGTCCTCGAGGCCGCGCTTGGTGCAGTTGAACGCACCGCCCAAGTTGGTGTCGATGACGCGCGTCCAGTCGTCGTCGGGCATCCGGATCGCCAGGCCGTCGGCGGTGACGCCGGCGTTGTTGACCAGGATGAGGACGGGCCCGAGGTTCTCGCGCACCTCGTCGAAGGCCGCCTGGACGGAGGCGGGATCGCTGACGTCGGCCTGGACGTCGCCGCCGGTGCGGCCGAGCGTCGCGACCTTGTAGCCGTCGGCCTTCAGCCGCTCGGCGATCGAGGCGCCGATGCCGCGTGTTCCGCCGGTGACCAGCGCGACCGCTCCCTCAGGCGCAGACATCCCGGCGCTCCTTCCAGCTCACGATGCCCGCGCCCCACACGAAGCCGGCGCCGAAGGCGGCCAGGGCGACGGTGGCGCCGGGCTTCAGCAACCCGTCGCGCTCGGCCTGCGCCAGCGCCAGCGGGATCGAGGCCGACGACGTGTTGGCCACGCGGTCGACGTTGATCGCGAGCTTCTCGTGCGGCACGCCGAGCTCGTTGGCGGCCGACTCGATGATGCGCGAGTTGGCCTGGTGGGCGACGAAGAGGTCGAGGTCGTCGACGCCGAGGCCGCAGCCCGCCAGGGCCTCGGTGGTCGCCTCGGTCATCCGCGCGACCGCGTGGCGGTAGACCTCGCGGCCCTCCATGCGGAGCTTGCGGTCCTCGTTGTCGGCGTAGAGCAGATCGCCCTGTTCCGGGTCGCAGCCCAGGACGAAGCGCGAGACGCCGCGGTCCAGCTCGCCGGCGGCGACGACCACGGCGCCGGCGCCGTCGCCGAAGAGCACCGCGGTGCCGCGGTCCTCGTGGTCGGTCAGCCGGCTGAGGGCCTCGGCGCCGCAGACCAGGACGACGCGGGCGCGGCCCGTCTCGACCAGCGCGGCGGCCTGGTCCAACCCGTACAAGAACCCGGCGCAGGCGGCGTTGACGTCGACGGCCGCCGCGCCGTGGGCGCCGATCAGCCGCGTGACCTCGGGGGCCAGGCCGGGGGTGATCCGGTCCGGCGTGATCGTCGTGACGATGACCTGGTCGACCTCGTCGGCCGTGCGGCCCGCATCGGCCAGCGCGGCGGCGCAGGCCTCGGCGGCCAGCGGCGCGAGCGGCGCGCCCTCGTCGAGCCAGCGGCGGGTGCGGATGCCCGTGCGCCGCACGATCCACGCGTCGTTGGTGTCGAGACGGTCCTCGAAGTGCTGGTTGTCGATCTCGCGCTCGGGCAGCGCGGCGCCGACGCCGAACAGGCCGGCGGTCAGCCCCCGGGGCAGCGGGCGGCGGAGGCGGGTGCGCGGCAGCGCGGTCGGCGTCGCCGTCGACGCGCCGGTGATGCTGGGGCCGCGCGCGGTGGTCGTCGCGTCGGTGACCGTCGCCGCCTGCATCACGCCGCCGCCAGCGTTCGCATGACCAGGCCCGTGAGGACCGCGCCGGGGCCGTGCTCGACGTAGCGGTCGATGCCGGCGGCGCGCAGCGCGAGCATCGTCTCCCGCCAGCGCACGGGGCGCAGCAGGTTCTCGCTCAACTCGCGGCGCACGTCGGTGAACGGCGACGCGCTGCCGTTGGCGTACACGGGGAAGGCCGGGGTGCCGATCTCGATGCGCTCCAGCGCCGCGGCGAGGCGCGCGGCCGCCGGCTGCATGAGCGGGGAGTGGAACGCGGCGGAGACGTCCAGGCGGCGGGCGCGCGCGCCGGTCTCGTCGCGGGCGATCTCTTCGGCGTGGGCGATCGCGTCCGACGCGCCGGAGAGCACGAGCTGCCCCGGTGCGTTGTCGTTGGCGATGGTCAGGCTCAGCCGCGTGGCGAGCGCGCGGATGGCGTGGTCGTCGCCGCCGAGCATCGCGACCATCGAGCCATCCTGCAGCGCGCCGGCGTCGGCCATCGCGGCGGCGCGCTCGGCGACGAGGCCGACGGCGTCGTCGAAGGTCAGGACGCCCGCCGCGACCAGCGCGGCGTACTCGCCGAGGGAGTGTCCCGCGGCGGCGCGCACCTCAGCGGCCTCGTCGGGCGCGTCCTCGCGCCAGAGGTCCCAGGCGGCGACGCTGCAGAGCAGGATCGCGGGCTGCTGGAACCGCGTGCCCTCGTCGAGGCGCTCGAACGGGTCGAACCCGAGGAGCTCGAGGCCGCGCTCGAACGCGGGCAGGCCGCGGTACGGCTCGTCCATGTCCGGGGCGTGGCTCCCCTGTCCGGGGAAGATCGCGGCAATCGAAGGCACTAGCCATACGTAGCGCGAACGGTGGCGATGGTTTCCCCATCTCGACAGACGACAGCGAGAGTGTCGAATCGCACGGGGGGCACCCGTTCAGGCACCCGGCGGCCTGCTACGGCGCGCGGTGCGCGGCCTCCGCACCTCCGAGGCCTGCTGGTCGACGCCCGGACCTTAGCGCGTGGACCGGCGGGCCATCACCAGGACGGGCTATGCGTTGATCGCGCATCGGCGTCGCCGGGCGGCGGGCCGGGCGCCGCCGCACGGTCAGCCGCGCGCGCGCCTCGACGCGGCACGACGCTGCCGGCGCGAGCGCCGTCTCGGTGTCGTGACAGGGCCTGTCGGCGGGCGTCCCGCACGCCGGCGGGGGCGTCCCGCGGGCATGGAGACCGCCGCGACGAGGGCGTCACGCAGCCGGTCGAAGGCGTCGGTCGTCTCAAAAGGGTCCACACCCATTTGACGCGCGAGCGCGAAACCTGTGACCGGCGCGGGCTACCCGTGCCTAGGCACCGGCCCGCGCCTCGGCCTTGGCCTGCGTGCGCATCTCGGACAGGATGCGCTCCAACCGGGGCTCGGTCTCGTGGTCGACGTGGACCATCGCCGCCGCCACGGCCGGGTGGACGCCGGCGATCAAACGGTGCATCTCGTGGGCGACCGCCCGGTAGCTCGGGTGGCCCTCGCGGCCGGAGCGCAGCTCGATGAGCTGCATGGCCTCGCGGGCGTTGAGGTCCAGGACGTAGCGGATGCGATAGCCGAGCGACAGCGCGTAGGGCGCGGCGCGATGCTGGCCCGCGTCGGTGAGCGCCTGCCAGGCGTCGCGCGAGACCTCGAAGGCGCGGCGGACCTCGTCGCCGACACCGGCCGCGTCGAGCTCCTCGGGCACGCTGGCGCCCAGGTGCGGCGTGAGCTGCTGCCATTGCACGGTCAGCATCCGGTGGCGCTGCAGGTCGCGGAAGGCGCCGTAGTCGGAGACGACCTCGAAGCGGTAGCGCAGCGCCTCGAACCCGCGGCCCGGCCGGTGGCGCCGGTTGCGGCGCTCGCCGATCAGGTCGGCCAGGAGCCGGGCGCGCTCGTCGCCCGACAGGGCAGTCAGACGCGTGCGCGTCACGTCCTCGCTCGCGCCGGCCGCCTCGAAGAGCAGGGACGCCAGCAGCGCGTCCTCGTCGCCGTCGACGTGCAGCAGGCGCACGGAGGCGTGGTCCTCGGCGGGCGCGCCGGCGCCGTCGAGACCGAGGCGCTGCACCCAGCGCGCCGCGCCTGCGTCGCGCTCCTGCAGGTAGGAGATCCAGTCGCCGCCGCGATCCGGGCGCTCGACGCGCGTCACGAACGAGGGCATGACGGCCTGCACGGCCTCGAGGATCCCGGCGCCGTAGTCCCGAGCCTCGGGCAAGGGATGCGCGAGCAGGTGCAGGATGAGCTGCTCGTAGCTCTGGCCGGAGGCGTAGATGCCCATGTGCGACAGCGACGAGGCCGGCAGCAGGCCGCGCAGGAGGTCGAAGGCCTTCGCCTGGATCGCGCGGGTGCGCGCGCGGGACGGGTCGCCGGGGAACTGCGCGTCGATCCACCCGGTCACGACCGGCAGCGCGCGCGAGTACACGCCGAAGATGTCGTCCATCGCCGCCGCGTAGCCCGGCCCGAGCTCCGGGTCACGGTAGTAGCGGTAGCCGCCGCCCGGCATCGGCGCGTCGTAGGCGATGTAGCGGGTGGACTGCTCGAGGTAGGACGCGAGCCGCGGGCGCTGCAGCACCTTGGTCAGGACGTTGGAGGTCCACTCGCAGGCGACGTGCATGCCGCCGAGCTGGGCGACCGAGTCGTCGCCGTAGCCGAGGAAGATCCGCTCGTAGAGATCGGCCGCGCGCTTGCCCTCGCCCGACTCCCACGCGGGCAGGTCGCCCGACGGCGCGCCGTCGGCGAACTCGTCGAGATACAGCCGGCGCAGCGTGCCCTGGTAGCGCGAGTAGCGGGCGAACAGCGCGCCCTTCAGCGTCTCGGGCAGGTTCACCAAGGCGAAGACCGGCTGGTCGAGGTTGGTGACGTGCGGCGCGAGGCGGGCGCGCTCGTCCTCGGTGAAGGTCTCGACGGGGTAGTCCACGGGGCGGGCGATGCTAGCGACCCTCGCGGCGGCGGCCGCGCCGGCGCGATCCCCACTTTTCCCACCGGCTCCATCACCACCATTCCCACCGGATCGATCACCACCATTCCCACCGGGTCGATCACCACCATTCCCATGACTTCGCCAGGGTTGGTGTACACTGCCGAACCTCCGAATCCCGACTGCCTTTATGCCTTTTGGAGGCCTGTAACCCCGTGAAGCCCAAGATCCTGCTCTCGACCCTGGCCGCGGCCGCGTTGCTGGTGGCCGGCTGCGGCGGCGCATCGGACGACTCCAGCGGTGCGTCGGCGTCCTCCAGCAGCGGCGGGGGCGGCAAGACGTCGCTCTCCCTCGTCGCGTACTCCACGCCCGAGGTCGTCTACGACGAGATCATCCCCGACTTCCAGGCCACCCCCGAGGGCAAGGGCGTGTCCTTCAAGACGTCCTACGGCGCCTCGGGCGACCAGAGCCGCGCGGTCCTCGCGGGCCAGAAGGCCGACATCGTCGCCCTCTCGCTGGCGCCCGACGTCGACAAGCTCGTCCCCGACAAGCTCGTCCCGGCCGACTGGGTCACGCAGACCGAGGCCGACGGCGGCGCCGGCGGCTTCGTGACCACGTCGCTCGTCTCGTTCGTCGTGCGCAAGGGCAACCCCAAGGGCATCCACGGCTGGGACGACCTGCTCAAGCCGGGCGTCAAGGTCGTCACGCCCAACCCGTTCACCTCGGGCGCGGCCAAGTGGAACATCATGGGCGCCTACCAGCACGGCGGTCTCGCCTACGTCAAGAAGCTGCTGACCGACCATGTGCCGGTCCAGCCGAAGTCCGGTCGCGAGGCGCTGCAGACGTTCACCGGCGGCGAGGGCGACGTCCTCATCTCCTATGAGTACGAGTACGCGACCGCCGTCAAGAAGGGCGAGAAGAACCTGCAGCTCGTCCAGCCCGACGACACGTTCCTGATCCAGAACCCGATCGCCGCGACCAGCTCCACCGGCGCCGCGGGCAAGGCCTTCGTCAAGTTCGCGCTCGGCGACGCCGCCCAGCAGCACTTCGCCGACTGGGGCTACCGGCCGGTCAACCCGACGGTCCTGGCCAAGAACAAGTCCAAGTTCCCCGATCCGAAGTCGCTGAAGACGATCGCCGACTACGGCGGGTGGTCGAAGGTCAACGACCAGCTGTTCGACCCCGACAAGGGCTCCGTCGCCAAGATCGAGTCCGACGCGGGCGTCTCCACGGCGAAGTGAGCACGACGACCCTGACCCCCGCCGGGCCCGCCCCGGCCTCCTCCGGGCGCACGCGCCGCCGGACCGCCGCGCGGTCCGGCGGGGTGGGCGGCCTCGGCCTGGGCCTGGTGACGCTGTGGCTGAGCATCATCGTCCTCCTGCCGCTGGCGGCCCTGGCGGCCAAGTCGCTGGACGGCGGCCTCGGCGCGTTCTGGGACTCGGTCTCCAGCCGCCAGGCCGTGTCGGCGCTGAAGTTCACCATCGTCGTCTCGGTGATCGTGGCCGTGGTCAACGCGGTCGCCGGGCTGGCGATCGCCTGGACGCTCGTGCGCGACGACTTCCCCGGCCGCCGCATCGTCAACGCGGTGATCGACCTGCCGTTCGCGATGCCGACGATCGTGGCGGGCATCACGCTGCTGGCGCTGTGGGGACCGGCCAGCCCGGTCGGGGTCAACCTCGCCTACACGCAGATCGCGGTCGCGCTCGCGCTGCTGTTCGTGACGCTGCCGTTCGGCGTGCGCGCCGTGCAGCCGGTGCTGATCGAGCTGGACCGCGACATGGAGCAGGCGGCCGCCTCGCTCGGCGCGCGCCCGCTGACGATCTTCCGCCGGATCATCTTCCCCAACCTGTTCCCGGCGATCCTGTCGGGCGCCGCGCTGTCCTTCGCGCGGGCGGTCGGGGAGTTCGGCTCGATCGTCCTCATCTCCGGCAACGTGCCGTTCCGCACGCAGGTGTCGTCGGTCTTCATCTTCAAGCAGATCGAGAGCGACAACGCCGGCGGGGCCGCGGCGGTCGCGGTCGTGCTGCTCGGCGTGGCGCTGTCGATGCTGATCGCGCTGCGCTTCATCGAGTACTGGGGCAACCGCCATGACGTCTAGCCGCGGGGCGCAGCTCTCGATCCGCTTCGTCGCGCTGGCCTACCTCGCGGTCCTGCTGCTCGTGCCGATCGGGATCGTGCTGTACCGGACGTTCGAGCCCGGCGTGGGCGAGGTCTGGAGCTCGATCACGACGCCGGCGGCGACCAGCGCCTTCTGGCTGACGATCGAGATCACGGCGATCGCCGTGCCCCTCAACACCGTCTTCGGCATCGTCGCCGCCCTCGCGCTGGTCCGCTCGCGGATGCGCGGCAAGCGCGTGTTCGAGGCGCTGATCGACCTGCCGTTCGCGATCTCGCCCGTGGTCATCGGCCTGGCGCTGTTCCTGCTCTACGGCCGCCAGGGCTGGCTCGGCCCGACGCTCAGCAACGCCGGGATCCAGGTCATCTTCTCGGTGCCCGGGATGGTGCTGGCGACGATCTTCGTCTGCCTGCCGTTCGTGGTCCGCGAGGTCGTGCCGGTCCTGCGCGAGATCGGCGACGAGCAGGAGCAGGCGGCCTCGACGCTGGGCGCGTCGCGCTGGCAGACCTTCTGGCGGATCACGCTCCCGGCGATCCGCTGGGGCGTGGCCTACGGCGTCGTGCTCTCGACCGCCCGGGCCATCGGCGAGTTCGGCGCGGTCAGCGTCGTCTCGGGCAAGATCTCCGGCGAGACGGTCACGCTGCCGCTGCTCGTCGAGAACCGCTTCTCGAACTTCGACCTCGCCGGCGCCTACGCCGCGTCGGCGCTCATGGCCGTGATCGCGCTGGCGACGCTGCTCGCGATGACCGTCCTGCAACGCAAGGGTGATGCCCGATGATCTCCGTCTCCTCCGTGTCCAAGCACTACGGCGACTTCGCGGCGCTGACCGACGTCTCGGTCGACATCGCGCCGGGCTCGCTGACCGCGCTGCTGGGCCCTTCGGGGTCGGGCAAGTCCACGCTCCTGCGCGTGATCGCGGGGCTCGAGGTGCCCGACGCCGGCACCGTCGTGCTCGAGGACCGCGACGTCACCAAGCTCCCGCCGCAGCGCCGCGACATCGGGTTCGTGTTCCAGCACTACGCGGCGTTCAAGCACCTGTCGGTCCGCGAGAACGTCGCGTTCGGGCTGAAGGTCCGCAAGCGCCCGAAGGACGAGATCAAGGCCAAGGTCGACGAGCTGCTGGGCATCGTCGGGCTGGCCGGCTACCAGGAGCGCTATCCGTCGCAGCTGTCGGGCGGGCAGCGCCAGCGCATGGCGCTGGCGCGTGCGCTGGCCATCGAGCCGAAGCTGCTGCTCCTCGACGAGCCGTTCGGCGCGCTGGACGCCAACGTCCGCGCCGAGCTGCGCGCGTGGCTTCGGCGCCTGCACGACGAGGTGCACGTCACCACCGTCCTGGTCACGCACGACCAGGAGGAGGCGATGGAGCTCGCCGATCGCATCGTGGTCCTCAACGAGGGCCAGATCGAGCAGGCCGGTCCGCCGCGCGAGCTCTACGACGCACCGGCCAACGAGTTCGTGATGGGCTTCCTCGGGCCGGTGGCCCGGCTCGGCGATGGCCTCGTGCGCCCGCACGACCTCGTCGTGCGCCACGACCCGGGCGACGGCGCCGTGGAGGCGCAGGTGCAGCGTGTCGTGCACCTCGGCTTCGAGGTCCGCGTGGAGCTGGAGCTCGCCGGCGACGGGACCGTCGCCGTGCAGCTGACGCGCAGCGAGGCCGAGCAGCTGGAGCTCGAGCGTGGGGACATCGTCTACGTGCTGCAGGGCGGCGGCGCGGTGCCGCACGCGACGGACGCGACGGACGCCCCGGCGGCGGCGGCCTAGCGTCTACCGGCGCGTCACCGGGGCGACGCGCGTGCGGCGCACAGGTCGTCCGCCGGCGTCTACCGGCGCGTCACCCAGGCCTCGGGGTCCTTGGCCAGGGCCTCGACGTCCTTGGGCAGCTTGCCCGAGGCGAGGTCGGCGAGCGTGACGTTCTCGACCACCGCGCGCAAGCTCGCGCGCACCGAGATCCACACGCGCTGCAGCGGCTCGGCGCTGCCGGCGTAGTCGACGTCCTCGGGCCGGCCGCCGCGCACCGAGGCCAGCGGTCCCTCGACGGCGCGGATGATGTCGGCGACGGTGATCTCCTCGGCCGGCCGGGCGAGCCAGTAGCCGCCCTCGGCGCCGCGCCGGCTCGTGATGAGCCCGGCGTGGCGCATGTCGGCGAGGATGTTCTCGAGGAACTTCAGCGGGATGCCCTGCGCCTGGGCGACCGTGTCGCCCTTGGTGGGGCGATCGCTTCCCTGGGACGCGAGCTCGATCGCTGCTCGCACGGCGTAGTCGGCCTTGGCGGAGATGCGCACCGTCGCATCGTTCCAGACGCGTCGGAAGGGCGCCGCGCCCCGTCCTACCCGGCGGCGCCGGGGTTGCCGGTCGAGGCGCCGCGGTCGGTCTCCTTGTCGGTCGACGGGCTCGGCGCACCGCTGCCGGTGTCGCCGCCGCTGCGGTCGCGGCCGCCCTCGGCGTCGTCGTCCTGCGTGCCGCCGGGGTTGCTCTCGGCGTCGTCGTCCTGCGTGCCGCCGGGGTTGCTCTCGGGGTAGCCGCCGGAGGTGGTGTCCTGCTCGCGCGGGTCGTCGGTGTGGTCGGGCTTGCGATCGTCGTCGTCCATGCTCGGGTGCTACCCCGGACGCTGCCGGGGCCACCGCGCGCACGCGATGGCCCCGAGCGGTCAGGCCGTCGCGGCGACCTTCTTCTTCGCGTGCTGCTTCACGGACTTCTTGGCCTTGGCCTTGGCCTTCGGCTTCGGCTTCGGCTTGGTCGTGGGGAGCGCGCCGTCGGCCGGGATGCGGGTCTTGCCGCCCAGCGCGGACTTCGGGCAGCCGCGTGGACGGCCGAGGTCGTAGGGGCCGGAGATGCTCTGCGTGACGACGCCCTTGCTGTCGGCCGTCGCGTAGACGACGGTCAGCAGCGGGTCGACGCGCGGCTCGGCGCACAGCGCCGTGGCGATCGAGAACGAGCCGGTGATCTTGGCGTAGCTGGCCCCGGTGTACTTGCCGGTGCAGTTGATGGCCCAGCCGGGGAAGTCGCCGTTGCAGGTGAACGAGTCGGTGGTCAGCGGGGCGCCGGTGACCTCGAAGACGGACACGTCGGTCGAGAAGCCGGTGTCGCCGATCTGCGGCTGGACCTGGTACCCGGTGATCGGGCCACCGCAGGCGAAGACGTACTGGACCTGGGTGTCGTCGTCTCCGGGTGCGGGCTTGCCGGCCTCGATGTGGCCTCCGCAGTCGTAGGTGTTGGGGTTGGCACTCGCGTGGGCCATCGGCGTCCACACCGCGAAGGTGAGGACGGCGGCCAGCAGCGGACGGGCGAGGGTCAAGATGACCTCCGGGTCGTGGTCGGGGGAACGGATCGATGGGGGAAGGGGGAGGCGGCCGAGGCGCTGGCCACGGCCGGGGCGAGGATGCCGTCGAGCGCTCCGGCAGGCGCCTGGGCGGCGCCGCCGAGCGCGTCCAGGCCGAGCAGCTCGTCGAGGCTGCGCAGCAGCGCGACGGGACCGGTCGGCGTGGCGACGGTCCGGCCCGGGGTGGCGCGCGAGGACAGCACGAGGGCGCCGGTCGGCGCGAGCGCGGAGGCGGCGGCCGGGTCGGCGGGTGGCGGGGGCGCGTCCGGCGCGATGACCAGCACGCCGTCGGCCCGGTAAGCGGCGCTGGCGGTGATGCGCGCGACGAGGTCGTGCAGCGTGGGCGAGGCCCCGGCCGGCCCGGCGGGCGCGCCGTCGGCGCACGGCGTCGCGCGGCCGTCGTGGCAGATCCCGGGGACGACGAGGCTCAACCGCGGGGCGGTGGCGGGCGTGGCGGCGAGGTCGGCGTCCAGGGCATCGAGCCCGACCACGTTCGTGGCGCAGTCGGTGCGGGCTGACAGCGTGGTGAAGAGCGAGGGGGCGACGCGGTCGGTGGGCCCGGCGCAACGCGGGGCAGCGTCCTCGACGTAGGCGCGCCAGGTGAGCCCGGCGACGCGGAGCTGGTCGGGCAGCGCGTCGCCGCCGGCGGGCACCACGCAGGCGGCGAGCTCGGCGGCGCAGTCGGCGGTCGGGACCCGGCCGCCGAGCAGCGCGATGCCGTTGGCCGCCGCCGACGCGGCGACCGGGGCGTAGCCGGCGAGCAGCGTGCCCTTGGCGACGAGGTCGGCCAGCGGCGAGGCCGGGCCGAACGCGGTGGTCGCATCGAGCTGGGTGAGGGCGATCAGCCAGACGTGCGCGGTGGGGCCGGCGGGCGTGGGCGTGGTCGCCGGGGTGGCCGTGGAGGGCGCCGGCGCCGGCGCCGGCGTGGCGCCGGCCGGCTCGCCGGATGAGGGCGTGGTGGTGGCGGTCGTGTCCCTCGCCGCGGTCGTCGCAGGCGTGGTGTCGCCCGCCGCCGGTGTTGGCGTCGCCGGCGGGTCGTCGATCGCCGGTGGCTCCGCAGCGACCGTCGCGGAAGGAGCCGGCGCGGCGCGCGGCACGACCACCGCGACGACGCGCCGCGGCGCCGACGCCACCGACGGCGCCGGCGCCGGGCCGATCGCCGCGCCGGCCACGCCGCCGAGCACGAGCGTCGCCGCGACGAGCGCCGCCGTCAGCCGTGGCCCGGTCGCCAGTCCTCGCCGCGAGCTCCCGGTGGGGACGGTCCCCGCTTGGGCGCTCCCGGTGGGGACGGTCCCCGCTTCATGGCCGGGCGTGGCGCCGGCCGCGGTTCCGGCCTCGACCGCGAAGCCGAGCGCCTCCAGCGGGTCCACGCGTGGCGCGCCGTGGCGCGCGCCGCAGCGCAGGCAGTAGCGCTGGTCGGCGGCCAGGGGCGACCCGCACGACACGCAATCGGCGCGGTGCTCGACGGCCGGGTGGCTCATGCCCCAGACCTCTTCTGTCCAAACTCGATCAGAATTGTGTGGTTAGACTATTGTCCACTATCTGACCATGCAAACTGGGAATTGGAGAGTTCGGTCGTCATGACCCGCACACGCCGCCTCGCGGCAGCCGTCACCGTCGTTGGGATCCTGGCCTTCGCCTTGCCCGCCGGGGCCTCGGCCGCCAGCACCATCACCATCAGCGGGGCGACCGGATCGGCACCGCTCGTGGCCCTTTTGGCCAAGAAGTACGTCAAGCTCAAGCCGGGCAAGGTGAAGTTCAAGCTCGCCCAGGGCGGCGGCGAGGTCGGCGTCCAGGACGCCGCCGCGGGGCGCGTCACGATCGGCAACGCCGCACGCGACCCCCGTCCCAGCGACCCGTCCGGGCTGGTCTTCTACCCGATCGCCAAGGACTTCTTCTGCTTCGACACCAACCCGGCGAACACGCTGCCGAACCTCTCCCTCGCCCAGGCGCAGGCGATCTGGACCGGCCAGGTCCGCAACTGGGAGGAGGTCCCGGGCTCGACGATCACCGGCACGATCGACCTCATCGGCCGTACGGCCGCCTCGTCGCTGCCGCCGCTGGTGCAGCAGCTGCTGCTCGGCGGCAAGAGCATCTCGCCGCTGGCCGCCCTCAAGCCGTCTGACGGCCTGGTCGAGCAGTCGGTCGCCTCCGACAAGAACGCCATCGGCTTCAACTCGGGGTACTACGCCTCCCAGAAGGACGTCCACGCCGTCGCGTTCGAAGGCGTTGCGTGCAACCTGCAGAACGCCAAGTCGGGCCAGTACCCGGGCGTCCGCAACTACTACGAGGTGACGCGCGGCAAGGCGACCGGCGCCGCCTCGGCGTTCATCAACTGGATCCAGCACAGCGCGGCGGCGCGCAAGATCATCGCCTCGATCGCGATCCCGCTGAACTAGGACGATGGAGCCGCCCTCAGCAGCGCGTTCGAGCCCGCTGGGCGAGAACCGCAGGCGAAGCTCGCCCCCTGGGCGAGTCTTCGCCCGGCTCCGAGAGCCGTGGACGGACCGGCAGGCCGCCTGGCGCCTGGGCGCGGTGGCCTCCCTGGTCCTGTTGATCATCGTGTTGATGGTCGCGTTCGTCGCCGTCCGCGCCTGGCCGGTCCTGCAGGCCAACGGCTGGATCTCGTGGCTGGGGACCGGCGGCAACGTCGACCATCAGCTCGGTCAGATGATCGCCACCGGGCAGCACCCGCCGGACTCGGCCTACCACCTGCGGGCCTGGCCGCTGATCTACGGGACGCTGCTGACGACGGGCGCCTCCGTGCTGATCGGCCTGGCCTTCTCGCTGCTGGCGGCGATCTTCATCGTGGAGTTCGCCCCGGCGCGGATCAGGGCCGTCGTCGTGCCGGCGGTGCGGCTGCTCGCCGCCGTGCCGTCGGTGATCTACGGCCTGATCGGCATCCTCGTGCTGGCGCCGTGGGTGGGCAGCCATCTGATCAGCCCCGGGCGCAAGGACTCGGTGCAGAACGTGGTGCAGATCGACGGGACCGGCGTGCTGGTGGCCGTCGTCGTGCTCACGGTGATGATCACCCCGATCATGATCGCCATCGTGGTCGACGCGCTGCGGGCGATCCCGCCGGCGTGGACCGAGGGCGCTGCCGCGCTGGGCGCCAACCGCTGGGAGGTCGTCTGGAGCGTGTCGGTCCGAGCCGCGCGGCCGGCGATCGTGGCGGCCGCGGTGCTCGCGTGCGCCCGCGCGCTCGGCGAAGCCGTGGGGTTGTCGATGGTGTCGGGCTCGCGCGGGTTCTCGCCCAACCCCGTCGACGGCATCACCTACCTCTTCGAGCCGATCCGCCCGCTGGCCGCGTCGATGGTGGAGAACGTCGACGCCATCAACGCGCCGCCGGTCCGCGCGTCGATCTACGCCTTCGCGCTGCTGCTCCTGCTGTCGAGCCTCGCCCTGTCGATCGGCGGCTACGTCGCCAAGCTGCCGATGCGCCGCCAGGGGCTGCGGGTCTGATGACCATCGTGCCCCCGACCGCTGCTCTCCGGCGCGACGCGCCGCGCCCGGCGCCGCGGGGCGACGCGACCCGCGGCTGGCGCTGGAGCCAGCGCCTGGCGCTGGTGGCCTGCTGGGCGTGCGGCCTCGCGCTCTGCGCCGTCACCGCGGCGATCGTGGTGTACATGGGCGTGCGCGGCGTCCAGTACCTCAACCCCGAGCTGCTGTTCAGCCGCCCGACGCCGGGCCTGCAGCAGCACACGACCGGCGGCATCCTGGATCCGATCGTCGGCACGATCGTCCTGACCGTCATCGGGATCGCACTCGCGGTGCCGCTCGCCGTGGCCGCCGCGGTGTGGCTGGTCGAGTACGGGCGGCCCGCGCCGCTGGCGCGCGCGGTCGAGTCCGGGATCGAGGTCGTCGCCGGCACGCCCGACATCGTCATCGCGATCTTCGGGCTGGCCATCTTCCAGCTCCCGCTGTTCGCGCCGCTGTCGTTCACCGCATCGGGCGGAGGCGTCTTCGGCCGCTCGTTCCTGGCGGCCGGCGCGATGATGTCGCTGATCGCGCTCCCGCTCGTCTTCGGCGCCGCGCGGGAGGGGCTGATGGCGATCCCGACGCACGTCCGCGAGGCGTCGTGGGCGCTGGGCAAGACGCGCATCTGCACCATTCGCACGATCCTGCTGCCGCAGATCCGCACCAACATCGCGACCGGCTCGGCGCTCGGCATGGGGCGGATCGTCGGCGACACGGCGGTGG
This sequence comes from Baekduia sp., assembly GCA_036009425.1. GTDB lineage: Bacteria > Actinomycetota > Thermoleophilia > Solirubrobacterales > Solirubrobacteraceae > Baekduia. The sequence continues at coordinate 3,133 of DASYLT010000107.1, read as the reverse complement.
TCGTCGTCCTGCTCGGGGCGACGCTGCAGCTCGAGCGCCAAGGCGACGTCCCGATCCTCGGCAACCTCCGCGGCACCGGCTCGACGCTGACCAGCTACGTCTACGGCGCCTCGCCCGCCGGCGAGGGCAATGCCCCGCAGAAGGCCTACGCAGCCGCCTTCGTCCTGCTGCTGATCGTCCTCACCCTGAATGCCGCCGTCGACCTGCTCGGCCGGCGCAAGGAGCCTCGCGCATGAGCACCCACGACCGCGTGGTCGATCCCTTCCTCGACGACGCCGTTCCCGCGCTGCCGCCGCCCCGCCGCCGCGTGCGCCTGGACCGGACGCCCGTCCCGGTGCCCGAGACCCAGGACGCGCCGTCGACGCGGGTCCGCACGCGCGGCCCGGGCGGGCCCGAGCGGATGCGCGTCGAGCGCTTGTCGGTGCACTACGGCGACAACGCGGCGGTCAAGGACGTGTCCTTGTCGATCCACGCGGGGGAGGCCCTGGCGCTGATCGGCCCGTCGGGCTGCGGCAAGACGACGCTGCTGCGCACGCTGAACCGCCTGACCGAGACGACCGCGGGCGCCGACCGCGGCGGGCGCGTGCTCCTGGACGGCACGGACGTCGAGCAGCTGGAGATCACCGCGCTGCGCCGGCGCGTGGCGATGGTCTTCCAGCAGCCCAACCCGTTCCCCATGTCGATCTTCGACAACGTGGCCTACGCGATCCGTGTGCAGAACCGCAAGCGGCCGAGCCGCCGGGACCTCGAGCCGCAGGTCGTCGACGCGCTGCGCCGCGCTGGGCTGTACGACGAGGTGGCCGACGGCCTCGACCGTCCGGCGCTGCGACTGTCGGGTGGCCAGCAGCAGCGGCTGTGCATCGCGCGGGCGATCGCGACGCGGCCCGAGGTCTTGTTGATGGACGAGCCGTGCTCGGGGCTGGACCCGCGCTCGACCACCGTGATCGAGGAGCTGATCGGCGAGCTGCGCCGCGACCTGGCGATCGTCATCGTCACGCACAACCTGGCCCAGGCCCACCGGATCGGCGACAAGGTGGCGTTCATGTACCTGGGCGACCTCGTCGAGTGGGGCGACGCCGACCAGGTCTTCGGCGCTCCCCGCGCCCAGCGGACGCGCGACTACGTGGCGGGGGCGTTCGGGTGACGGGCGGGGCGGCCGTCGTCGCCGCGCGGCGCGCGGGCGCGGGTGCGCTGGCGGCGCTCGCCGCCGGTGGCCTGGCCGCCTGCGAGAGCACGGCCGACAAGAGCGCGGCGATCGCGGCGCAGGGACGTGCGGCGGTCAGGGGTGGTGGCGCGCTGAAGATCACGCGGAACCGCGACGTGCGCGTGGTGCGCTCGGCCGTCGTGCGCGGCGCGGGCGGCGCGGTGGCTGTGGCGGTGCAGTTGCGCAACGCCGGCGCCCGGGCCCAGCGCGACGTGCCGGTGCTGATCGACGTGCGCGATGCCCGCGGGGCGTCGGTCTACTCCAACGCGGTCGTCGGGCTGCAGCCCGCGCTGCAGCGGCTGACCCTGATCCGCGGGCGCAGCAGCGCCTGGTGGGTCAACGACCAGGTGACCGCAAGCGCGCCGCCGCGAGCCGTCCGGGTCCGGGCCGGGGCGGCGAAGGCCGCGGTGGGCCCGCCGCGGGTGGCGCTGACCGGCGTCCACTTCGACGCCGACGCGACCGGTCGCTTCCTCACCGGCACGGTCGTCAATCGTGCGCGCTCGGTCCTGCGTCAGGTGCCGATCTTCGCCGTGGCCATCAAGGGCGGCACGGTCGTCGCCGCCGGCCGCTCGCTCGTGCCCAAGCTGCCGGCCGCCGGCGCGCCCAAGCCCACCCACTTCCGCCTGTTCTTCGTCGGCGAGCCGCGCGGGGCGCGGCTGGCCCTGACCGTCGCGCCGACCCCGGCACCGTCGTGAAGGAGCACAACGTGATCACCGAGTCCCAGCCCGTCCCCGCCTTCGGGCGCGACGGCGAACCCTGCCCCGCCTGTGGAGCGCCGCTCGCCGGCGACCAGCGCTACTGCCTGCACTGCGGCACCCGCCGGCCCGAGGCGCGGCTGGAGTTCCTCGACGTGCTCGACGCCGACGTGCGGGTGCGCGCCGCCGCGCCGGTGCTCGCTCCGCCGTTGGGCTTCGGCGGCGGCGTGACCGGCGCGGGTGGCGCCGGCGCGCCGGGGCGCGGGCTCAACGCGCGGCTGCAGGCCAACAGCGGCGTCCTGGCCCTGGGCGCGCTGCTGTTGTTGACGTTGTTGATCGGGCTGCTCGTGGGCCACTGGGCGACGGGGCTGAACGCGGCGCCGCAGGCCGCCTCGACGCCCACGCCCCAGGTGATCAGGGTGGAGGGCGGGGCGGCGGCGCCGGCGACCGCCGCGGCGCCGGGGACGACCGGCGGCGGCGCATCGTCGTCGGGGTCCTCGAAGGCCGCCAAGTCCTCGTTGAAGTCCGGCGCGTCCTCCACCAAAGCCACCGCCCCCAAGGACGCCGTGTCGGTCCAGAGCCTGTCGAGCAAGAAGGCCGTCGACGACGCCGTCAAGAAGGGCAAGCCGATCACGACCGGCGGCGGCAAGCTCCCGCCCAAGGACGGCAAGGCGCCCGGCGGCGGCTCGGCCATCGAGGAGATCGGATGAGCGCGCTGCCCGGCCCGTCGTCGCTGGACGACCTGCGCCGGCGCCGGCACGAGCTGGCGCGCCGCGTCGCCGCTCTGACGTTCGACCTCGGCGGGTTGACCTACGAGATGGCGACCCGCGACCACTATCGCCTCGACGTCCTCTCCCGCCGCGCAGCCGAGCTGCAGACCGCCGACGCCGAGCTCGGCGAGGTCGAGCGCCTGCTGGCCGCGGCCGAGGACGGGATCGTCGGGTCCTGCCGCTCCTGCGGGGCCGTCCACTCCCGCGGCGCGGCGTTCTGCTGGCAGTGCGGCCAGCCGCTGATCCACGGCGCGACGCCGCCGACGGAGGCGCCGGTTGCGCCGCTGGCGGCGGAGGGTTAGGCGAGGGCCGGGCCGGGCCGGGCCGGGCCGGGCCGGGTTGGCGTTCAGCGCGGGGCGCCGGGGTGCCGCGCCACGTCATCGATCGGCACTGACGGAGTGAGCGCGTGCGGGGGCGCCGGCGCTCTCGGTCGTCCGCCGGCGCTTGCCGGGGGTGGGCCTGTT
>DASYLT010000106.1:0-22336 GCA_036009425.1 Baekduia sp. | reverse complement strand
CAACAGGCCCACCCGCTCCGCCGGCGTAGGCGGCGACCCCAACGCCCGGGGGTGGGCCCGTCCACCGCGGTCCTGGCGCCGCCAACAGGCCCACCCGCCCGCTCCGCCGGCCTCGGCGGCGATCCCAACGCCCCGGGGTGGGCCCGTCCACCGCGGTCCTGCCGCGGCCAACAGGCCCACCCTCCCGCCGGACGCATCGAGGGACGACTGAACCGCGATAGTCGCGGTTCAGTCGTCCCTCGACGCCCTCGGGGCCGTGGCGGAGGACCGGAGGCGCCCGAGCCCACGCTGGCGCCTCGTCGTCATCGCCCCTGAACCACGCCGCGCAGCACGACCGGCGCAGCGAGCGGAACGCCCCCGACGCACCAACGGCGCCACGGGCGCCCGCCGCGCTCAGCTCCGGCGTCGGTCGTGGTGCGGTGCGTCGTTGGGGGGCGATGACCACCGTGCGTTGGCCTTGGGCGCCGGCGCCTTCGGTCTCCGCCGGCCCGCCTCAAGTGGGGGGTGGGCCTGTTCGCGGACGTGGGACGTCTGCCAACAGGCCCACCTCGCCCGTTCGCCGTCGTCGCCCCGGGCGGGCCCGACTGCGGCCGTGGGACGTCCGCCAACAGGCCCACCGTCCCCTTCAACGCCGACGCCGACCCCCACGCCAGGGGTGGGCCCGTCCACCGCGGTCCCACCGCCGCCAACAGGCCCACCCTTCCGGCCTCGGCGGCGATCCCCAACGCCCCGGGGTGGGCCCGTCCACCGCGGTCCTGCCGCGGCCAACGGGCCCGCCCGCCCGCCGGACGCGTCGAGGCGATGGCGGAGGACCGGCAGCGCCGGAGCCCACGCAGGGCCTCGTCGTCATCGCCCCCGAACCACGCCGCGCAGCACGACCAACCCCGCCAGCGGAGCGCCACCGCCGCCACGCCGCGCAGCACGACCGGCGCCCCGAGCGGAGCGCCACCGCCCCGCCGCCCCTACCGCGTCGTATCCGCCAGCGGCAGCCAGACCGAGAACACCGTGCGGCCGGGCTCCGAAACGACCGACAGCGAGCCGCGATGGCGTTCCTGGACGATGCGGCGGGCGGTGTCGAGGCCGAGGCCTGTTCCCTCGCCCACGCCCTTGGTGGTGAAGAACGGGTCGAAGACGCGGTCGAGGAGCTCCGGCGGGATGCCGGGGCCGTCGTCGGCGATGTCGACGACGGCGCAGTCGCCGTCCTGGCGCGTGCTGATCGTGATGGTTCCGGTCTCGCCCAGCGCCCCGATCGCGTTGTCCAACAGGTTGGTCCAGACCTGGTTGAGCTCGCCGCCGCGGGCGATCAGGTGCGGGAGGTCGCGGTCGTAGTCGCGGACGACCTCGATCCTGGTGTGCTTGAGCTTGTGACCCAGGACGACGAGCGTGGTCTCCAGCCCCTCGTGCACGTCGACCTCGACGACGTCGCCCTGGTCCATGTAGGTGTAGGACTTGACCGCTCCGACCAGCTGGCTCATGCGCTCGGTCGAGTCGACGATCTGGGCGGCCAGGCCCGACGCCGTGAGCGACGCGGCGACCCAGGCGATCGCGGCCTCCGTCGCGCCGTTGGCGGCCGCCTGCACGCGCGCCAGCCACGCCGCGTCCAGCCCGGCGTCGGCCAGCGCCTCGGCGTACTTCCAGCCGTCGGCCAGGCCGGCGTCCTCCAGCGCGTCCCGCAGCTCGTCCTCGGCGTCGGCGGCGTCCAGCGCCGAGAGCGCGGTGCGCTCGGCCGCGGCGTCGACCGCCTCGCGCTGCAGCGCGACGAGCTGCTCGGCGTCGTCGCGCGAGACACCGGCCGCGACGAAGTGCCCGATCGTCGAGCTCAGCACGGCCAGCTCGTCGCACATTGCCGATGCGGCACGGCGCGCCGCCGCCGCGGGGTTGTTGAGCTCGTGCGCCAGGCCCGCGGCCATCGTGCCCAGCGCCGCGAGCCGCTCGCGGTTCTGCTCGCGCTGGGTGATGCGCGACATGACCGGGCGGATCTGGGCCATGACCCGGCGGAACACCGGGCGGTGGCCGACGATCAGCTCGTAGGCGTCGTCGACGCCGATCGTCACCAGGCGCACCTCGCCGTCGGCCCGCATGAGCCCCGGCACCGGCATCTCCGTGAGCACCGGGATCGCCCCCATCCACGTCGGGGCGACGTGGCGGGCGAGTGGCTCGGCCCGCCCGTCCTCGACCGACATCATCTGGATCGTGCCCTCGAGGATGAGGTGGAGCCCCGCGGATCCCTGACCCTGGCGCTCGAGCGTCTCACCGGAGGCGAGGTGCCGCTCCTCGCCTGCGGCGACCCAGCGCCCGAGCTGCTCGTCGTCGAGCTCGTCGAAGAGGTCGATCGACCGCAGGTCCGCGACGGTCAGCGCGCCCGCGGCCACTACGCCCCCGCCAGGTACTCGTGGATGAGCGAGACCGACATGGAGCCCTCGCCGACCGCGCTGGCGACCCGCTTGATCGAGCGAGCGCGGACGTCGCCGGCGACGAAGACGCCCGGCACGCTGGTCTCCAGCACGAGCGGGTCGCGCTTGAGCGGCCAGCCCGCCTCGCGCACGTCGGGGCCGGCCAGGATGAAGCCACGGTCGTCGCGGGCGACGACCCCGTCGAGCCAGTCGGTGTGCGGCTGCGCGCCGATGAACACGAAGCAGGCGTCGACCTCCTCCACCGACTCGGCGCCGCCGGCGTCGCGCACGGTGACGGTCCGCAGGCGCCCGTCCTCGCCGCCGGCGGCGACCGCCGAGGCGCCGGTGCGCACGTCGATGTTCGGCAGCGCCGCGATCTGGTCGATGAGGTAGTGCGACATGGACTTGGACAGGCTGGCGCCCCGGACCAGCATGCTGACCTTCCTGGCGTACCCGCTGAAGTACACGGCCGCCTGCCCGGCGGAGTTCGCGCCGCCGATCACGACGACGTGCTGGTCGGCGCACGCGCGCGCCTCGGTCATCGCTGCGCCGTAGTAGATCCCCGCGCCGGTGAACTCGCTGAAGCCCGGTGCGTCCATCTTCCGGTAGGCGACGCCCGAGGCGACGAGCACCGTGTTGGCGCTGAGGCTCCCACCGCCGCTGAGGTCGACGAAGCGGCCGGCGCCCTCGACGCGCAGCCCCGCGGCATCCTGGACGGTCAGCAGCTCGGCGCCCAGGCGGCGGGCCTGGTCGGTGGCGCGCCGCGCGAGGTCCGAGCCGCTGAGCCCCGCGGGGAAGCCGAGGTAGTTCTCGATGCGGCTGGACTGGCCGGCCTGACCGCCGGGCGCCTCGCGCTCGATCATCACCGTGCGCAGCCCCTCCGACGCGCCGTAGACCGCGGCCGCCAGCCCGGCGGGACCGCCGCCCACGATGACCAGGTCGTAGTGCTCCTGTGTGGGCTGGACGGCGATGCCGAGGCGCTCGGCGAGCTCCAGGAGCGTCGGGCGCTCCAGGACGCTGCCGTCCTCCAGCAGGGCGACGGGCAGGTGCTCGGCGTCGGTGCCCAGCACGGTCAGCAGCTCGCGCGCCTCGCCGTCGCGCTCGATGTCGAGCCAGCGGCCCGGCACGCGGTTGCGGGCCAGGAAGTCGCGCAGCTCGTGCGTGTCCTTGGAGAACCGATGGCCGATGACCCGGACGCCGCCGGACTCGAGCGCGGCGCCGGACTCCCACGTCGTCAGCAGGTCCTCCAACACCGGGTACAACTGCTCCTCGGGCGGGTCCCACGGCTTGAGCAGGTAGTAGTCCAGTGCAACCTCGTTGATCGCCGCGATCGCCGCCTCGGTGTCGGCGTAGGCCGTCAGCAGGACGCGCTTGGCGTCGGGCGCGAGCTGGCGCGCCTTCTTGAGGTACTCGGTGCCGGAGAGCCCGGGCATCCGCTGGTCGGCGACCAGGAGCGCGACGGGCTCACCGCGGCGGCGCAGCTCGGTCAGGATCTCCAGCGCCTCGTCGCCCGAGCCGGCCCGCAGCACGCGGAAGCGCTCGCCGAAGCCGGTCCGCAGGTCGCGCGAGATCGCGGCGAGGACCGCCGGCTCGTCATCGACGGCGAGGATCGCCGGACGGCGCTGACGCGGTGCGGGTGCCTCATGCGACTCCATCGACGGGGCCTCCAGCGTCATGGCGCGGACGGTACCGAACCGGCTTCAGGGGTTGCGAGGGCCAGGGCCGGCAGCGCCGGCTCGCGGGCCGCGTCCGCCGGCTGCCCGGCGAGCTGGCCGCCCGCGCAGTCCGCGGCGCGGACCGTCCGGCGCGGGTTGACGATCCCGACCAGGCCGAGCACGCCGCCGAGCGCGACGAGCGCCGCCGAGAGGCCCATGCCGAGGCGGAAGGCGTGGACCGAGGCGTCCTCGACCGCCTGCGCGACCGGCGCGCGCTCGGCCGGCGGCACGCGCGAGACGTCGGCCTTGGCGAGCGTGCGCCGCTTGGCCTCCTTGACCGCCTGCTGCGCGGCCGGGCTCAAGCGCCTTCCCGCGAGCTCGCGGTCGATCGACGAGGCGAACGACGATGAGACCACGGCGCCCAGCGCGGCGATGGCCAACAGCCCGGCGACGCGCGCGATCGCGTTGTTGACGCCCGACGCGATGCCGGCGTTGGACTCGTCGGCGTCGGCGAGCACGGTCGCCGTGAGCGGGGCGACGGTCGCCGACAGGCCCAGCGAGAAGATGATCAGCCCGGGCAGCACGTCGGTCCAGTAGTCGATCGTGCCCCCCAGGCGCGACAGCCACGCCAGGCCCGCCGCGGCCACGATCGGCCCGAAGCCCATGAACCACCGCGGGCCGAGCTTGTCGGCCATCCGGCCGGCGCGCTTGGACAGCGCGAACATCACCAGCGTCGTGGGCAGGGTCGCCAGGCCGGCCTGCAGCGCGTCGTAGCCGACGACCTGCTGCAGGTAGAGCACCAGGAAGAAGAAGGTGATGCCCAGCCCGCCGTACATGGCGAAGGTCTCGATGTTGCCGACGGTGAAGTTGCGCCGCCGGAACAGCCCCAGCGGCAGCATCGGGTGTGGCGCGCGCGCCTCCCACGCCAGGAAGGCGGTCAGGAGCGCGAGGCCGCCGAGGGCGGGGCCGACCACGCCCGGCGCGGTCCACCCCAGCTCGGGCTGGCGGATCAGCGCGAACACGGGCCCCGCGAGGCCCAGCGCGCACAGCACGGCCCCCAGGAAGTCGATCGGCTGGTGCTTGCGGGCGCGCTCGCGCTTGGGCACGGCGATCGCGACGACCATCAGCGTGGCGATCACGAACGGGACGTTGATCGCGAAGATCCACCGCCACGACGTCGCGTCGACGAGGTAGCCGCCCGCCAGCGGCCCGATCACCGTGGCGATGCCCGACCAGGCCGTCCACGAGCCGATCGCCATGCCGCGCTCCTCGGGCGGGAACGCCGAGACGATCACCGCCAGCGCGCTGGGCGTCAGCAGCGCGCCGAAGACGCCCTGCAGGACGCGCCCCGCGATCAGCACCTCGACCGACGGCGCCAGCGCGCAGATGATCGACACCAGGCCGAAGCCGCCGACGCCGATGGAGAAGACGCGCCGCTCGCCGAGCACGTCGCCGAGCGAGCCGCCGATGAGGATCAGCGAGCCGAGCGCGAGCAGGTAGCCGTTGGAGACCCACTGCTGGCCGGCCAGGCCGCCGCCGAGGTCGTTGGAGATCGCCGGCAGCGCGACGTTGACGACCGTCGAGTCGAGGCCCACCACGAAGGACCCCATGATGGCCGCCAGCAGGCTGAGCTTCTTGGCGTCGAAGCGCTGGACGTCCACGCAGGCATGCTAGCCCCCGTGGCGATCAGGATTGAGCCGTCCGTGATGTGGCTTTCCGATGGCCGGGCGCCGGAGGCCGCTTTCGGGCGTCAGCGGCCCGTGACGGCTCGGTCCTTGCCCTGCGTCTTGGCGGCCAGCAGCCGGTCGTCGGCCGCCCGGAAGAGCGTGGCGACCGTGTCGCCCTCGCCGGGCGCGAACGCGAGCCCGACCGAGGTCGTCAGCCCGCCTTCGGGCCCGAGGCCCGCGGCGCGGACGCACGCCACCAGGCGATGGGCGATCGTGACCGCCTCGTCCTGCGCCGTCGCGGGCAGGATGACCGCGAACTCCTCGCCGCCCGTGCGGCACACGACGTCGGCGCCGCGCACCTCGCGACGCAGCACGTCGGCGAAGCCGCACAGGACGGCGTCCCCGACGGGGTGGCCGTGGCCGTCGTTGACGGCTTTGAAGTCGTCGACGTCGAGCAGCAGCAGCGCGACGGGCTCGCCGGCGCGGCGCGCGCGCGACAGCTCGGCGCCGAGGCGCTCGTGGAAGTGGCGGCGGTTGAAGAGGCCGGTCAGCTCGTCGGTGCGGGCCTGGGCGCTGAGCCGCTCGCGCTGGCGGGCGTTGTCGAAGGCCAGGGCCGCCAGCGTCGCGAAGCGCTGGATCAGCTGCACCTCCTCGGCGGCGAACGTCGCGACGAGGCCCTCGCGCCAGACGTTGAGCGTGCCGATGACGCGGGCGCCGGCGATCAGCGGGGTGCAGACCAGCGCCTCGGGCTCGTCCTGCGGCGTGCCGGGCACGGCGTAGATGCCGCCGCGCGGCGAGGACGGCTCGAGGTGCACGAGCATGCGCGTCCTGACGACGCGCCCGGCGATGCTGGCGTCGATCGGCGGCTGCGCGGCGAGCGTCTCGCGGACGTAGCGGCCGACGGCGAAGACGGGGAGCAGCACCTCGGCGTGCTCCTCGGCCGAGTAGACCGCGAGGCTCGTGAACGGCACGATCGCGTCCAGCGCCCGCGCCATCTCGTCGAAGGTCGACTCCAGCGAGCCCTCGGCCAGGATCGATGCGGCGGCATCGATGATCGACTCGAGTCCGCGGGTGAACCGCGTGGCGTCGCCCTGCTGCATCGGTCGAACCAGGTCATCGGACCGAACGGCGTTCGGTTGAGGGCGCCGCAGGCGAACTGGACGAATCTGGACGCGCCGGCCCACGGCGCGCCCCAACACGGTCCCAACACACCCGCCACGGGCCGCTCACGAACCGCTCCCGTGACCTTCATGGGCGCGCGCGATGCTGGGTGAGGTGCGTGAGACACCCGCCTACGCGGCCGTGCCCGCCCCGCCACGGACGGCGGGGCGGTCGGTCGTGCCCTCGCTGCGCATCGGCGCCGGGGTGCTGGCCGGCGCCCTGGGCACCGCGGCCATGGGGGCGGCGGCGGGCCTGTGCGCGGTGATCGTCGCGGCCGCCGCCGAGCGGCCCTCGTTCTTGTCCGGCCCGGCCGAGAAGGGCTTCCCGGGCTGGATGGTCGGACCCCTGGCGCACCGGTTCGGCGCGCTGCCCCCGAGCCCGCCGGCGATCCAGGGCGACTTCGCCCGCGCGCTGGCCGCGCTGGGGATCGCGTGGCTGGTGGCGTGGCTGTGCGCCGACCACGTCCCCGCGCCGGTCCTCTGGAGCGCCGCGATCGGCGCGCAGGTCGTGCTGCTGCTCGGCCCGCCGCTGTCGCTGACCGACCTCTTCAACTACCTGCACTACGGGCGGATGGCGCCGCTGCACGGGCTCGACCCGTACACCGCCCTGCCGCTGGCGGCCGCGCACGACCCGTCGTACCGGTTCTCCAACTGGCACCACCTGCCGTCCCCCTACGGCCCGCTGTTCACGCTGGTGACCGAGGCGCTGGCGCCGCTCTCGCTCCCGGCCGCCTACTGGACGCTGAAGGGGCTGCTGCTGGCCGCCTCGGTCGGGACGCTCGCGCTCGTGGCGACCACCGCGCGGCGCCTCGGGCGCTCGCCGCGCGCCGCCGTCGCGCTGGTGGCGTTCAACCCCTTGGTCCTGGTCTACGGGATCGGCGGGGCGCACAACGAGCCGCTGGTCCTGCTGCCTGCGGTGGCGGCGGTGGCGCTCGTCGTCGCGGGCCGCGAGGCGCGCCGCCCGTGGTGCGATGCGGGCGCCGGGGCGTGCGTCGTGCTCGCCGCCGGCGTGAAGCCGTCGCTCGCCTTGCTGGTGCCGCTGGTCGTCCTGGCCAGCCGGCAGCGGCGCGCAGCGCTGGCGGGCGCCGCCGCGGCCGGGGCCGTCACGCTGCTCGCCCTCGTCGTCGCCTTCGGCGGCCACCTTCCCGCGACGTCGGTCCAGGACCGGCTCGTCACGCCGCTGAGCGTCGTCAACGTCCTGGCCGCGCTGGCGGGCCAGGGCGGCATGACCGCCGGCGACCGGACGCTGGCCCACGGCGTCCTGGCCCTGGTCGCCGTCGCGGCGTCCGTCGCCGTCTGGCGCCGGCGCGAGCGCCTGCCGGGCGCGGCCGGGATCGTGATGCTCGCGACCGTCCTGACCCTCGGCTGGACGATGCCCTGGTACGTCTGGTGGGTCCTGCCGTTCGCGGCGCTGGCCCGGACGCGCGCGCTGGCGGCCGTCTGCGTGCTGCTCACGGCGTGGCTGGCGCTCGGCGCGATCCCGCAGATGCCGAAGCTCATCCACGACGCCGGCTTCTATCCCACGCGCTCGGCCGTCGGCCGCGCCAACCACCAGTTCACGGAGCACTACCTGAAATGACCGTCCTGACCCGTGTGGGGTCGCCGCGGCCTCCCCTCGCACAGCTCGTGCGCTTCGGGGTCGTCGGCGCCTCGAACACCGTCATCGCCCTGGCCGCCTACGCGGCGCTCGGCGCCGTCGGGACCCCGGCCGCGCTCGCGGCGCTCGCCGGGTGGGCGCTCGGCGCGCTCAACGGCTACCGGCTCAACCGCGGCTGGACCTTCCACAGCGCCGTGAGCGGGACCGGGCCCGCCGCCCGCTATGTGGTCGTGCAGGGCGTCGCCGCCGGCGTCGACGCGCTGGCCGTGGCGCTCGTCGTCGGGCACGAGCATGTGGCGCGCATCGCGGGCCAAGTCGCCATCCTCCCCGTGGTCACGTTGGCGACGTTCCTCATCTGCCGGCGCTGGGTCTTCTCCGCAGGAGCCCGCGCGTGATCGGCCGCCACCGCCGCGCCGCGGCGGTCACGCTCGGCGCGCTGGCGCTGCTCGGCCTCTGCGCCTGGGGGGCCGCCGCGCTGGCGGTCCGCTATGCGTCGAACCCGGCGACCGAGCCGTGCCCCGCGCTCACCGCCGGTGACCACCAGATCCAGGTCACCACGCCCGACGGCGTGCGGACCGTCCTGCTGCACGCCCCGCGCGGCGCCTCGCGGCCGCGCCCGCTGGTCATCGCGCTGCACGGCGCGGGCGAGACGGGTCCCGACTTCGCCGACGACACGGGCTTCAGCCGCCTCGCCGACCGCGAGCGGTTCCTGGTGGCCTACCCGACCGCCGTGGGATCGCGCTCGTTCTGGGACATCTCCGGCGCGCCGGCGGTCTCGGGACCGGAGGAGGTCACCGAGCTGCGCGCGTCGCTGGACGCGCTGGAGGACTCCGCCTGCGTCGACGACGCCCGCGTGTTCGTCACGGGCGTCTCCAATGGCGGCGGGATGGCCGCACGGCTGGCGTGTGAGCTGTCGGACCGCATCGCCGGCGTCGCGCCCGTGGCCGGCGGCTACCGATCGCTGCCGGCGTGCCATCCGGCGCGGCCGCTGCCCGTGCTCGAGATCCACGGGACCGGCGACCAGGTGGTCCCCTACGGAGGACGACCGCCGGACTACGCCGGCAGCGTCACGCGGTGGCTGGCGCAGTGGCGGCGCATCGACGGCTGCCGCGGTGCGGCGCAGCGCTTCGACCCCGCCGTCGGCGTGCACGAGCTGGCCTGGCGCCGCTGCGCGCGCGGGACGGTCGTCGAGCACGTGCGACTCGACCACCAGGCCCATGGCTGGCCGGGCGGGCCCCGGACGCAGCCGCTCCCGGCCCCGTTCTCGGCGACGTGGCGAACCTGGGAGTTCTTCCGCGCGCTGCCCGACCGGCCGCCGGCGACGGCCTGAGCCGGGTCATTTCACGAGGCGGTCGCGGCGATGCCGTGGAGGAACCCGTCTGAGGTCGTAGAGCGCGCCGCGGTGCGGCTGGCCCGCGGCGCGGCTGACGTCGGTGCCGTGGGCGCGCGCCCAGCGCATCACCGGCAGGCAGCCTGTGCGGGCGTTCCCGCTGCCGGCCGTGCACGCGTCGCCGACCCACGCGAACCGGACCTCGCCGGCGGCGACGGCCGCGGCGAGCCGCGCGGGCGTCACGAGCTGGCGGCCGGCGCCGTCGGAGAGGATCAGCACCGGGCGCCCGTCGCGGGCGATGAGCTGCGCGGCCTTCGCGGGCGCGCTGGCCGCCAGCTCGTCGGCGGTGCCGTGGTCGCGGGCGCCGACGTAGCGCGAGAGCGCGACGACGCGGCCGGCGGCCACCGCCCCCGGACGGCCCGAGTCCTGTGTCGCGTGTGCGACGGCGTGGACCGAGGCCGCGGCCGGGACCGCCAGCACGGCGAGCAGCCCCGCAGCGGCGGCCGCCCGCGCCGCGCGCCCGCGTTCCCGGACCGCGACCGCCAGGCCCGCGCCGAGCGCCCCTGCGACGGCGGGCTCCACGCAGGCCAGGTACCGCGGCCGCAGATCGGGCATCACGCTGCTCAGCGCCAGGCCACCGACCAGCCACAGCGCGAGCGCGGCCAGGCCCCCGCGCGCCACGCGCTCCAGGCGCCACGGCTGCCCGAGCGCCAGCGCCGCGGCCAGCGCGGCCAGCGCCGCGACCGCTTCGATCCCGAACCACGTGTCCAGGTGCGCGCGGGTGGACACCAGGCGCGCGATCCCGGGGCCGCCCGGCCGGCGCGCGAGCGCGAGGGCGTGCTCGTGCTGGTGGCGCGCCGCGGCTGCCGCCGCCCTGGCCGTCAGGCGCCCCGGCGGCCGGGGCGGCGTCGCCGCACTCGAGCCACCGCCGGCGGTCGGCCCGCGTCCCGGCACCAGCCGGTCGATCCCGTCGTAGACCAGCGCCGCCTGCCACGGCGAGCCGCTCGACGAGCCGAGCGCCCATGGGCGCGGGTGCAGCGGGACGACCGTGACGGCCACCAGCCACGCCGCGGCCGTCACGGCGAACGCCGTCGCGCCGATCGCCAGCCCGCGGGTGCGCCGCCCGGGCGGTCCGGCCAGCACCCAGAGGGCGCCGGCCGCGAGCACCGGCAGCAGCGCCTCGGCCAGCTTGACGTCGAACGCCAGGCCCAGCAGCACCCCGGCGGGCACCAGCGGCCGGAGCCGCTGGTTCCGCGCCGCGCGGGCGATCAGCGCTGCAGCGGCGACCGCCAGCGCGGCCATCACCGCATCCATCGTGTCGCTGCGCGCGGTGACGACCGCCACCGGCAGCACGGCCAGCGCCAGGCCGCCGGCCAGTGCCGCCCCGCGCCCGAGCAGCGTCCGCAGCAGCGCCATGAGCGCGACGACCAGCGCGATCCCGCCCAGCGCCTCGGGCAGATGCAGCGCGACGGGGCCGAAGCCGAAGGCGCGGACCGCGAGCACCTGCAGCCAGAGGTCGACGGGCGGCTTGTCGATCGCGACGCGCCGTCCGGGCTCGAACGCGCCGCCGAGCAGCGCCGGCCAGCCGGTGGACATGCTGCGCACGGCCGCGTCGTAGTAGGGATCCAACGGCACGCGCGCCAGCGCCAGGAGGCGCAGCGCCGCGGCCAGCGCCACGATCGCCGCCTCGGGGACGACGGCGTGGGCGATGCGCAGGGCGCGCCGTCCAGCCCGCGCCCGCGCGACGCCCGGCACCGCATACGCGGCCATCTCAGGCGCTACACGGCCCGGGCGCGCGGCGCCGGGCGCATCGCCGGCGCGGCTTCGGCCCGCAGCTGGGCGCGCAGCGCTCGCAGCTCGCGGAACGCACGGAGCACGACCGCCGGGTTGGCGCCCGACGAGCGTCCCGCGGTGCGCGGGCGATGCGTGACGCCCAGCTCGGCGATCTCCGCTCCCGCCGCGCGGGCGCGCACGAGCAGCTCGGTGCTGACCATCGCGCCGTCGGCCGTGAGCAGGATGCGCTCCAGCACGTCGCGGCGGATCAGCTTGAACGCGCAGTCGACGTCGCGCACCGGCAGGTCGAAGTTGTGGCGCACCAGCGCGTTCCACGCCGCGGCGTTTAGCCGCCGATGCAGCGGGTCGGCGCGCTGCAGCCGGTAGCCGGCGACGAGGTCGCACCCAGGCGCGAGCGTCAGCACGGAGTCGAGGTCGTCGAGGTCGAACTGCAGGTCGGCGTCGGTGAGGAACACCCATTCCATGCGGGCCGCCGCGAAGCCGGTCCGCAGCGCCGCGCCGTAGCCGCGGTTGCGGCGGTGCACCAGGACGCGGACGCGCGGGTCCTCGGACGCCCGCGCCGCGGCCAGCGCCCAGGTCGCGTCGCCGCTGCCGTCGTCGACGATCACGATCTCGTGCGCGTCGGCCACGCGCTGGGCGGCGCGGGTCGCCTCGTCGATGGCCCGCTCGACGTTGGCGGCCTCGTCGTGGCAGGGGAGCACGATCGTCAGTCCGCGGAGGCGGCCCAGCGGCCCGGCGACCGACGGATGCGGGAGGGGTTTCATGTGATGGAGCTTCGGGCCGCGGGCTGAACCGGCCGCCAAGCCGTCGTTGCCCGTCTCTGGCCGTGGTGTTGGGATCGTGTTGTGGTGTGCCGAGACGCGCGCACGGGCGACTACCGTTGGCCTCGTGCTGCGCGAAGGCGTGAGGCTCCAGGGCCGTGTGCTCGTCGTCGAGGACGACGCCGACTTGTGCGAGGTCATGGTGGGCGCGCTCGCCTCCGACGGTCACGTCGTGGTCGCCGCGGCCGACGGACATGCGGCGCTCGACGCCCTGGCCGAGGCGCCGTTCGACCTGGTGCTGCTCGACCTCGCGCTCGGCCCGGGACCCGACGGCGTCGAGGTCTGCCGCCGGCTGCGCGCCGCGGGCGACGCCGCGCACGTGGTCGCCGTGACCGCCCGTGAGGGCGAGGCCGACACGGTGCTCGTCCTGGAGGCCGGCGCCGACGACTACGTCACCAAGCCGGTCGGGATCGCCGAGCTGCGCAGCCGCGTGCGCGCGGTGCTGCGGCGTGACCAGCGCTCGACGCCGCCGCGTCCGGTCCTGCAGCTCGGCACCCTGCGGGTCGACGGTGACGCGCGCC
This sequence comes from Baekduia sp., assembly GCA_036009425.1. GTDB lineage: Bacteria > Actinomycetota > Thermoleophilia > Solirubrobacterales > Solirubrobacteraceae > Baekduia. The sequence goes on along the minus strand of DASYLT010000106.1, from coordinate 9,398 downwards.
GCGCGGAGCTCGACGGCGCCGAGCTGCCGTTGACCTTCTCGGAGTTCCAGATCCTGCGCGCGCTGCTGGCCGCCGAGGGCCGTCTGCTCTCGCGACAGCAGCTGCTCGACGCGATCTTCGGCGGCCACGCGTTCCGCGACCCCCGGGCCATCGACGTCCATGTGCATCATCTTCGTGACAAGCTCAGCGCCGCCGGCGGCGACGGCAGCGCGATCGTGACGGTCCGCGGGGCCGGCTACCGGATGGACCGGTGAGGCTCCGTGTTCGGCCTGCGCTTCCGGCTCGCCCTGGCGCTGGTGGCCGGGAGCGCCGTCACGCTGGCCGCGGCGATCGGCCTGCTCGTGCCGCCGCTGGAGCACCGGCTGGCGCAGGATCGCCTCCACGACCTGCGGGCGCTGGCCCGCACCGCCGGCCTGGGCCTGACGCGGCTGCCCGCCGCCGACCTGCGCCCCGGGGCGACGCAACCGCGCCACATCGTCCATCAGCTCGCCCGGCGCACCGGCGCGCGGGTCGCGCTCTTCGACGCCCACGGCGTCGAGCTGGCCGACACCGACCCCGAGCGTCGCGAGCCGGGATCCCGCACGCCGGAACGGCTCGTCGATGCCGGCTATGCCCGCGCCGGGGACGTGCGCCAGAGCGTCACCGACCGCGAGGCGATCGTCGTGGCGCCGGTCCAGACCCGGGCGGGGAGCCGCACGATCGTGCTGCGCAAGTCCCTGGGCGATCAGCGCGCCGCGGTCGCGGTCGTGTGGCGGACCCTCCCGGTGGCCGGCGGAGTCGGGCTCGCGGTGGCCATCGCGCTCGCGGCGGTCCTGAGCTTCGGCCTGCTGCGGCGGATGGAGAACCTGCGCCGTGGCGCCCGGCGCCTCGCCGAGGACGGCATCGACCAGCCGCTGGACGTCGACGGCGGATCCGACGAGGTCGGCGAGGTGGCCCGCGCGCTGGAGCTCATGCGCATGCGGCTGCATGCCCAGGAGCGTGGGCGTCAGGCGTTCCTGTCGACCGCGTCGCACGAGCTGCGCACGCCGGTCGCCTCCCTGCGCGGGACAGCCGAGCTGCTCGAGGAGGAGCTCGCCGGCGACGCGCCCGACCTCGAGCGTGCCCGGGCGCGTGCCGCGGGGGTCTCGCGCCAGGCGGAGCGACTCGCGGTGCTCGCCGACGACCTCCTGGGCCTCGGCCGACTCGACGCTGCCGGCGCGCCCTCCACCGAGCCCGTCGACCTCGCCGAACTGGCCGCGGTGCTGGTCGGCGAGGCCGAGCCGCTGGCGCAGGCGACCGGCGTGACGCTGGCCGTCGACGCGGGGACGCCGGCCTGGGCGCCCGCCGATCCGTTGGCGGCCGCCCGCATCATCCGGGCGCTCCTGGACAACGCGCTGCGCCACGGCGCCCCTGCCGGCTCGGTCGTCGCGGTGGACGTGACGAGCGACGGCACGCGGACGGCCGTCGCCGTCCGCGATCAGGGCGAGGGCGTGACCGAGGCCGACCGCGAGCGCATCTTCGGCCGCTTCGAGCGCGGGACGACGTGCGGCTCCGGAGGCTTCGGCCTCGGTCTCGCGATCGCCCGCGGCCTGGCCCGGCGCATGGACGGCGATGTCTCCGTCGACGACGCTCCGGGCGGCGGGGCGTGCTTCGCGCTGGTCCTGCCGGCGTGTGCATCGCCGCTGGCGGGCGATCTCGTCCCACCCGGGCGCGACGCCGCGCCCGCGGCGTCCTGACGCGCCGGGCGACCGCTCAGACCCCGTGCGTGCCCTGCAGCTCCTCGGCCAGCGCGAGCGTCGCGGCATCCAGCTCGCCCGCGGTCAGCGCCACCTGGTTGGCGAGCGTCGCGATCACGGCGCGCTCGACGTCGGCGGCATGCAGCCCGGGCGCGACGTCCTGCGCCGCGCCCGCGGTCTCCGGGCGCCACGCCATCTCCAGCGCCGCGTAGACGTCGACCAGCGCGGCCCGCAGCCGCGCGCCGCCCTCGACGATCACCATCGCGGTGACCAGCGACGCGCCCCGGATCGACCGCTGGGCGGTGCCCGCCAGCTTGATCCCCGCGGCGTTGACGCTCCACGCGCCCGCGCAGTACTCGCCGTCCAGCTCACCCACGCGCGCGGCGATCCCGACGGCGCCCAGCGCCTCGACCAGCAGCGCCGTCGCCCCCGCGAACCGCGCCTCGATCCCCTCGGCGATCACCCGCTCGGGCCGGATCAGCTCCACCAGCAGCGACCCCTCGTCGTAGCCCGCCGCGTGCCCGCCGCCGAGGCGGACGACTGGCGTGTAGCCGTGCGCCGCCGCGGCGGTTCGCGCGGGCTCGAAGCCGCCGGCCAGCGCGTCCAGGCGTCCGAAGGCCATCGTCGGGCCCGGCCGGAAGACGCGCGCGACCGGGCCGAGCTCCCCCGCGCCCACGCGCCGCAGCAGCGCATGCGTGACCGCTGCGTCGAGCAGCGGGTCCTGCGGATGGCGGGCGCGGACGAGCTGCACGCAGTCTCAGACGAAGACGGGCGTGAGCGCGAAGGCGTCGACGTCGACCAGGCCCTGGTCGGTGAGCTTCAGCGACGGGATCACCGGCAGCGCGAGGAAGCTGAGCGCCATGAACGGCGCGCGCAGCGAGCAGCCCAGCTCGGCCGCCACGCGCGTGGCCTGCGCCAGCTCGTCGGCGACCTCGCGCGGCGGCCGGTCGGCCAGCAGCCCGGCCAGCGGCAGCGGCACCGCGGCGCGCACCTGCCCGCCCGCGGCGACCACCAGGCCGCCGCCCATCTCGGCCACGGCTCGCGCGGCGACCATCGCGTCGCCGTCGTCGGCGGCCGCCACGACGATGTTGTGGGAGTCGTGGGCCACCGACGAGGCCAGCGCGCCGGAATGCAGCCCGAGGCCGCGCACGAACCCCTGGCCCACCGCGCCGCTGCCGGTGTGGCGCTCGATGACGCTGAGGCGCAGCAGGTCGGCGGCCGGGTCGGGCGCGGCGACCCCGTCGGAGCCGGCGCGCAGCGCCTCGATCGACGAGGTCGTGATCAGCTGGTCGGCGATGAGCCCGATCGTGCGGACGCGGTCGGTCTCGCGGTGCAGCCGCAGCGAGTCGCCCCAGGCGACGTTCATCGTCGCGGGCAGCCCGGAGGGCGCCGGTGCGCCGCCGCCCACGCGCTCGCCGTCGCGCGCGACGACCCGGCCGCCCGCCAGCACGAGCGACGGGCGCAGCTCGTGCAGGTCCTCGACGACGACCACGTCGGCTCGCCGCCCGGGCGCGATCGCCCCGCGGTCGCGCAGCCCGTAGTGCTCGGCGGCGTTGAGGCTGGCCATGGTCACCGCGATCAGCGGATCGAGGCCGGCGCCGATCGCCATCCGCGCCAGGGCGTCGATCGAGCCGTCGTCGAGCAGCTCGTCGGGGACGCGGTCGTCGGTGCAGAACGCGAAGCGGCGCGCGTTGGCGCGCGTGACGGCCGGCAGCACGTCGAGCAGGTTGCGGGCGTTGGAGGCCTCGCGCAGGAAGACGGTCATCCCGAGCGCCACCTTCTCGCGCGCCTCGTCGGCGGTCAGGCACTCGTGGTCGGAGACGACGCCCGCCGCGAGGTAGGCCTGGAGGTCCGGGCCGCGCACGCCGGGCGCGTGCCCGTCGATCGGCCGGCCGGCGAAGGCGGCGAGCTTGGCGAGCTCGTCGGGGTCGCCGGACAGCACGCCGGGGTAGTTCATCATCTCGGCCAGGCCGAGCACGCGGGGATGGGCGGCCAGCGCGACGAGGTCGGCGGCCACCAGCCGGGCCCCGGCGGTCTCCAGCGGCGAGGCGGGCACGCACGCCGGAGCCATCACCAGCACGGAGAGGTCCAGCCCCTCGCTGGCCTCGAGCATCCACCGGACGCCGTCGACGCCGAGCACGTTGGCGATCTCGTGCGGGTCGGAGACGACGGTCGTCGTGCCGTGGGGCAGGACCGCGTCGGCGAAGCGCCCGGGCGCGACCATCGAGCTCTCGATGTGCACGTGGGCGTCGATGAACCCCGGGCACACGAAGCGCCCGCCGAGATCGAGCGTCTCGCGGCCGGCCAACCCGTCCCCCACGCCGACGATCCGGTCGCCCAGGATCGCGACGTCGGCCGGCCGGACCTGCTGGGTGAGCACGTCGACGACCCGCCCGCCGCGCAGCACCAGGTCGGCCGGCTCCTGTCCCCGCGCCACCCGGATCGTCCGGGCGAGATCGTTCTCCATGGCGACATTGTGCCGCGGCGCCGGCCACGCCTCGCGGCGGCGCCCCGACCAGGACGTACGGATAGGTCGCGCGCCGCTGGTTGATGAGGGACTTGACGCAGGCGGTATGACCTGTGAGAGAGTCCGTCCGAGCAGGCGTGCGACGTGAGGCGTCGGAGGTGACGGACATGTCCGGGAGCGCGAGCAAGCCGAAGTCGGGCCTGGCGGAGGTCGTCCCTGCCGCGCGGCGGTGGCGCGAATACGGGGCGCGCCCCAGCCGCTGGCGGTGGCTGCTGCTGGGCGAGCATCAGGAGCCACCGGTGAGCCACCTCGGACCGGTCGAGCAGCCGGACCCGACGAAGCCGGCCATCGGCGTGTGCTGCTCGGGCGGCGGGATCCGCTCGGCGTCGTTCAACCTCGGGGTGCTGCAGGCCATCCAGCAGGCCGGCCGGCTGGAGAAGATCAAGTACCTCGCGGCCGTCTCGGGCGGCTCCTACATCGCGGCGGCGTTCGCCATGGTCGCCAAGAACGACAAGCCCGACGACTCGGACCCGGCGCTCGTGACCCGCCGGCACCCGGCGTTCGAGCGCGGCTCCCCCGAGGAGCAGTACCTGCGCAACCGTGCCTCCTACATGGCGCCGACGGGCACCGGCAAGCTCCTGCTCGCGTGGCGCGTGGTCCTCGGGCTCCTGGTCAACCTGGTGTTGATCGCCGCCGTCGTCACCCTCGTCGCGGCGCTGCTGAGCCTCTACTACCGCGCGGCCGATCCCGGTCTGATCCGTCCGCCGGCGAGCGGCTCGGACCCCGGAGCGAGCCCCAACGGCACGGTCTGGGGCTCTGGCCTGGCGCTCGCCTCCGTCGCGCTCGTGCTCGGCGCGGCGGCGATCGTCGTCCGGTCCGACAAGCGCGACATCCTGCGCAGTGTCGAGGTGTGGTCGCTGCGGCTCTTCCTGCTCGGCCTGGCGGTCTTCGCCCTGGAGCTCGTGGTGCCGGTCCTCATCGACGTGCTGCGCCGCGACCATCCCGGCGCCGACGTCCGGCACACGCGCACGGTGGGCGCCGGGGTCTCGGCCACGGTGGCGACGATCCTCGGCACGATCCTGCTGGAGCTGCGGTCGCTCGTCCGCGAGCCGGTCAAGAGCGGCGAGCAGGTCAAGGGCTGGCTCGGGAAGCTCCCGTCGCGCGCGCGGATGGCGCTCGTCTACCTCGCCGCGGGGGTCCTTGGCCCGCTGCTGGTGGTCGCGATGCTCGTCGCCGCCGCGATGGTCCAGGTGGAGAACACGAGCCTCGCCGTCCTGATCGGAGTCCCCGCCGGGGCGCTGGCCGTCCTGGTGCTCGTCGCGCGCTTCGGCGACCTCAACGCCTGGTCGCTGCACCCGTTCTACCGGCAGCGCCTCTGCACGGCCTTCGCGCTGCGCCGGGTGCGCCGCGGCGGCGATCCGCCCAGCGGCCGCGCAGAGCCCCGCCCCGAGCCGGAGCTCATGCCGCTGTCGAAGACCAAGGTCGCGCCGCACGACGGCTCGGCGTGGCCGACGCTCGTCGTCTGCGCCGCCGCCAACGTGTCGGACCCCGGCGCGTCGCCGCCGGGGCGCGGCGTCACGAGCTTCACCTTCAGCTACGACGAGATGGGCGGTCCGCTGGTGGGAGGCGTCAAGACCGAGAAGTTCGTCGACGCCCTGTCGGCCACGCGCCAGCGGGACTTCTCGCTACCCGCGGTCGTCGCCATGTCGGGCGCGGCGATCTCGCCGTCGATGGGCAAGCAGACCCGGCCGAGCGTCCGGTTCCTGCTGGCCATGGCCAACGTGCGCCTCGGGGTGTGGATCCCCAATCCGCGCCGCCGCGAGTCGTTCGTCCGGATGCGCGCGGCCATGGGCGGCAAGGTCGCCCGCGGCCCGGTGAGCAAGCTGTGGGCGATGCGCGTGCGGACCAACAAGCGCGACGACGCCCAGCGCGCCGCCGCCATCGACGGGGCGCACCCCAAGCGGTTCCTCGTCCCGCGCCCCACCCCGCGCTACCTGCTCAAGGAGCTGCTGGGCTGGACGTCGATCAACGACAAGTTCCTCTACGTGACCGACGGCGGGCACTACGAGAACCTGGGGCTCGTCGAGCTGCTGCGCCGCGGCTGCACGCAGGTCTACTGCTTCGACGCCAGCGGCGGCAAGCCGAAGGGCCAGCTCGGCGACGCCATCGCGCTGGCCCGCAGCGAGCTCGGGGTCGAGATCGAGTTCCCCGAGGGGCAGCTGGAGGCGCTCGACGAGACCGACGGCGTCGCGAAGGCCGCCTGCGCGACCGGCACGCTGCGCTACACGTGGTCGACGCCCGCGGTGACCGGCACGATCGTCTACTCCCCCACCGTCATGACGCCGGAGCTGCCGTGGGACGTCACGGCGTTCCGCAACGAGGACCCGCAGTTCCCGCATCACTCGACGCTGGACCAGCTGTTCACCGACCAGAAGTTCGAGGCGTACCGGGTGCTCGGCTCGTGCGCGGCGACCAGCGCCATGTCGGCGATGGACGAGGCGACCGGCACCGGGCAGGTTGTGCTCGCGACGGCGCCCGCACCCAACGGCGGGCCCGGCTCGCGGCGGCGCATGCTGCTCTGGGTCGGGCGGGAGAGCTAGAGCGCGGCGGCCGGGGCGGGCGTGCGCGCCGCCCCGGTTGCCTCGTCGTCGCGGCGCTCGTCGAGCACCCGCATGCCCGGCACCCAGAGGGCTCCCAGCGTCACGATCGCGCCGAGCACGCCCGCCCCGATCAGCGTCGCCTGGGCGCCGACGGCGGCGCTCACCGGCCCGGTGAGCGCGAACGAGAGCGGCAGCAGTCCGACCGAGATCAGCCAGTCCAAGCTCGAGACGCGGCCGAGCAGCGCGCTGGGCACGTGCTGCTGCTTGGTCGTGGCCCAGATGATCGTGCCCGCGGTCTCCAGCCCGTTGAACACGGCGCTGGCGACCATGAGCTGCCAGATCGCGTTGGCCGCGCCGTAGCCGGCGACCGCCAGGGTCGCCAGCGTCCACGCGATCAACATGAAGGTGATGCCGCGGCGCGGAAGGCCGAAGCGCCCCAGCAGCACCGCGCAGAGCATCGACGCCAGGCCGCCGGCGGCGAAGACGAGCCCGAGGTCGAAGGCCGAGCCGCCGAGGCTCTCCTTGACGATGTAGGGCAGCAGCACCTCGACCGGGCCCATGAAGAGCAGGTACGCCACGGCCGCGCTGGCGAACGTCGCCCACAGCCAGGCGTGGCCGCGGACGAAGCGCCAGCCCGTGCGCAGGTCGCTCAGCAGCGAGCCGCCGCCGGCTTCGATCACCCGGGTGCCGTCGGCTGGGCGCATGAGCAGGACGGTGCCGGCCGCCGCCATGAACGAGGCGCAGTCGAGCAGGAACACCGCGCCCGCGCCGCCGACGCCGACGGCGACGCCGCCCAGCGCCGGCCCGCCGAGCCGCAGCGCCAGCGGGCGCATCAACTGGTCCAGCGCGTTGGCCTGCGCCAGGCGCTCGCCCGCGAGAAGCTCCGGGACGAGCGCGTCGAAGGCCGGCGCGTGGAAGGCGGAGCCGGTGCCGTAGAACGCCGCCAGCACCACGACGTGCCACAGCTCGAGCTGCCCGCCGATCGTGAGCCCGGCCAGCAGCGCGAGCGCGCACGCCCGCAGCAGGTCGGCGCCGACCAGGATCCAGCGCCGCTCGAAGCGGTCGCTCGCCACGCCGCCGATCAGCAGGAAGCAGATCGTCGGCACGGTCATCGCGATGCCGACCAGCGACATGCCGGTCACCGAGCCTGACATGGCGTACACCTGCCAGGCCAAGGCCACCAGGAACGCGCCGTCGCCCAGCAGCGAGGCGCACGCGCCGGCCCACAGCAGCCGGAAGTCCCGGTCGGCCAGCGGTGCGAGGATCCCCGAGCGGCTCACGCCCCCGGTGTGGTCCAGGCTCTCGTAACTATGCTGCATCTTCGCGCAGCGGCAGGCCGGCGACGTCGCCGCCCATGCCGTCGGCGAGGAACGCGCGAGCGGACTCGGCGTTCATCGGCCGGGCGAAGTAGAAGCCCTGGCCCAGCTCGCAGCCGAGGTCGCGCAGGGTGTGCCACTGCTCGGGCAGCTCGATGCCCTCCGCGACGACCTCGAGGCTCAGCGTGCTGCCGAGCGCGACCACCGCGTTGGCGAGGTCGGTCGTCTGCGGCGAGGCGCCCTCGCGCAGGAACGAGCGGTCCATCTTCAGGACGTCGACGGGGAACTTGCTGAGGTAGCTCAGCGACGAGTAGCCGGTGCCGAAGTCGTCGAGCGCGAGCTTGATGCCCAGCGCCTTGAGCTCGGCCAGGCGCTGGACCGCGAGGTCGGTGTCGGCCATCAGGACGCTCTCGGTGATCTCCAGCGTCAGCTGCGCCGGGGGCAGCCCGGACTCCTCCAGCGCGTCGCGGACGTCGGCGACGATGTCGGAGTGCTGCAGCTGCTTGAGCGACAGGTTGATCGCCAGCGAGACCGGCCGGTCGGTGGGCAGGCTCTCCATCAGGCGGCGGCCCTCGCGGCAGCCCTCCCGCAGGACCCAGCGGCCGATCGGCACGATGAGCCCGGTCTCCTCGGCCAGCGGGATGAACTGGTCGGGGTTGATCATGCCGCGCTCGGGGTGATTCCAGCGCAGGAGCGCCTCGACGCCGCTGATCGACCCGTCGTTGAGCCGGATGACCGGCTGGTAGAAGAGCTCGAGCTGGTCGGTGGCCAGCGCGCGCTGGAGATCGGTCCGCAGCTCGAGCCGGGCGAGCACGCCCTCGTGCATCTCGGGCTCGAACATCCGGTAGCCGCCCTTGCCGTCGCGCTTGGCGATGTACATCGCCGCGTCGGCATCGCGGATCAGCTCGTCGGCGTCGGCGGTGCCGTCGTCGGCGGCGATCGCGATCCCGAGGCTGCAGCGCAGCACGAGCTCCTTGTGCGCAGCGGTCAGCGGCGCGCCGACCGCCTCGATGATGCGCTCGGCAGCGTCGGCCGCCTCCTGCACGCCCTCGATGTCCTCCAGCAGCACGGCGAACTCGTCGCCGCCGAAGCGGGCGGCGGTGTCGCTGGCGCGGATCGACAGCGCCAGGCGCTGGGCGACCTGGACGAGCGCCTCGTCGCCGGCGGCGTGGCCGAGGCTGTCGTTGATGATCTTGAAGTCGTCGAGGTCCATGAACACGATGCCCAGGCCCCGCTGCTCGCGGCGACCGCGGGCGATCGCGTGGCGCACGCGCTCGACGAACAGCGCCCGGTTGGGCAG
>DASYLT010000105.1:0-9271 GCA_036009425.1 Baekduia sp. | reverse complement strand
GGCCGCGGCCGGCAGGACCGCGCTGGTCAGCGCCATCGTCGTCAGCTCGCGTGGCGTCCGCGGGCCGGGCGCGACGCGCGCCCACGCGAGCTCGGCCGTGCCCGCCACCCAGGCGGCGCCCGCCAGCGCGGCGACGCGCCGGCGGCCCGCGACGGCGGCGCCGGCGGCGACGATGCCCGCCGCCGTCGTCGCGGCGTGCCGGGCGAACCGCCCGGCCGGGGCGCCGGCCGCCTCCCTCCACGACGGGCCGTGCAGGGCGCGCATGAGCGCGTCGTCGGCGTTGCCGGCCTGCTTGCGCACCGACACCCAGCGGTCGGCGGGGGAGACCGGATGCAGCACGCGGCGCCCGCCGACGACGATCGGCAGCCCGCGCGCGGCCAGCCGCAGCCCGAGGTCCGAGTCCTCGCGGTAGGCGCGCGGGAACCGCTCGTCGAAGCCGCCGACGGCCTCCAGCGCCGCACGGCGGAACGCGAGGTCGGCGGTCGCCCAGCGGGCGTGCTCCAGGCCGGAGACGTTGCGCTGCCAGTCGGTCGGCGCCGTGCCGCGCGCCATCGGCACCCGGATGCGCCCCTGGCTGCCCGCCACGCGCGAGCCGAGGCCGGTGAGGTCGGCGGCCAGCTCGGCGCGCCAGCCGGGCGGCGGGATGACGTCGTCGTCGAGGAACGCGACCCATGGCGCGGTCGTCGCCCGCCAGCCGAGGTTGCGCGCCGCGGCGGGGCCGCGGCTGCCGCTGCACACCACGAAGGTGCGGCCGGTCAGCACGGCGGGGACGCGCGGAGACAGTGGCGCGGGCGCCGCGGCGTGCATCGCCGTGCCGGCGCGCCGTCCGGCGCCGGGGCGGTCGTCGACCAGCACCACGCGCTCGGGCAGCGGCCCGTCGGCGGCGCCGAGCGCGGCGAGCAGCACGTCGAGCGAGGCCCGCCCCGAGGTGGGGACCACGACGTCGTAGCGCGGCGCGACGCTCACGCGACCTGCTCCAGCGCGCGATCGCCGCGCAGCGCCCGGTCGCGCCGGATCACGAACGGGCCGATCGCCAGCAGGTCGACCGGCGCCGAGCCGAAGCACTCCAGCGCGTCGCGCGGGTCGTCGACCATCGGCCGCCCCACGGTGTTCAACGAGGTGTTGACGACCACCGGCACGCCGGTGAGCGCGTGGAAGGCCTCCAACATGCGGGCGACCAGCGGCTCGTCGCCGGCGTCGACAGTCTGCACGCGGGCGGTGCCGTCGACGTGGACGACGGCCGGGATGCGGTCGCGCCACTCGGGGCTCACGTCATGGACGAACAGCATGTGCGGCGACGGATGGCGGCCGCTGAACAGCTCCTGCGCGTGCGCCTCGAGGACCATCGGCGCGACCGGGCGGAACTGCTCGCGGCCCTTGACGTCGTTGAGGCGCTCGAGGTTCGCGGCCCGTCGCGGGTCGGCGAGCAGGCTGCGGTGGCCCAGTGCGCGGGGGCCGAACTCGCTGCGACCCTCAAACCAGGCGACGATCCCGTCGGCCGCCAGCGCCTCGGCGACCTCGACGGCGACGTCGTCGGGGCGCTCGTAGTCGACGCCCGCGCGATCGAGCCAGGCGGCCAGCTCATCGTCGTCCCAGCTGCGGCCGAGCGCCGCGGTCGCCATCGGGCGTACGGGGTCGCGGGCGTCGGCGGCCACCTGCAGCGCGGCGCCCAGCGCGGTGCCGGAGTCGCCGGCCGCGGGCTGCACCCAGATCTCGTCGAACGGGCCCTCGCGCAGGAGCCGCGCGTTGGCCACGCAGTTCAGCGCGACGCCGCCCGCCAGCGTGAGCCGCGTCTCGCCGGTCTGCTCGTGCAGCCAGCCCGCGAGGTCGAGGAGGACGTCCTCGACCAGGCGCTGGACCGACGCGGCCAGCGCGGCGTGCTCGGGGCCCCAGCCGTCGCCGCCCTGCGCGAGCGCGGGCGCCAGCGCCTCCCAGTCCACCGGTTCGGTGCGAAAGCCGCCGTCGCCGGTGGCGTGGACGAGCTCGCCCAGCCGCTGCAGGTGGTCGGGGCGCCCGTAGGACGCCATGGCCATCACCTTGTACTCGTCCGACGAGCGGCGGAAGCCGAGGTGGGCGGTCAGCTCCTCGTAGAGCAGGCCGAGCGAGTGCGGCAGCTCCTGGACGTGCAACGTCTCCAGCGCGCCGTCTGCGTCGTAGCGACCCAGGAGCGAGGAGGCCCGCTCGCCGCGTCCGTCGGCGACCAGCACCGCCGAGGTCGCGTACGGCGACGCGAGGTGCGCGGAGGCCGCGTGCGCGACGTGGTGGGCGACGAAGCGCACGCGCGCCGGGTCGAAGCCGAGGGTCTGCAGGAACCGCGGCGCACGCTGCACGAAGAGGGTGCGCAGTCCCTCCCACTCGTCGGCCGGCAGGTCGGCGCCGTCGACGGGGCGGCCCAGCTCCGGGTCGTAGGAGTAGGCGATGACGTCGACGTCGCTCGGCGCCAACGCGGCCTCCTGCAGGCAGAACGCGATGGCCTGCTCGGGCAGCTCCCAGGTCGAGAACGGGACGGGCGTCTTGCCGTGCTTGCGCCGGCTGAAGCGCTCCTCCTCGGCGGCCGCGACGGTCACGCCGTCGACCACGATCGCCGCGGCGGGATCGTGGAAGACGGCGTTGATGCCGAGGACGTTCACGCTCGCCGCCGTAGCCGAGAAGCGCTTCTCCACAAACCTCGACGCGGGGCTCTGGTCAGCGTGCCGTCACACCGCCGCGCGGAGCATCGGCGCGGCGCGCGGCGCGCGGCTCAGCCGGCAGCCACGACCGGCAGCGTCAGCGCGCTGGGGTCGGTGCCGCCGGCGACGACCGTCACCGCGGTCGGCAGCGGGCTGCCGCGGTAGGCGGCATCGCTGCCGGCGACGACGAGGCGCACGCGGTGCCCGGCCGCGAAGCGGTGGACGATCGCGGGCAGCGTGACGTCGACCGGCTTGTTCGGGCTTGCGGGGCGGATCGGCGCGACCAGGCGGCCGGGCTGCGTGACGGTGCCGTCGGGCGCCACGTCCTGGACCTTGAGGAAGAGCGCCGGGAGCGCGGCGGGGACGGCGCCGCCCACCGGGCTGGGCGCCGCGGCCGGGACGCGCAGGCGCAGCCGCGCCTGCGGCGGGCCGACGACGTCGGTGTCCTGGCTCAGCGGCGCGCTCGTGTACTGCGCGAACGTGCCGGGGACGTCGAAGAGCGGCACGTCCTGGCTGAGCGCGCTGATCTCGGTGACCGACGTCGGCGCGCCGGCGGGCGGGGTGACGAAGCTCGCGCTCCCGCGGGCCGGCGTGGCGTCGCCGGCGACCAGCGCGTCGGCGCCCGAGAGCAGCATCCGCCGGTCGGTGCCTGCGGGGTAGGCGTCGGCGCGCCCGAACGCCGGGGTCGCGTCGCCGCTGTAGGACACCCAGTCGCGGAAGTAGGTGAAGTCGAGCGCCGGGGCGGCCGCCGCGTCGTCGAGGTAGTGGTCGAACCACTCCTGCACCACGCGGCCCTCAGCGGTCAGGTTGCCGCTCGCGTCGACCGGCGAGTAGCCGCCGGGGCCGTCGCCCAGCTCGCCCGGCGCGGGCGTGCTGCGGGAGTGTCCCCAGGACTGCCAGACCATCTTGACCGGGGTGCCCTGGGCGCGCAGCGCGCCGTAGGTGGCGATCGCCTCGTTGAGGTTGAACAGCGTGTCGGCCTGGCCCTGCAGCAGGAGCGTCGGGATCTTGATGTCCTTGACGTAGGAGGACACCGAGGCGTGGCGCAGCAGCTCCAGCGTGGTCGGCGAGGGCGCGCCCGTGATCCCGGCCTCCACGACGGCGGGGCAGACGCGCGCGTCGAAGTTGGGGCACGTGGTGACGTCGCGGCTCGGGTCGGACTGGATGTTGCTGATGCCGTCGGTGATCCCCACGGCGGTGAAGAGCGACGCCCACTGGTACTTGGCCACGCCCGGCGTGCTCGCGGTGACGCCGGACGACAAGTCGGTGTTGTTGGGCGTCAAGGAGTAGGCCAAGTCGTTCCACGTGATGATCGGGACGATGGTGTCGACGCGCGGGTCCTGGCCGGCGACCGCGTACTGGATCTGGCCGCCGTAGGAACCGCCGATCATGCCGACGCGCGGGTCGCCCGGCGCGTCGAGGCGCACGTCATCGAGCACCGTCCCGTCCTTGGCGGCCTTCGTCCCGCCCAGGAACGAGATGAGCTGCGACCCCGCCTTGCCGTCCCAGTCGGGATCGTCGAGCTCGATCCGGCAGCCTGAGCCTCCGAAGCCGAGGCCCGAGTAGGAGAGCACGACGTAGCCGCGCTGCGCCATCGCGGTGGCCATCGCCTGCTGATCGTCCTTGGACCCGCCGAAGCCGTTGGTGGTGAGGATCGCCGGGGCGGGGCTGGCGGCGGTCGCCGTGGCCGGCGTGTAGAGGTCGCCGACGATGTCGCAGTGCGTGTCGCCGGCCGGGCCGACCACCGTGTCGAAGTGCAGGCTGCGTACGCTGACCGGCGGCGGGTCCGCCAGGGCCGCGGCGGGCGGCCCACCCGCCAGCGCGGCGGCGACCGAGATGAGCAGGACCGTGCCGCGCGTGGACCACATGCATCCGTCCTTCCCCCGATCGCCCCGAACGATGCGCCGGTTCCCGGTGCATGCCCTGCCCATCGGCTGCCCGGTTGGGTAGGTCTGTGCCGTGACCTCGTCTCCGCCGGCGACCGAGCCGCATGACCCGCACGACGACCCCGGCTTCGATGCGCTCCGGGCCGACGTCGAGCAGGACGAGGCGAAGCGGCTGCGCAACGGCATCGTCTCGCTGATCGTCCTGGTGATCCTGGTCGGCGGGTTGCTCTTCGCCGTTCCTGGCCTGCGCGACGTCGCCGACCGGCTGCGCGAGGTGCAGCCCAGCTGGATCGCGCTGGCCATCGTGCTCGAGGTGCTCTCGTGCGTCGGGTACGTGCTCGCGTTCCGCCAGGTCTTCTACCGGATCCCGGCGATCCTGGCCATCCGCGTCGCGCTGTCGGAGATGGCCTTCGGCGCGGTGCTGCCGATCGGCGGCGCCGGCGGGATCGCGGTCGGCGCGTGGGTGGCCAAGGCCAAGGGCGGTTCGCTCCGGCGCTTCGTGGAGCGCTCGGCGGTCCTGTTCCTGATCACCAGCGGCGTCAACGCCGCCACGCTCGGCCTGACCGGCCTGCTGGTCGGCGTCGGCGTGCTGCACGCGCCGCACCACGTCACGCTCGGGCTGATCCCGGGCGCGATCGCCACCGGCGGGGTGGTGCTGTTCTGGTTCGTCCCGTCTCTGGCCGCGCGCTTCGCGCTGGTCGAGGACGGCGGGCGCGCCGTGCGCTGGCTGCGCACGACCGCCGCGGTGGTGCAGGAGGCCAAGGAGGAGATCCGCCACCCGACGTGGCGCCTGCTCGGCGCGGTGGCCTACCTGTGGTGCGACATCGCGATGCTGTGGGTCTGCTTCCGGGCCTTCGGCGAAGCGCCGCCCGTCGGCGCGCTCACGCTCGCGTTCCTCATCGGCTACCTCGGCAACGTCGTGCCGGTCCCCGGCGGGATCGGGGCGCTGGACGGCGGCCTGACCGCGGCGCTCGTGCTCTACGGCGCCGATCCGGCGTCGGCGGCCGCGGCGGTGATCGTCTACCACGCGATCGTGCTGTGGATCCCGACGCTGCTGGGGACCATCGCCTTCCTGCGGCTGCGCCCGACGATCGCGGAGCCGATCGCGCTCGGCCCCGAGCGCCGCCCGCGCTGACCTGCGCGCGGGCGGCGGGGGATCGAGGCCTCGGCGCTAGTGCGAGGTGTACCGCGCGGCCTGGCCGTGGACGAGCGTCACGAGATCGCCGAGCGCGATGTTCGCGTCGACGAGGTGCAGGCCCCACGTGGCGTCGGGCAGCGCCTTGAGCGTCGGAGCGCCAGGGACGCCGGTGATCTTCAGCACGTGGATGCCGCCGTCGGTCGAGCAGGCTCCGCTGAACGCCTGGGCCTCGATCCACGGCGTGGCGATCGTCGGCGTCGGCAGGCCCACCTGGGTCGTCAGCGCGCCGATGATCGTGCCGGGCGCGAACGGCGTGCTCGGGTACAGCGACGTGAGCGGCGCCGAGCCGCCGCCGAGCGCGGCCGGGTTGGTGCAGAGCACCTCGGTGCCCTTCGTGTTCTGGTTGGGGACCAACGAGCGGCCGGCCCCGGCCTGGCCGAACACCGCGTTGGCCGGCGCCGTGGCGTTGAACGTGGAGAACGCGACGACGCAGCCGAGCTGCGTGGCCGAAGTGCACGCCTTGATGTGCTGGAAGTCGCCGCCGACGGTCTTGCCCTTCTTGACCAGGACGTTGCCGCCGAGCAGCAGCGCCGAGACCATGCGCTTGCGGACGGCGGGCTTGGCGTCGACCTCCTTGGCGATCAGCTGGCGCAGGACGAACGTGCCCTGCGAGTGGCCGACGAACACGATGCCACGACCCTTGTTGTCGTGCTTGAGGTAGTCCCGGAAGGCGTCGCGCACGTCGGCGTAGGACGTGGAGCGCATCTTGGCGGTGACGGCGTCGGGCTTGAGCAGGCCGGCGAGCGTGATCTGTCGGTACATCGGCGCGTAGATCCGGCACTCGCTGGAGTAGCGCGCGGCCTGATAGAGCGCGATCGAGCGCTGCTCGGGATCGATGCGCCTGGTCGCCTGGATCGTCTTCTGGTCGCTGACGGTGGGGTAGACGTAGAAGCAGTCGATCTTGGGGTTCTTGGTCTTCTTGGGCGTGAGCGTGCCCTGGGTCTCGCCGGTCGGCGAGATCACCGTGGTCCCGAGGCCGGGCGTGCACGGGTTGTTCGCCAGGCCCGGCTTGCAGAGCCAGGTGGTGCTCGCCGAGGCCGGACTGGGCACGCCGGCGAACGCGACGGCGCAGGCCGCGCCGGCCAGCGTCGTCAGCAGCGCGCGCCGGGCGCGCCGTGGACCGTGGGACATTGCTCTCCTCCAGTTGTACGGCGGTCCCGGCGAATCCGGTACCCCCGCGTACATCCTGCCAGGCGACCCTGACGTCGGCGTCAGGAGAGCCCGGCGGCCAGCACCTGGCGCGCGATCGGTGCGGCGGCCGTGCCGCCGGCTCCGGCCCCGACCAGCATCACGCCGACGGCGATCTTCGGGTTCGCTGCGGGCGCGAAGGCCACGAACCACGCGTCGGTGTTCTTGGGATCCGAGGCGCCGCCGCCGGTGAAGCGCAGCTCGGCCGTGCCGGTCTTGCCGGCGACCTGGACGCCGGGGATCGCTGCGGCCGTGCCCGTGCCGCCGTTGACGACGCCGAGCATCATGTCGCGCACCTGCGCGGCGACGCGCGCGCTGACGGCGCGCTTGCGGACGACCGGGTCGTCGGAGATCGCGCGCGGCTTGGCGCGCATGCCCTTGGCGCCGATCGTGGCGGCGACGCTCGCCATGCCCAGCGGCGTGGCGAGATCCTTGTTCTGGCCGATGGCCGCCGAGCCGACGGCGATGTCGTCGGGGAGCTCCGAGGCCGTGGGGATCGTGTTCGGCTTGGCCACCGGGACGCGCGGCGTCTCGTTGAAGCCGAACGCCTCGGCGCGCGCGACGAGGCGCTTGGCGCCGACGGAGGCGCCGAGCGGCGCGAAGACCGAGTTGCAGGAGTCGGCGAACGACTTGGCCAGGCTGCCGCCGCAGGACTCGTTGCTGGCGTTGGAGAGCTTGACGCCCGAGAGCGTGGCCGAGGTGCGCACGGGATAGGACGACGACGGCGACGCCTTGCCGGCAGCCAGCGCGGCCGAGAGCGTGATGATCTTGAACGTCGAGCCCGGGGGCTGCGGGGCCGAGACGGCGATGCCGGCCAGGGCCAGGACGGAGCCGTCGCGCGGGCGGACGACCGCCACGCCGCCGAGCTTGCTGCCCAGCGCCCGGGTCGCCACCTGCTGCAGACCGGGACGCATCGTCGAGTGCACCGACTTGCCCGCATGGGCCGGGACCTTCGCGATCGTGCGCCCGCCGAAGCGCAGCTGCGCGCCGGGCGTGCCGGCCAGGCGCGCGGCGTAGCGCTTGCGCAGGCCGGCGGCGAAGATGTTGAGCACCGGGTCGTCTACGAGCGCGTGGCCGTCGCTGGACAGCACGGTGGCGCGGCGTGCCGACTGGAGCGTCTTGCGCGTCGGCGCCTCGCCCTTGCGCAGGCCGGGGAGGCGCAGCGCGGGGGTCCAGGTGACGCCGCCGCCGTCGGCGACCGGCAGCCGGAACGTGCCGCGCAGCGTGCCGAAGAGGCGCGTGCTGGCGGCGACCGGGAGGCGGACCGCACCGCCGCTGGGGTCTGACGCCTTGCCCAGGCGCTTGGTGGTGACGGTCGCGGCGGTGTCGGCGCGGCGCACGAGCTGGGCGAAGCGGGTGCGGGGGTAGGCCTTCTGGCTGGCGGCATCCAGGGCGTCGTACATCGCCGTCGTGTCGCGCGCGGCCCAGGCCTTGGCGAAGCGCGCCGCGTCGGCGCGCTGGCGGTCGATCTTCTGGTTGTGGCGGACCACGTAGGCGATCCCGCCGCCGACGATCGCCAGCAGGAGGAGCGGAACGAGGTACGCGGCCGGGCTGCGACGGCGCCGCCCGCCGCCGCCACCCCCGCCACCGCCGCCTCCGACGACGCGTCGCCCGCCGGGACGGTGACGCTGGCGATGGCCGGGCTCCAGCCACGGCACCCCCGCGCTGCGCCGCGGCGGCGACGAGGCGAACATCGAACGGCGGCGTCGACGGCGGGGCACGCCCTCTGTTTACCGTGCCGCGGCTCGCGGTGCGGCGTGTGCAGGCGCGCGTGCGGGCCAGGTGGGGAGTTTCGCGCTGCGGACCCGGCCCTGGCGGGCCGGTCGCCGCGCCGACCGCCTCTCGGGTTTGTAGCTTGGGCACAATTGGCGCCGTGTCGCACCCGGCGCACCGCACAAGAAGCCGCGGGCCGTTGGCGCCAGAGTGCAAAGCCATGAGCCGCCCAGAACGCCTCGCCAACCTCGCCGGCGTCGTCGTGCCCTTCGCCGGCGTCCTTGCCGCCATCCTCCTGCTGTGGAACCAGTGGGTCGACTGGATCGACCTCGGCATCTTCGCCGTCATGTACTTCGCGACCGCGCTGGGAGTGACCGTGGGCTTCCACCGGCTGCTGACCCACCGCTCGTTCCGCACCGCGCCGTGGCTGGAGCAGAGCTTCGCCGTCATGGGCTCGCTGTCGGTCCAGGGCTCGGTCATGGACTGGGTCGCCGACCACCGCAAGCATCACGCGCACACCGACGTCGAGGGCGATCCGCACAGCCCGCACGTCGGCCACGGCAGCGGCCTCAGCGGCCTGTGGCACGCGCACACCGGCTGGCTGCTGGAGACGCAGG
>DASYLT010000104.1:0-32143 GCA_036009425.1 Baekduia sp. | reverse complement strand
TACCTCGTGCAGGGCACGCTGTACTCCGACGTCATCGAGTCCGGCGGCGGCACCGGCGCGGCCACGATCAAGTCCCATCACAACGTCGGCGGCCTGCCGGAGGACCTCGAGTTCGAGCTCGTCGAGCCGCTGCGGGCGCTGTTCAAGGACGAGGTCCGCGCCGTCGGCGCCGAGCTCGGCCTGCCCGAGCGCCTCGTGTGGCGCCAGCCGTTCCCGGGTCCTGGCCTGGCGATCCGGATCGTCGGTGGCGAGGCCACCAAGGAGCGCCTCGACGTCCTGCGCGACGCCGACTACATCCTCCAGGACGAGATCCGCAACGCCGGGCTGTACCGCGAGCTGTGGCAGTCCTTCTGCGTGCTGCCCGACGTCCGCACGGTCGGCGTGCAGGGCGACGAGCGCACCTACGGCTACGTCGTCGTCATCCGCGCGGTCACGTCCGACGACGCGATGACCGCCGACTGGGCACGCCTGCCCTACGACCTGCTCGAGCAGATCGCGTCGCGGATGATCAACGAGCTGCGCGAAGTGAACCGGGTGGTCTTGGACATCACGTCCAAGCCCCCGGGAACGATCGAGTGGGAATAGCGCTGGCGGGCGTGGCTGGTCGGCGGGGTCGCGTGACGCTCGTCATCGCGTCTCCGCTTCGCGTTCGCGCTATGGCGCAGCGGCCGCTCGTCGTTGGTATCGCTGCGCGGGTTGCGCGGACTGCTGTGCATCGATCCCGCGCTTAGCCGCTCCGCGCGAGTGACGACATCACGCACCCCCGCTACGTCCACGCGTCTCGGCCGACGCTCGCCCAGGCCCGGGGTGGGCCCGTTCAGCGTTTCAGTGCCGCGGTATTCGGGCCTACGGCGTGTCGGGCGCTTGTCGTAGTCGGGTGGGCCTGGCTGCGGACGCTGGCGGTCCGCCGACAGGCCCACCCCGCTCGCCGGGGCCTGCGGGCACGTCCGTGGGCCTGTTGACGGATGTCCACCGACCGCCGATGGGCCCACCGCGGCGTCGACGCCGCCGGTGCGCTGCCGCCTCGCCGCCCAGCCAGTCACGCCAGCACTGCCACGACCGACTACGCCCCGGTGTAATGTCGCCCGATGTCCCGCTCCTGCGCGTCGTCCCGCGCGCTGTTCGTCGCTGCTGTGCTGGCGCTCGTCGCCGCCGGCCCCGCCGCCGCAGCGACCAAGACCACCAACAAGGTCCGCACGGGTCCGAGCGGCGCGGCGTTCTACACGCCGCCCAAGCCGCTGCCGGGCAAGGTGCATGGCGACCTGGTCTGGGCGCGCACGCTCACGGGTGCGCCGGTCGTCCCGGGGGCGGCATCGACCAAGGTGGTGCTCTACCGGTCGACGGGCGTCGATGGCGCGGCGACCGCGGTCTCCGGCGTCGTCTCGATCCCGAAGGGGCACGCGCCCAAGGGCGGCTGGCCCGTGATCAGCTACGCCCACGGCACCACGGGCATCGCCGACGCGTGCGCGCCGTCGCGCGACGTCGCCGGCACGCCGGTGCACCCGTACAACGCCTACGTCTTCCCGCTGCTGACCCGGTGGCTGAAGGCCGGCTACGCCGTCGTCCGCAGCGACTACGAGGGGCTCGGCACGCCGGGCGTGCACCCGTACCTGATCGGCAGCTCGGAAGGACGCAGCACGCTGGACATGGTGCGCGCCGCCCACCAGCTCGACCCGCGGATCGCGCTGAAGGAGGTCATCCTCTCCGGCCACTCGCAGGGCGGGCACGCCGCGCTCTTCGCCGCGAGCCTCGCCCAGCGGTGGACGCCGGAGCTGACGATCCGCGGCACGGTCGCCTTCGCGCCCGCCTCACACCTCGACGAGCAGATCCCGCTGACGACCGCGCTCACGGCGCCGGGCGGCGGCCTCAGCGGACTGGTGGCGACGATCGCCCGCGGCATCGCCACCGCGTTCCCGTCACTGGACACCACCGGGCTGCTCTCCGACCAGGCCCAGGCGCTCTACCCGCAGACGCTGACGCAGTGCCTGCCCGAGCTCTCCGCGGCGACGTCGTTCGGCGGCCTGCCGCCGAAGGCGATCTTCCGCGCCGGGATCGACTTCGGCCCCGTTGCCAAGCTGCTCGACGCCCAGGACCCGTCGCACCTGAAGATCCGCACGCCGCTGCTGATCGAGCAGGGGACCGCCGACACGACGGTCTTCCCCGTCTTCACCGACACGCTGAGCACCGAGCTCGAGGCCGCCGGCACCAAGCTCACCTACACCAAGGTGCCCGGGGTCGACCACGGCGGCATCGTCACCGCGGCGGCCAAGGACTCCACGACCTGGATCGCCAACCGCCTGAAGTGACCCGACGGCGGTGCGGCGCCGCCGCGACGCTAGCTCGCCGCGGTCACGCGGAGCACTTCCTCCGGTGACGTGAGGCCGAGGCGGATCTTGCGCAGGCCGTCCTCGCGGAGGCGGACCATGCCCTTCCCGACGGCCACGGCGGCGATCTCGTCGGCGGAGGCGCGGCGCAGGATCAGCGCGCGGATCTCCTCGTTCATCTGCAGGATCTCGAAGATGCCCAGCCGCCCGCGGTAGCCGGTCCCGTTGCAGCGGTCGCAGCCGCCGGGCTGGTGGACCTCGACGTCGGCCTCGACCTCGAAGCCGTTGTCGCGCATGACCTGCGCCTCGACACGCGCAGGCTTCTTGCACGACTCGCAGAGCTTGCGGGCCAGCCGCTGGGCGACCACGCAGTCGACGGCCGACGACAGCAGGAACGGCTCGACGCCCATGTCCAGCAGGCGCGAGACGGCGTTCGGCGCATCGCGCGTGTGCAGCGTGGAGAGCACCAGGTGGCCGGTCAGCGCGGCCTCGACGGCGATGTGCGCCGTCTCGCCGTCGCGGATCTCGCCGACCATGATGATGTCCGGGTCGGCGCGCATGATCGCCCGCAGGCCGCCGGCGAAGGTCATCTTGGCCTTGGCGTTGATCGCCATCTGCTTGACGCCGTCCATCCGGTACTCGACCGGGTCCTCGACGGTGACGATCGTGCGCGTGCCGTTGTTGACGTGCGCCAGGCACGAGTAGAGCGTGGTGGACTTGCCCGAGCCGGTGGGGCCCGTGACGAGCACGCCGCCGTAGGGGCGCGCCATGGCGCCCTCGACGACCTTGCGGTCCTCCTCCAGCATGCCGATCTGCTCGAGGCCGACCGGTGCCGACGAGGAGTCCAGGATGCGGGCGACGATCGCCTCGCCGTAGACCGTCGGCAGCGTGACGACGCGCAGGTCGATCTCGTGGCCGTCGATGAGCAGCGACACGCGGCCGTCCTGCGGCGTGCGGCGCTCGGCGATGTCGAGGTTGGCCATGACCTTCATGCGCGAGACGACGCCGACCGACATGCGGCGCGGGATGGTCACCGCCCCGTCGAGCATGCCGTCCACGCGGAAGATCACGTGCATGTCCTCCGAGGACGGGTCGAAGTGGATGTCGGAGGCCCCGCGGCGGATCGCGCGCTTGAGCACCGAGTTGACCAGCTTGATGATCGGCGCCTGGTCGTCGGCGCCGAGGTCGGTGACGTCGGAGTCGGGAACCGACAGGTCGACCCCGCCGCCACCCTCGTCGGGGTCGTCGGCGCCGAGGTCGGGGAAGTCGTTGCCGAGCTTGAGGCTCAGGCGGTGGATGTCGTCGTAGGCGGCGACGACCGGGCGCACCGCCATGCCCGTGATCATCGTCACGTCGTCGATCGCCAGCATGTTGGCCGGGTCGGCCATCGCCAGCAGGAGCTGGCCCTCGTCGTCCTGGCCGACAGGGATCGCGTCGTAGCGGCGCACGAATCCCGGGTCCACGAGACGGGCGAGCTCGGTGTCGATCCGGAAGACCGTGAGGTCGATGCGCTCGATGCCGAAGCGCTCGGCCAGCACACGCGCCAGCTGCTGCGGCGTCAGGACGCCGTCCTCGATCAGCACGCGGCCGGTCAGGCGGCCGGACTCGCGCGCGTGCATCACCGCGCGCTCGACCGCCTCCTCCTTGGCGAAGCCCAGCTCGACGACCACCTGGCCGATGAGCCGGGTGGAGCGCCCCCGCGACAGCGGGGACATCAGCCCCGGGATGTCGGAGACGGGCGGCTCTTCGTGAGGAACCGCAGGGGAGAGGCTGTGGGAGGGTGGAGGGACCGACACACCCGTTACGTCGGCCGCTATCGAACCCAAGTCCAGCGCATGGACGGACGTCGTAGGGCGACCGGTCGGGTCGCGGACCGTCCTGCGTGCCGAGTGCCCTACACTCCGCCGTCTGGACGGGGTCGCTCGACGGCCCATTCTGGTCCGGGACCATCCCTCGGGATGCCGCGTCCCGGCCCGATTCCCTATCATCGTCCGTCGCCGTGCGCCCTGACGCACAGCTTCCTTACGCCGTGAAGACCTACGTCGCCAACTCCACCACCGCTGAGCGCAACTGGCTCGTCGTCGATGCCAACGGGCAGACCCTCGGTCGGCTCGCCACGCAACTCGCCGATGCCCTGCGCGGCAAGCGCAAGCCCGAGTACACCCCTCACGTCGACACCGGTGACTTCGTCATCGTCGTCAACGCGGAGAAGATCTCGGTCACCGGCAACAAGCGCGCCGAGAAGCGCTACTACCGCCACTCCGGCTACCCGGGCGGACTCAAGTCCCGCACGCTGGAGGAGATGTTGGAGCGACGCCCCGAAGAGGTCATCCGGCTCGCGGTCAAGGGCATGCTGCCCCGCAACCGCCTCGCCCGCAAGCAGTTGACGAAGCTGAAGGTCTACGCCGGCCCGGATCATCCGCACGTCGCGCAGCAGCCTCAGCCCCTGGAGATCAAGTCTTAGGCATGTCCGACCAGACGCCGCAGGATCCGCAGGACGAGCAGCCGACGACGCCCGAGGGCGCCGCCGCTGACACCCCGGAGCAGGAGACGCCCGCCGCGGCGGATCCGGCTCCGGCCGACGAGTCGCCGGCCGCCGACGAGACCCCGGCCGCCGAGGAGGCGCCCGCCGTCGAGGAGGCCGCTCCCGCCGCGCCGCAGGCCGACGCCGAGCAGGTCGACGAGCCGCTGGAGTCCGACGAGGACGACGCTCCGGCCACGCCTCGCGTCAAGCCCGCGATCCCCGGTGCCGACCTCGAGGTCGACATCGTCGTCGACGGCGACGATCGGGGCGGGCGGGACTGGTCCGAGGACGACGATCCCGACGGCGACGAGCCGGTCGCGACGTCCGACGACGAGAGCGACGTCGTCGACGAGCAGCCCATCACCGCGCAGATCCAGCTGGCCGACGACGCGCGCTACCGCGCGACCGGCAAGCGCAAGACCGCCATCGCGCGCGTCATCCTGAAGCCGGGCACGGGCAACTACATCATCAACGGCCGCACGATGGACGAGTTCTTCCCGCGCGCCACGCTCCAGCGCACGATCCGTCAGCCCCTGGAGACGGTGGGCTACGAGGACCGCATGGACGTCGTTGCCCGCATGCACGGCGGCGGTGTGTCGGCTCAGGCCGGCGCGCTGCGCCACGGCATCTCCCGCGCCCTGCTGGAGGCCGACCCCAACCTGCGCACCGAGCTCAAGCGCCGCGGCTTCCTGACGCGCGACGCTCGCGCCAAGGAGCGCAAGAAGGCCGGTCTCAAGAAGGCGCGTAAGAAGCCGCAGTTCAGCAAGCGCTGATCTGACGTGGACGACGCGCAGAGCGGTCTCGGCACTCCTGAAGCGGAGCGCGGAGGACGGGAGGCGCAGCCGGTCTCGGGAGCCCGCCGGCTCTTCGGAACCGACGGCGTGCGCGGCGTCGCGGGCGAGGTCCTGACCGCGGAGCTCGCGCTCGCCCTGGGTCGCGCCGTCACGACCCAATCGCCCGCGGAGCGCCCGCGGGTGCTCGTCATCCGCGACACGCGGGAGTCGGGCGAGATGTTGGAGGTCGCGCTGGCGGCGGGGATCGCCTCCGCCGGCGGCGACGTCCTGCTGGGCGGCGTGCTGCCCACCCCCGCCGCGCCGCTGCTGCTCGGCCGCTACGGGTTCGACCTCGCGGCCGTCATCTCGGCCTCGCACAACCCGTTCGCCGACAACGGCATCAAGTTCTTCGGTCCGGACGGCTTCAAGCTCTCCGACGCCGACGAGGCCGCGATCGAGCGTCTGCTCGACGAGCAGGCCGGCGCGTCGGGCGGGCAGGCCATCGGCCGTGTCAGCCAGCTGCACGGCACGCTGGAGGACTACCTGCGCGAGCTGCAGACGCGCTTCGCCGACCTCGACCTCACCGGCGTGAACGTCCTGCTCGACTGCGCCAACGGCGCGACCTACCGGGCCGCGCCCGAGATCTTCCGGCGCCTGGGCGCCGACGTCACCGTCCTGGCCGACGCCCCCGACGGGCGCAACATCAACGCCGGCTGCGGATCGACGCACATCGCCGCGCTGGCCCAGGGCGTCGTCGACGGCGGCCACGACCTCGGCTTCGCGTTCGACGGCGACGGCGACCGCGTCCTGGCGGCCGACCGCCACGGCACCGTGGTCGACGGCGACGAGCTGATCGCGCTCGTCGCGCTCAGCCTGCGCGAGCGCGGCCGCCTGCAGGGCGGCGTGGCCGTGACGGTCATGACCAACTACGGCTTTCACCAGGGCATGCGCGAGGCGGGCGTCGAGGTGGCGATCACGAGCGTCGGCGACCGCTACGTCCTCGAGGAGCTGCGCAACCGCAGCTGGTCGCTGGGCGGCGAGCAGTCGGGCCACATCATCGACATGGGCTTCGTCCCATCCGGCGACGGCATCGCCAGCGCGCTGCTGACGCTCGAGGCGCTGCGCGGCGGCGACCTGGCGCAGCGCGCGGGCATGCAGAAGCTGCCCCAGCGGCTGGTCAACGTCCCGGTCGGCGACCGCGACGCGGCCATGGCCGGCGCCGAGCTGGCCGAGGCCGTCGCGCGCGAGAGCGAGGCGCTGGAGGGTCGCGGCCGCGTGCTGGTGCGCCCCTCGGGCACCGAGCAGCTGGTGCGCGTGATGGTCGAGGCGCCGTCCGAGGACGAGGCCGAGGCGGTCACGGCGCGCCTGGTCGCGTGCGTCCGCAGCACCGCCGCGACCGCCTGACGCGGACGTCCCGACTCCACGCCGGCGGTCCGCGCGACGACCGGCGGGGGGCGGCGCCCGGCCGGATGTCCAGGTGCCGCCCGGAGGGCCCTTGGTACGCTCGTCATCCCTCCGGCGAGTGGTCCAAACTCGCTCGGGAGCAGCACTTCGGACCCCACACCTGATCCCGTAGAAGGAGGCCTCGCATGTGCGGCATCGTCGGCTACGTCGGCAAGCGCCCCGCGCAGGAGATCCTGCTCGCCGGCCTGCAGAAGCTCGAGTACCGCGGGTATGACTCGGCCGGGATCTCGGTCATCGACCGCGACGAGATCGAGTCGGTCCGCGCCGTGGGCAACCTCGCCAACCTCAAGGCCGCGATCGACGCCCAGCAGGCCACCGAGGACGGCGGCGGCATCGCCGTCGCCACCCGCGTCGGCACGACGGGCATCGGCCACACCCGCTGGGCCACGCACGGCCGCGTCAACGAGGTCAACGCGCACCCGCACTTCGACACGACCAACCGCGTGCACGTGGTGGTCAACGGGATCGTCGAGAACTACCTGGCGCTCAAGCACCGCCTCGCCGACATGGGCGCGCAGTTCACGAGCGAGACCGACGCCGAGGTCATCGCCCACCTGATCTCCCACCATCTCGCCACGGGCTCGCTGATCGAGGCGGTCCGCGCCGCGTACAACGAGCTGCAGGGGCACTTCGCGTTCGTCGCGATGTCCATCACCGAGCCCGAGACCCTCGTCGGCGCTCGCCGCGAGTGCCCGCTGATCATCGGCCGCGGCGACGGCGAGACGTTCCTGGGCTCGGCCATCCCCGCCTTCCTGGCCCACACCCACCGGGTGCAGTTCATCGAGAACGGCGAGCTGGTCGTGGTCACGCCCGACTCCACCACGTTCGTGCTGCCCGACGGCACCGTGCTGGAGCGTGAGGTGGTCGAGATCGACTGGGACGAGGAGACCGCCGAGAAGGGCGGCTTCGAGACGTTCATGCTCAAGGAGATCCACGAGCAGGCCGACGCCGTCGCCGAGACGATCGCCGACCGCACCGTGCGCCCCGACGGCGTCGACCTCGCCGAGGAGGCCAGCTTCGACGAGGAGTTGCTGCGCGACGTCAACCGGATCGTCGTCGTCGCCTGCGGCACCTCCTACCACGCGGGCCTGATCGGCCGGTACGCGATCGAGGAGTGGGCACGCATCCCGGTCGAGATGGACGTCGCCTCCGAGTACCGCTACCGCAACCCGGTGGTCGGTCCCGGCGATCTGGTCATCGGCATCACGCAGTCGGGGGAGACCGCCGACACGCTGGCCGCCATGCGGCTGGCGCACGAGCGCGGCGCGAAGGTCGTCGCCATCACCAACGTCATGGGCTCGCAGGCCACGCGCGACGCCGACGGCGTCCTCTACACGCGCGCGGGCCTGGAGATCGGCGTCGCGGCGACCAAGACGTTCGTCTGCCAGGTCGCGGTCATCTACCTGCTCGCGCTGCGCCTGGGCGAGCTGCGCGGCACGCTCGACGTCGAGCAGCGCACGCGCCTGGTCGCCGAGCTCAAGCGCGTGCCGCACCAGATCGACGCGCTGCTGAAGGGCCTGGACCTCGACGCCGTCGCGCAGAAGCACTTCCAGAGCGAGTTCTTCCTGTACTTGGGCCGCCACGTCGGCCTGCCGGTCGCCCTGGAGGGCGCGCTGAAGCTCAAGGAGATCTCCTACATCCCGACCGACGCCTACGCGGCCGGCGAGATGAAGCACGGGCCGATCGCCTTGCTGGACGAGTCCACGCCGGTCGTGTGCATCGCCACCGACTCGCCGATCCTCGACAAGGTCGTCTCCAACGTGCAGGAGGTGCGCGCCCGCGGCGCGCACGTCATCGCGATCGCGACCGAGGGCAACGTCGAGATCGGCGAGCACGCCGACGAGGTCGTCCGCATCCCGAAGATGGACTGGATGCTGCAGCCGCTGCTCGCCGTGATCCCGCTGCAGGTCCTGGCCTACAAGATCGCCCGCCTGCGCGGCCTGAACGTCGACCAGCCCCGCAACCTCGCCAAGACCGTCACGGTCGAGTAGCGAGGCACCGGGCATGGCCGGCGTCGGGCTCGACCTCCTGGAGATCGATCGGCTCGAGACCGCGCTCGCGCGCCGCCCCGCGCTGGCGCAGCGGCTGTTCACCGACGGCGAGCGGGCCTACGCCGCGGCTCGCGTGCGACCGGCCCAGCACCTGGCGGCGCGCTTCTGCGCCAAGGAGGCGGTCGCCAAGGCGCTGGAGCTCGAGGCATGGTCGTGGCAGGACATCGAGGTCGTCAGCGACGGCGGCGCGCCGCGGATCGTCCTGCACGGCGCGCTGGCCGGCCGGGCGGCCGAGGTCGAGGTGTCGCTGACGCACTCCCGCGGCACCGCGGGCGCGGTGGCCATGGTGCGCCCGTGACGTGCGAGCCGCTCCCGGCCGGCCTGGAACCGCTGCTGACCCCCGACCAGCTGCGCGCGACCGACGCCTGGGCCGCCGAGCACGGGGCTCCGGGACTCGAGCTGATGGAGCGCGCCGGCGCGGGGCTGGCGCGCGTGGTGGCCGATGTCGCGCCCGGCGGCGACGTGGTCGTGGTCTGCGGCGGAGGCAACAACGGCGGCGACGGCTACGTCGCCGCACGGCTGCTGCGCGAAGCCGGCCGGGCGGTCCGCGTCCTGGCGGTCGTCGACCCCGCCGAGCTGAAGGGTGACGCCCGGATCAACGCCGAGCGCCTGCCCGGCGAGCCGCCGCAGCCGTTGGCCGGCGGCGCGCTGGCCGGCGCCGCGGTGCTCGTCGACGCGCTGCTGGGCACGGGCTTCCACGGCGAGCCGCGCCCCGAGGCCGCCCGCGCGATCCGGGCGATGAACGACGCCGGCGCGCCGGTCGTCGCGGCCGACGTACCCAGCGGCGTCGATGCGGCGACGGGCGTGGTCGCGGGCGACGCGGTCCGGGCGACGGTCACCGGGACGTTCCACGCCGCGATGCCCGGCCTCTGGATCCTGCCCGGCAAGGCGCACGCCGGCGAGGTGGTCGTGATCGACATCGGCGTTCCCGAGGGAGGGCCCGCGACCAGCTGCTTGGGCCTCATCGGCCGCGGGATCCTGGAGACCTATCCGCGTCGCGGCCAGGACTCCACGAAGTTCGCCTCCGGCCATGTCCTCGTCGCGGGCGGCTCGCGCGGGCTGACCGGTGCGGTCTGCCTGTCCTCGCTGGCCGCGATGCGCGCCGGCGCCGGGTACGTCACCGCGTGCGTGCCGGACTCGCTGAACGACATCTTCGAGATCAAGCTGACCGAGGCGATGACCGCGCCGCTGCCCGACGACGGCGGCGCGCACACCGAGGCCGGGGCGCCGGAGGTCATCGAGCGCGCCCGCACGCGCGGCGGGACCCTCGTCGTCGGCCCGGGGCTCGGACGGAGCGACGGCGCAGCCGCCTTCGCGCGGCGGCTGGTCGCCGAGGCGCCGGTGGCGGTCGTGCTCGACGCCGACGGGCTGAACGCCCACGCCGGCCGCCTGGAGAGCCTGCAGGACCGCCCGGCGCCGGCGGTGCTCACCCCGCACGCCGGCGAGCTCGCCCGCCTGCTGGAGGTCGAGTCCGGCGTCGTGAACGCCCGCCGCCTGGAGCACGCGCGCGAGGCGGCGCGCCGCGCCGGCGCCATCGTCCTGCTCAAGGGCGACGACACGATCGTCGCCGAGCCCGAGGGCCGCGTCGGCGTCAGCCGCGGCGGCAGCCCGGGGCTGGCGACGGCCGGGACCGGCGACGTGCTCTCCGGGGTCCTGGCGGCGTTCCTGGCGCGCGGGATGGCGCCGTTCGAGGCGGCGTGCGCCGCGGTCTTCCTCCACGCCGAGGCCGGTCGCCACGCCGCGACGCACCTCAACGGACCCGACGGCGTGATCGCCTCCGACGTCATCGACGAGCTGCCCTACTCGCTGGAGTAGCGCCTGGCGCGTTCGACTCGGCCGCGACGGGCTCGACTAGAGTCATCGCCGCATGGCATCAACCGTCGCCGAGATCATGGAGCGCGACGCGCCGTCCATCCACCTCGAGGCCGGCGTGGAGGACGTCGTCGCCCGCTTCAAGGACCAGGACGTCTCCGCACTGCCCGTCGTCAACGAGGGCGGGCGCTGCGTCGGCATCGTGACCGAGCAGGACCTGGTCATCGCCGACGAGGAGGGCGACCTGCACATCCCGCACTACATCGAGCTCTTCGGCGGCCTGGTGTTCTTCCCGCCCGAGCTGCGCGTGTTCGAGCGGCGTCTGAGGAAGGCGGCGGCCGCGCGGGTGCAGGACCTGATGACCGAGCCGCCGGTGACGGTGGATCCGGCGACCACGCTGCACGAGGCGGCGCACGTGATCGTGGAGCGTGGCCACAGCCGCCTGCCGGTCGTCGAGCACGGCCGCTACGTCGGCCTGGTCACCCGCGCCGACGTCCTGGCGGCGCTCCACGCGATGGAGGCGTGAGGGCGCCGTGGCGGTCCGCGCACTCGCCCGGGTCAACCTGGCCGCGATCGAGCGCAACGTCGCGCGGCTGGCGCGCGACGCGCAGGGCGCCGCGGTGTGCGCGGTGGTCAAGGCCGACGGCTACGGCCACGGCATGGCCGGCGCGGCGCGCGCGGCGCTGCGCGGCGGCGCGACGTGGCTGGCGGTCGCCACCGCGCTGGAGGCCCGCGACCTGCGCGCCGCCGATCTCGGCCAGGACGTGCCGATCCTCGTCCTCGGTGCGCTGAGCGACGAGGAGCTGCCGATCGCGCTGGACGCCGGCGTCGAGGTCTCGGTCTGGACGATCGAGATGGTGCAGGCGCTCATCGCCTCGGGGCGCCCGGTCCGCGTGCACGTCAAGCTCGACTCGGGCCTCGGCCGGCTCGGCACGCGCGATCCCGAGCAGGCCGACGCGGTCGCCGAGGCCGTCGCCGCCGCCGAGCACCTCGAGCTCGTCGGCGCCTGGACGCACTTCGCGACCGCCGACGAACGCGGCGACGCGTTCATGGGCGAGCAGCTGGCGCGCTTCAAGGCGTGGGCCGAGCCGCTCCGCGCGCGCCATCCCGGCCTGCTCCTGCACGCGGCCAACAGCGCGGCGATGCTGCGCGACCCGGCCACGCACTTCGACCTCGTGCGCCCAGGCGTCGCGATCTACGGGCTGGACCCGTTCGGCGAGGATCCGGCGGCGCGCGAGCTGGAGCCGGCGCTCGAGCTGGTCTCCTACGTCGCGGCGGTCAAGGCGTGTGCGGCGGGGGAGAGCGCCGGCTACGGGCGGCGCTTCGTCGCCGGGCGCGACACGCTGCTGGCCACCGCGCCGATCGGCTACGGCGACGGCTACCGCCGCGGGCTGAGCAACCACGCCGAGGCGCTCCTGCACGGCCGTCGGATCCCGCTGGTCGGGACCGTGTCGATGGACAACGTCACGTTCGACGTCGGCGCCGCCGGGCTCGGCCCGCGGCTGGGCGACGACCTCGTGCTGATCGGCGCCCAGGGCGGAGAGCGCGTCACCGCCGAGGACCTCGCCGGCTGGTTGGGCACCATCAACTACGAGGTCACGTGCGGGATCTCCGCGCGCGTCCCGCGTGCCCATCACCGTGACGGGGAAGCTGTCGAGGAGTGACCGCCCAGGCCCTCGACGCCGCACGTGCCGCCCTGGCCGGTGAGCCGGCGTGGGTGGTGGGCGGAGCCGTGCGCGACGCGCTGCTGGGCCGGCCGCCGGCCGACGTCGACCTCGTCGTGGCCGGCGACGCCCGCACGGCGGCGCGCACGCTGGCGCGTGACGCGGGCGGCCCGGCGTTCGAGCTGTCGGGCGAGTTCGGCGCCTGGCGTGTCATCGGCCCTGGCCGGCGCTGGCAGGTCGACGTCACGCCGCTGCAGGGCGGCTCGCTGGACGAGGACCTCGCGCGGCGCGACTTCACCATCAACGCGATGGCAGAGCCCCTGGCCGGCGGCGACGTCGTCGATCCCCACGGGGGCGCGCTGGACCTGGCGGCGCGAAGGCTGCGCATGGTGTCTCCCGCGAGCTTCGACGACGACCCGCTGCGCGTCCTGCGCCTCGCGCGCTTCGCCTCCGAGCTCGACCTCGAGCCCGATCCCGAGACCGTCGCGGCCGCCGCGCTGCGCGCGCCGCGGATCGTCGACGTCGCGGCCGAGCGCGTCTTCGGCGAGCTCAAGCGCGTGGTCGCCGCCGACCGCGTCCTGGACGGCCTGGCGCTCATGGACCGCCTCGACGTGACGCGGCACGTCCTACCCGAGCTCAGCGACCTGCGCGGCGTCGAGCAGAACCGCTACCACCACCTCGACGTCCACGACCACACGCTCGAGGTGCTGGCCGAGACCGTGGCGCTGGAGCGGGACCCGGGCGCGGTGCTGGGACCCGAGCTGGCCGAGCCGATCCGCGCCTTCCTGGCCCAGCCGTTCTCCGACGAGCTGACGCGCGGCGAGGTCCTGCGCTTCGGCGCGCTGCTGCACGACGCCGCCAAGCCCGAGACCCAGGCCCGTCACGAGGACGGCTCGATCCTCGGCTTCCCCGGCCACGCCGACCTCGGGGCCGAGCGCGCCCGCGCCGCGCTCACGCGGCTGCGCACGAGCGAGAAGCTGCGCGCGCACGTGGCGCTGCTGGCGCGTCACCACCTCGGCCTGGGCTACCTGGTGCACAAGGCGCCGCTGGATCGCCGGACCATCCACCAGTACTTGGTCAGGACCGCGCCGGTGGAGGTCGACGTGTCGCTGCTGTCGATCGCCGACCGGCTGGCGACGCGCGGGCGCAAGGCGGGGGAGGCGATCGCCAGGCACCTCGAGGTCGCCCGCGTGGTCCTGCCCGAGGCGCTGGCCTACGCCGCGTTCGACGCCCAGCCGGCCCTCGTGCGCGGCGACGAGCTGGCGCGCGAGCTGGGCATCCGCCCGGGTCCTCAGCTGGGAGCGCTGCTGGCACAGCTCGAGGAGGCCCGGTTCGCGGGCGAGATCGCCACGCGCGACGACGCGATCGCGCTGGCGCGGAGGCTGCTGGCGGAGGGGTAGGCGCTCGTCGCGTCGGGCGCGCCGGGCGTCGGGTCGGGCGCGGCGGGCGTCGGGTCGGGCAGGACGAGCGTCTGGGACTGGCGTCGTGAGCGGGTGCCGTGCCGGCGGGCGGACGAGCGTCTGGGACTGGCGTCGTGAGCGGTGCCGTGCCGGCGGGCGTGAGGTGACCAGCGTGGGTCGTGCCGCGAGCGGGCGGGCGCGCCGTTCGGGCGGCCGGGATGGTGCGAGCGCGGTCCGGAGGGCACTGACGAGAACATGCCTCCGGGGCGGTGCCGACCCGATCGGCCATCCGCCGGTCTCGCGGGCCGGGTGGGCCCGTTGGGCGCGGCGGTGCCGCGGCGTTCGGGCCCACCGGCTGCTTGGGGTGCCTCGGGGGCGGGGTGGGCCTGTTGGGCGCGGTGGTGCCGCGGCGTTCGGGCCCACCGGTGGTGCGGGGTGGCGTCGGTGTGAGGGTGGGCCTGTTGGGCGCGGTGGTACCGCGGCGTTCGGGCCCACCATCGGTTCGAGTGCTCCGTGAGGGGGTGGGCCTGTCCGCGGACGCTCACCGTCCGCCGACGGGCCCACCCTGCTCGGGCGAGAAGCCGGGGCGGCCGGTGGGCCCGTTCACGGTCGCCACGCGTCCGCAGACGGGCCCAGCTGCCCCGAGAGGCCGGCGGACGACCGCCGGCGCCGGCGCCCTCCAACGCACGCTCTCGTCGGTGATGGCCGGACCGCGCCGGCTTCTCAGCGACGCCGCGAACTGAACGCCCGACCGCGCGGTCGACCAACCACATCAACAAGCGCCACGGAGCACGACCACGCCCACGACGCCAGTCCGCGACGCCCGCCAACGCACCGCCGACCGCGGTGAGGCCCCTACGTCCCCTTCGCCGTGCGCGCGATCGTCGCCTCGACGATGTCGCTGGCCGCGGCGACCGTCGCGTAGTTCACGTTGTCGGGCGTATCGGTCGGCCAGTGGTAGTTGGCCGGCACGAGGTGCTCGGTGACGGAGCCCAACGAGGCCGCCTCATAGCCGCGACGCAACGGGACCAGGCCGTCGGTCGCGAACGTCAGGCGCATGCCCCGGCGCAGCGGCACGCCCGCGTCGCGCGCGGCGGCGGCCACGCGCTCCTTCTGCTGGGACGGGTACTCGTACATGCGCAGGAAGCCCTCGCCCTCGATCAGCACGAGCTCGGGCGACCCGACCGTGTCGAGGCAGAGGAAGCTCGTGGACTCGACCGGCAGCTCGCCGAAGTGGCGGCGCGCGTAGGCGAGCATGCCCTCCTGGTTGGCCTCCTCGGCGCCCGCCGACAGCAGGATCACGCGAACGCCGGGCGGCGGTGGCGTCTCCTGCAGGCGGCGCGCGACGTCCAGCAGGACGGCCACGCCGCTGAGGTTGTCGTTGGCGCCGGGCACGACCGGCTCGCGGATCATGTGGGCCATGACCGCGGCCGTGCCGGCGGCGAACGCGGAGCCCAGCAGGGCGGCCTTGCGCCCGCCGGTCATGGCGCTCAGGGCAACCGCGGCGGGGCCGACGATCACCAGGCCCATCAACGGCGGCCAGCGGTCGACGCGGTCCATGACGCCAGGTAGGCGCTCGGTCATGAACCGCGCCGCGCCCTGATCGAAGATGAAGCTGGTGCGCGCCGCGTCGTGATGAGCGTGCACGACGAGCGTGCGCGGGGCGTCCGGTGCGCCCATCTCGCCGACGACGTTGGTCGTCGTCTGGCGCTTGAGGAACCGGCGCAGCGTGCGGTGTCGTCCACCGGTGAGGTCCTGCCAGATGCCCGCGGCGGCCAGCGCACCGATCAGGCCCCCGGTGCGGCGACGGCCGGTGAGCACGGCCACGCCTGCCGCTGCGGCGGCCGCGTTGAGCACGCCGAGGGGCGTGAAGTACGTCCCGTGGACGGTCTCCTCGTCGACGACGACCCGGGCGCCAGAGGCCTGCAGGCGCTCGGCGATCCAGCGCGCCGCATCGGCCTCTCCGGCCGAGCAGGGAAGGCGGTCGAGGGCGGCGAGGGCCGACACGTCTGCCTGCAGGGCAGCCTGCGTCGGGGTCTGGGACGCGCCGGACATCGACGTCTTACCCTACCGCGGGCGCCCAGCCCGAAGGCTGAACCGGACCTGAACGGGCTGGCGTGATGGATAAGGTGCCGCCATGCCCGTCACCGATCCCGACTGCCTGTTCTGCAAGATCATCGCCGGCGAGATCCCGTCGACGATCGTCGACTCCGACGAGCGCACGGTCGCGTTCATGGACATCAACCCCGGAACGCGCGGGCATGCCCTCGTCGTGCCGCGCAACCACAGCCGCGACCTGCTGGAGATCGACCCCGAGGACCTCGCCGCGGTGGCGGTGGCCGGGCAGCGCCTCGCCGGCCGGGCCAAGGAGGCGCTCGGCGCCGACGGCGTCAACCTCCTCAACTGCTGCGGCGAGGTCGCGTGGCAGACGGTCTTCCACTTCCACCTGCACGTGATCCCGCGCTACGCCGATGACACGGTGCGGCTGCCGTGGACCCCGACGCCCGGCGACATGGAGGACATCCAGGCCGCCGGGCAGCAGATCAAGGAGCACGCATGACCGACGTCGTCACCCTCGAGCAGGACGGCCCCCTGACGGTCCTGACCATCGACAGCCCGCCGCTGAACCTGTTCGACCCCGCGGTCTTCGACGGCTTCCGCGCCGCGATCGACCGGGTCGCCGCCGATCCGCCCCGCGGCCTGCTGATCCGCGCCGAGGGCAAGGTCGTCTCCGGCGGCGTCGACGTCGGCAAGGTCTTCGACGGCATGTCGGTGCAGGACGGCGGCAAGCTGTGGGACGACCTGCTGGAGGTCATCCACATCATCGAGGAGCTGCCGCTGCCGACGGTGTTCGCCGCGCACGGGCTGTGCCTGACGGCGGCCTTCGAGATCGCCCTGGCCTGCGACATCCTGCTGGCGTCCGAGAAGGCGAAGTTCGGCCTGGTCGAGATCGTCGTCGGCCTGACGCCGTCGATGGGCGGTCCGCAGCGGCTGGCCGAGCGCGCCGGGCCCGCGCGCGCCAAGGAGCTCATCTACTCGGGCGAGCTCTTCGACGCGGCGACGCTCGAGCGCTGGAACGTCGTCAACCGCGTCTACGCGCCGGAGACCTTCGCGGACGAGGCTCGCGCGTTCGCCACCAAGATCGCCAACGGCCCCACTCGCGCGCATGCCGCGACCAAGCAGATCGTCCGCGCGCAGAAGGAGGGAGGTGCCCGTGCCGCCGACGCGATCGTCGCGGAGGTCTCCGGAGCGCTGTTCGCGACCGAGGACCTCAAGAACGCCGTGCGCTCGTTCCTGCAGGACGGGCCGGGCAAGGCCACTTATGAGGGGCGCTGAGATGCGGAGCCGGACGCTGGGCCTCGCCGTTCTCGCCGCGCTGATCGCCACCGGCGCGGTCGGCGCTTCCGCGGCGACGGCGCCCAAGCCGGTCAAGTCCGCCGACCCCAAGGGCGACGTCACGAGCACGCTGGACCTCACCCGCGTGTCGTTGACCCGCGGCAGCGACGGGCGCCTGCGGGCGTCGGTGACCCTCGCGGCCGAGTGGGACGGCAAGGCCCTGCTGGCCGAGTCGGGCCCTCCCGGCTCCATCTGCCTGAAGGCGTGGACGACGACCGCGCCGCCGGACACGACACCCGACTACCTCGTGTGCGTGACCGCCGACGCCAAGGGCGTGCTGCGCGGATCGGTCCTGCACGAACGGGCCAACAAGCTGCCCGAGCGGGTCGCGGCCGCCGACGTCTCGCGCCCGAGCGCGCGCACCGTGACCATGCGCTTCTCGCAGTCGGCGCTGGGGTCGCCGGCCAAGCTCTACGTCGCCGCCGAGTCCACCCGGCCCGGCTGCCCGCGCGTCAGTTGCATCGACACCGCCCCCGACGCCCCCAAGACCCTGACGTTCGCCCTGAAGGCCGCCGCGAAGTGAGCCGCCGCTAGGCGGTCGACCGGCGCTGCGCGGCGGCCGCGCCCGTGGCTGCCGCGTCCTCCTCGGCCGCGCCGACGTGCTCGAAGGCCCACGCGGCCAGGCCGAGGACCGACAGGCCGACGCCCAGGGCGGTGACGGCGCCCCATCCGCCGGCGCTCCACGCGACCGACGCGGCCGCCGAGCCGAGCGCGCCGAAGAGGAAGTTGAACGCCATGTAGGCCGTGGTGACGCGGCTGCGGGCGTCGTCGCGCAACCCGTAGATCGTGCTCTGGTTGAGGATGTGCTGGCCCTGGATGCCGAGGTCGAGGAGCACGACGCCGGCGATCAGGGCGACCAGGGAGGACGATCCGAGGGCGAGCAGGACCCAGGCGACGGCGATCGCCACCAAGAACCCGCCGGTCGCGGCATGCCCGCGGCCCCGGTCGGCCAGGCGACCGGCGCTCTGCGCGGCCCCCGCGCCCACCAGGCCCGCGAGGCCGAACAGGCCGATCGTGGCCTCGCCGTAGTGGTACGGCGCGCCGGAGAGCAGGAAGGCGATCGCGGTCCACAGGACGCTGAAGCTCGCCATCCCCAGGGCGCCGTAGCCCATGCGCCGACGCAGGGTCGGCTCGGTCGCGACGAGCTCGCCCACCGAGCCCAGCAACGCGCGGTAGGAGAGGTCGGTCGCGCGCGGGACGCTCGGCAGCAGCCGCGACAGCACCGCCGCGAGGATCAGCATGAGCCCGGCGGCGATCGCGTAGACCAGGCGCCAGCCGCCGACCGCGGCGATCAGGCCGCTCGCGGTGCGCGCCAGCAGGATCCCGAGCAGCAGCCCGCTCATGACGTTGCCGACGACGCGGCCGCGCTCGTGCTCGCCGGCCAGGGTGCCCGCCAGCGGGACGAGCACCTGGGCGACGACCGAGGTGAGCCCGATGACGCCGATCGCCGCGGCCAGGACCGCGAACGACGGGGCCGCGGCGGCGACCGCCAGGCCCGCGGCGGTGACCACGAGCATCCGCGAGACCATGCGCCGGCGGTCTAGCAGGTCGCCCAGCGGGACGAGCAGCACGAGGCCGGCGGCGTAGCCGATCTGGGAGACGGTGACCAGCAGGCCGGCCGCACCGGCGCTGACGCCGAGGTCGCGCGCGATGACGTCCAGCAGCGGCTGGGCGTAGTAGAGGTTGGCGACGGTGGCGCCGCAGGCGACGGCGAGCAGGACCACGAGCCGGCGATCCATGGACGGGGAGGAGGGAGTGGGCGCGGCGATCCACCCAGCTTAGGAAACGCCGATGGGCCGCTTCGGCGACTGGGCGCGACGGCCCAGAGCCGCAACTTCGCCGCCGGTTCGTGTTGAATGAGCCGTGATGCCTCGCTTTCGCACCGTGCTCGCGGCCGTGGTCGGCCTGGGCCTCGCTCTGCCGGCGGTCGCTCCGGCGACGCTGGACAACGTGCCCGTCACCGATCCGGGAGACGCCACCCCGAGCTGCCCGGACAAGCCCTGCTACGCCCTGGGACGCACCACGGGCTACCAGGCGAAGGTCGGCACCAACCGCGGCCTGTACACCGTGCCGAAGGACGGCACGCTCGTGTCGTGGACGGTGAAGCTGTCCAAGCCGGGCACCAAGCAGATCGACTTCTTCAACAAGTCGCTGGGCGGCGAGTCACAGGCAGCGATCGCCGTCCTGCGGATGGGCACCAAGCTCCACGCGCGCCTGGTCGCCCAAGGCGAGGTGCAGAAGCTCGAGCCGTACTTCGGCCAGACCGTCGAGTTCGCGCTGCAGAAGACGATCCCGGTCAAGAAGGGCTGGGTCATCGGCCTCACCGTCCCGACGTGGGCCCCCGCGCTGGCGGCCGGCCTCGGCGGCGACACCTCCTGGCGCGCCAGCCGCGCCAAGGGCACCTGCGACGACAGCCAGGCCCAGACCGCGCAGGCGGTCAACCAGATCGGCCGCTACTACTGCCTCTACCGCACCGCGCGCATCGTGTACTCGGCGCGGATCGTGTCGACGCCGTAGGGCGGCGCGCGGCGGCGCTCGGGCGAGCTGCCGCCTTGGCTCTGGCCTTCCGTGACGGCGGCGGCGACAGTCGGGCTCCGGCCCGTCCGAGCCACCATGTCCGTCTCGCCCCGCGCCGAACGGCGCATCGTCACGTGCGTGCCGCCGATCATGGTGGCGTTGCTGGTCCTGCCCTTTGCGCTGCACCAGAACGCCTGGTACGAGTGGGAGACCGCCTACTGGCTTCTCGAGCGCCAGGCCGCGCACGTGTCGGCGCACGGGACGCCGAGCTTCTTCCTGCACACGAAGGACGGGGCGTTCTACCCGTTCAACTTGTTCTACGGCGGGTTCACGATCGGGCTCCTGGCCTACCCGGCGGCGGTGCTCGGCGCGTGGTCCGTGTTCGTCGCCAGCATGGCGGGCGCCCTGGTCGCCGGCTATCTGGGCATCTGGTGGGCGGCGTGCAATCTCGGGCTCACGCGCCGGCTCGCCGTGCTGCCGGCCCTGGCCTACGTCACTACGCCGTACGTGCTGAGCGACGCCTACGGGCGTGGAGCGTGGGCCGAGCTCGTCGGGGTCAACGCGGTCGCCGTCATGCTCGGCGGCCTGACGGCGCTGGTGCTGGAACGGCAGCGCCGCAGGCTCCCGGCGCTGACGGCCCTCGTCGCCTCGGGCGCGATCGTCGCCGGGACGCACAACCTCACGCTCATCATGACGGCCGCCGTCCTGCCGCTGCTGATGCTCGCCCTGCTGCCGCTGGTGGCGGGTGGCTCGGGCGTGCGCGCGACCGCCGCGCCGCTCGCCGCCGGCGCGCTGGCGATCGCCCTCGGCGGTGGGCTCACGGGAGCATGGTTGGTGCCCACCATGTGGTTCGGCCCGGACACCTACATCACCGATCCGTCGATCGCCCAGGGCCTGTTGGGCGGCACCTCGGCGTTCGCCGGGATCACCAACGTCCTCGCGCCGTGGCCCACCGTGCCGTCGCCGTTTCGCGGGCACATGTGGATCTACGCCCAGGCGCCGGCCCTGGCGGCGCTCTGGGTGGTGCTCGCCCTGGCGATGACGGCGAGAGCGGGCCGGCGCCGCGGCGCCGGCCCGGCGCTCGCCGCGGCGAGCGGACTGCTGCTGGTCGCCCTCGCGCTGCTGTTGCTGATCGTCAATCGGTCGTGGTGGCCAGGCCTGCCACA
The DNA here is from genome assembly GCA_036009425.1 of Baekduia sp. Lineage (GTDB taxonomy): Bacteria > Actinomycetota > Thermoleophilia > Solirubrobacterales > Solirubrobacteraceae > Baekduia. The sequence goes on along the minus strand of DASYLT010000104.1, from coordinate 11,052 downwards.
GGTCGTCCAGATCATCCAGATGCCCATGCGGCTGATCCCCTACCTCGCACTCGCCGTGGCGCTGGCCGTCGCGGTGGCGATGACCGTCGTCTCGCCACCCCGCACGCGCCGGTTGCTCATGGCCGCGCTCGTCCTGGCCATCGCGGTTCAGACGGCCAACGCCGTGTGGATCGTCTCGCGTTCCAAGGCGTCGGCGACGTTGCAGGCGCCGCTGGTGGGCAGAGCGGCGGTTCGGGCCGCCGGGGAGCCGGCGAGCTTCTCCGGCGCGGGCGAGCTCATCCCGCTGCAGTTCCGGGTCATGGACCGTCCAACGGGGTCGGCGACGAACGCGACGCCGGTTCGGGTCCGGATGCCCGGCTCCGTCCCCACTGACGCCGCGATGCTGCAGGCCGCCGGAGCGGTCGGCGAGCGGTTCGCGACGGACATCGTCTGGTCGCCGCTCGTGCGCGTTGCCGGCGGCGCGCGCCTCGCCGGGCGCACCAACGATGGGATGGCCGTCGTCGCCGTGACCAGCGCCGCCGCCGGCCGGTGGACGGCGACCGTCACGGCACCGTGCACGGTGTGTCTCGCCGCGCTCTCCGACCACGCACCGTGGCCGCTGGTCTTGGGACGGCTGTTGACGCTGCTGAGTGCGCTGTCGGTCATCGCCGCTGCGCTCTTGGCGATCCGGCGGCGACGCAGGCGGGGGCGTGCTCGGTCAGAGCACGGAGTGCTCGACGGAGGCCAACCGGCCGGAGCCGCTCGTCCCGGGGCCCTGACGGGAGCGAGGCGCTAGTTCTAGTTCGCGCAGGCGCCGGGGTTCTGAGCGCAGAAGTCGCTCAGGCCGCCGGACTGGGTCGTGCTCGTGCCGCCGGCCGACGGCGTGGTCGCCGTGCCGCTCGTTCCGCCGGTGGCGGCGCCGGTTCCGCCGGTCGCCGCGCCGGTCCCGCCGGTGGCGGCGCCCGTGCCCGCGCCGGTGCCGCCGGTCGCGGCGCCGGTGCCGCTCGAGGTCCCGGACGCCGCGCCGGTGCCGGCGCCCGACGAGGGCGACGACGTACCTGCGGCCGACGAGCCGGTGGTGCTCGTGTTGGACGGCGTGGAGCTGGAGGTCGTGTTGCTGGGCGTCGAGCTCGACGACCCGGTGCCCGAGGACGCCGCGGTGCCGATGGACGCGTTCTCGGGTGCGATCAGGTCGGGCGTCGACTTGGGCACGACGTCGTGCGTCACGCTGGCGCCGCCGCAGGCGCTCAGCCCGCCGGTGAGGGCGAGCAGGAGGATCAGGGCCGTGGCGGGACGGCGCATCGCGGCGTCAGTGCGAGGACTTGGCGACGGGGCCCATGCGGCGGCCGCACGTCGGGCAGTCGTTGAGGTCCTTCTGCGCCAGCTGGTCGCACCAGTCGCAGAAGCGGAGGTTCTCGACGCCCCACGGAAGGCGCGACGTCGTCGGGGCCAGCGGCAGGACCTTGCCGACGACCTCGAGGAGCTCGCCGGTCTCGCGGTCGCGGTAGGGCACGTCCGGCTCGGCCTCGAGGAGGATCTCGCGCCCCGTCGAGGGGGTGCGCATGCGGTAGCGCTGCTTCAGGCTCACCCCGCCAGGGTACCGATCGCTGCCGTCGGAGGCCCCGCCAGCGGGCATGATGGGCGACTTGCGCATCCTGATCTTCCACGGCTATCTGCTCCGCGGCACCGGCTCCAACGTCTACAACGCGCTGCTGGCCACCGCGCTCGCCCGCGCGGGGCACGAGGTGCACCTCCTCAGCCAGGAGCGCCACCCCGAGGACCTCGACGCCGTCGGTGCCGCCGGCGACTGGGACGGCGGCGCGCTGGACGTCCGCGCGGTGCGTCCCGGCCGGCGCGTGACGACGTACCGCCCCGACATCGGCACGATCCTGCCCGTGTACGTCGCCGACCGCTACGAGGGCCTCGACGCGCGCACGTACGGCGAGCTCGGCGACGAGCAGGTCGCCGACTACGTCGCGCGCAACGTCGCCGCGGTCCGGGAGGTCGGCGACCTGGTCCGGCCCGACCTGGCGCTGGCCAACCACCTCGTCATGGGCCCGCTGATCGTCGCGCGAGCACTGGGTGACACGGTGCCCTACGCGGTCAAGATCCACGGCAGCGCGCTCGAGTACACCGTCAAGCCGCAGCCTGAGCGCTTCCTGCCCGCCGCCCGCGAGGGCCTGGCCGGCGCGCGGACGGTCCTCGTCGGCTCGCGCCACACGGGTGAGAGTCTCTGGGCGGCGATGGACGACCCCGACCTCCGCGCTCGCACGCGCCTCGGCCCGCCCGGCGTCGACGTCGAGGAGTTCCGGCGCCGCCCGCGCGCGCAGGCGGCGACCGACCTCCGTGCGCTGGTGACCGACCTCGAGGTCCAGGCCGCAGCGACGCCCGAGCCGGTCGCCGGCGCGCCCGCGGCCTCGGCGTTCACCGTCGATGCGGTGGCGGCCGCGGGCGCGATCGCCCGGCTGGACCCCGAGCGCGACCGCCAGGTCGTGTTCGTCGGCAAGCTGATCGTCTCCAAGGGCGTCGACCTGCTCGCCGCCGCGTGGCCGCTGGTGCTGGCCGCAGTGCCGGACGCCCGGCTGGTGGTCGTGGGCTTCGGGGCCTACCGCCAGGCCTTCGAGCGGCTGCTCGCCGGTCTCGCGGCAGGCGATCTCGGCGCGGTGCGGGAGCTGGCCGCCGAGGGGCGGGCGGGAGAAGGCGGCCCGCGGGCGCCGCTGCGGCTGCTGGACGCCTTCCTGGACGACCTCGACGACGCCCCCGACCGTGAGGCCTACCTGGCCGCCGCGCGCCGTCTGGATGACCGCGTGGTCCTCACCGGGCGGCTGGAGCACGACGAGCTCGCGCCGCTGCTGGGCGGCAGCGAGGCGCAGGTCGTCCCGTCGACGTTCCCCGAGGCGTTCGGCATGGTCGCCGTGGAGGCCGCCGCGTGCGGCGCCCTGCCGGTCGTCGCCGACCACTCGGGCCTGGGGGAGGTCCGCGCGATCCTGGCGGGCGAGGTTCCCCAGGAGGCACGCGACTGGCTCGGCTTCGCCACCGGGCCGCGCGCGGTGCGCGATCTGGCCGAACGGCTGATCGCCTGGCTGCAGGCGCCGGAGGAGCTGCGCGAGGCGACCCGGGTGGCGTTGGTTCGCACGGCGGGCGAGCGGTTCTCTTGGGACGGCGTGGCGCGGGGCGTCGTGGCTGCGGCGCGCGGCGAGCACGACGCGCTGCCGCTGCCCTGACGCCTGGCGGACACGGCCGCCGGGCTAGCGGATAGGATCCGCGACGATCATGGGGAAGAGGATCATGCCGCGTGCGGCGCTCTGCGCTGCCCTTGTCGCTGCTGTACCGATGCTGTCCGCCTGTGGGGTGAAAGACCCACAGGCCGACGTCGTCGCGGGCAAGCAGCTGTTCGTGCAGAAGTGCGGGGCGTGCCACACGCTCGGGCGCGCCGGCACGAAGGGCACGACGGGGCCCAACCTCGACGAGGCGTTCCAGCAGCCGCTGAAGGACGGCTTCGGCCGCACGGCGGTCCGCGGGGTGGTCTACAAGCAGATCCTGTTCCCGAACCGGATGACGGACGCCGACGGCGCCAAGATGCCGGCCAAGCTGGTCAGCGGCGACAAGGCCCATGACGTCGCGGCCTACGTCGCGGCGGTCTCGGCGCTGACCGGCAAGGACACCGGTCTGCTGGCCACGGCCGTCAAGGCCGCGGGCGGCGGCACCGCCGTCGAGAAGAGCGGCGTGCTTAGCATCCCGGCCGATCCGAGCGGGCAGCTCGCCTACGTCGACGCCAAGGCGATCGGCCAGGCCGGCCCGGCGACCATCCAGATGCCCAACAAGTCGGGTATCGGCCACGACATCGTCATCGACGGCCTCGGCAAGGGCCCGGTGGTCACCACCGGCACGTCGTCCTTCAAGGCAACGCTCGCCGCCGGCAAGAAGTACACGTACTACTGCTCGGTGCCCGGCCATCGCGAGGCCGGCATGCAGGGAACGCTGACCGTCAAGTAGCGGCGCGGGGCCGGCCGGAGCGGTGGCGCAGCGATCGCGAGGCCGGAGTGCCGGGCCGGGGACTGGCGTCGTGGACGGGGGCCGCCCGCAGCGGTGGCCCAGCCGCAGCGGGGCCGGAATGCCGGCAGCGGGGGACTGGCGTCGTGGGCCATGTCCTGGGCGCGAACCTGTTGATGTGGTCGGTGGATCACGGCGGAGGGCGTCCCGCTCGGCACGTTGGTCGAGATGTCGACCGGGTTTGATGGTCAGCGACCGGAACGCGCGTTGTTCGAGAGTCGGCGCGTCAGCGGGTGGTCCGCCGACGTTCCGGGGCGGGGTGGGCGTGTTAACGGCCGCCCTACGTCCGTCGGCAGGCCCACACCCCGCTCCGTGGTCCGCGGTGGGTGTGGTGGGCCCGTGTGCGGACAGCGGTCGTCCGTCAACAGGCCCACGGGCCCGATGGGGCGCCCGCTGAGCCGGGTGGGCCCGGACGCCGCGCTGCCACCACGCTCAACAGGCCCACCCTCCACGCCGGCGCATCTCCCGAGCCCGGTGGGCCCGGACGCCGCGGTGCCACCGCGCTCAACAGGCCCACCCTCCACGCTGGCGCATCTCCCGCCGCCCACGCCGGCGGAGACCGGCCTCGCCTGAACCGCCCACGGCGCTCGCTCTCGTCAGTGCCGACGCACCACGCCGCGCAGCGCCCGGACGTCGGCGCTGCGCGCCCTCGCCGCCGCGCGCGCGCTCGCCGCCGCGCGCGCTCGCCGCGCGCGCCCTCGCCGCCCCGCGCGCCCTACAGCGCGCGGACCAGCAGCACGATGGCGATCAGCACGCCGAAGACGGCGACGAAGGCCAGGAGCACCCGGAAGGCCGCGGCCTCGGTGCGAAACGGCTCGAGGATGCGCTCGAGCAGGGCGTTCCAGTCGCGGCCACCGTCGTCCACCGGCTCGGCCGGGTCCATCACAGGATGTAGACCGATGTGTAGACGACGATCCACATGACGTCGACGAAGTGCCAGTAGATCCCGGGGACCTCGAGACCCTGGTGGTGCTCCGGCGAGAAGTGCCCCTTGTAGGCGCGGACCGTGACCATGCCGAGCAGCAGCAGGCCGATCGTGACGTGCGCGCCGTGCAGGCCGGTCAGGCTGAAGAAGACCGTCGCCTGCGCGTTGTCCTGGGCCGCGAAGCCGATGTGGACGTACTCGTTGACCTGGATGAACAGGAACGTCAGGCCGAGCAGGAACGTCGCCGTCATGCCGGCCTGCAGGCCGAAGCGGTTGCCGTTCTTGATCGAGGTCTGCGCCCAGTGCAGGGTCAGCGAGGACGAGACCAGGATGGCGGTGTTGACGCCCGCCACGGCGACCGGCAGGTCATGGCCGTTGACCGGGAACCAGGTGTGCCCGGTCGCCACCACGCGGATGAAGAAGTAGGCCGTGAAGAACGCCCCGAACACCATCACCTCGCTGATGATGAACAACATCATCCCCAGCAGGGCGGGCTCGACGCGCGAGCTCCGGTTGGCCGGCGGAGGCCCGTGGTGGTGATCGTCGTGGCCGTGGGCGGCCGGGATCGAGGCAGCTTCCATGGACTCTCTCTTAGGCGGCGTTGGAGGCCGAGCGCTCGGCCGTCTCGACGTGCTGGACCGGCAGGTGGCTGGATTTGCGCACGCGCTCGATCAGATCGGCGCGCATCCAGCCGGAGCGGGTCGCGGGAAGGGTGGAGATGATGATGTCGTCGACGCGGAAGAACTGCAACGTGTTCATCGTGGCCGTGTACGGGTCGGGGTCGCCGATCATGCCTGCGCCGATCAGCCCCTCCGCGATGATCCGGTCGACGACCTGCGCCATGCGCGCCCGGGCGCGGGCGGCGTGCTGGCCCTCGCCGCCCTCCTGCGGGACCGTGACGATGAAGAGCGTGCCGCGCTTGTCCTCGCCGGCCTTCTCCTTCAGGGAGTGCAGCAGCTCGTCGGCGCTCGCCGTGCGGGCCGCGACGACCAGCGTGACGTGGAACGGGATGCCCTCGGCGTCGATGTCCTGGACGACGTGCGTGACCGGCAGGCCGCTGGCCTGCTGGATGCGCTCGATGAGGTCGCGGCGCAGCCAGCCCGAGATCGTCGCCGGGTAGGTCGAGACGATGATCTCGTCGGGCCGGTGCTCGGCGACGGCGTCCATCGCGGCGGTGTAGGGATCGGGGTCGCCGATGTCGCCGATGGCCGAGATCCCCAGGTCGCGCAGGAAGCGGCGCGCCAGGTCGATGCGCACCTTGGCGGCGTCGAAGACGAAGTCGTCGTAGATGATGTTGCCGTGCTTGGGCTTGTTGCGCGGCACGCACACGACGACGCGGCTGTCGGAGCCCGCATGTTCCTTGATGACCTCGAGCAGCTTGGCGCCGCCGAGGGTCTCGTTGGCGATGACCAGGATCGTCTTCATGGCGTTGCGCTCCCTCTCACTCGGTGGCCGGCGGTTGGCCGTGGGTGCCCGCCGGGGTCGGCTTGGCCTCGGCCGGGGCGGTCGGCCCGAAGATGCCGTGGACCGCACCCGGGACGCCGTACTCGTACGGTCCGCCGACGACGGTGGGCACCTGGTCGAAGTTGAACACCGGCGCCGGCGACGACACCTGCCACTCGAGCGTCATCGCGTTCCACGGGTTGGCGGAGGCGCGCGCGCCTCCGCGCCACGAGGCGATCATGTTGTAGGCGAAGACCAAGGTGCTGATGCCCAGTGCGAACGAGGCCAGCGAGATGATCAGGTTCCACGTGGCGAACTGGTCGGCGTAGTCGGCGACGCGGCGCGGCATGCCCTTGACGCCGATGAGGTGCATCGGGGCGAAGGTCAGGTTGAAGAAGACGAACGTCAGCCAGAAGTGCAGCTTGCCGAGCTTCTCGTCGTACATCCGGCCCGTCATCTTCGGGAACCAGTAGTAGACGCCGGCGAAGATCGTGAACAGCGATCCGCCGAACAGCACGTAGTGGATGTGGGCGACGATGAAGTACGTGTCGCTGACGTGGATGTCGATGGGGATCATCGACAGCACGACGCCCGAGATCCCGCCGCAGGTGAACATCGTCAGGAAGCCGAGCGCGAAGAGCATCGGCGTGTCCAGCCGGATGACGCCGCGCCAGAGCGTGGCCAGCCAGCTGAAGATCTTGATGCCGGTCGGCACGGCGATGATCGCGGTCGTGATCATCATCGGCACGCGGATCCACGACTGCATGCCCGAGACGAACATGTGGTGCGCCCAGACCGTGAAGCCGAGGATGACGATCGCCAGCAGCGAGAAGGCCATCATCCGGTAGCCGAAGATCGGCTTGCGGGACTTGACCGACAGCACCTCGCTGACGATGCCGAAGCCCGGCAACATCATGATGTACACCGCCGGGTGCGAATAGAACCAGAAGACGTGCTGGTACATCAGCACGTCCCCGCCCTTGGCGGCGTTGAAGAAGTTGAAGCCCAGCGCGTAGTCCAGCAGCACGAAGAACTGCGACGCGGCGATGAACGGCGTGGCGATCACGACCAGCAGCGAGGTCGAGAAGTTCGCCCAGGCCAGCAGCGGCATCCGGAAGAACGACATGCCCGGCGCGCGCATCGTGATGATGGTGACCAGGAAGTTCAGCGCCGTCGCGATCGACGACGCGCCGGCGAACTGCACGGCCACCGTGAAGAACATCTGCCCGAGTGGGGCGGAGGTCGAGAGCGGCGCGTAGGCCGTCCAACCGCTGGCGAACGAGCCGCCCGGCGCGAAGAACGAGGCGAGCATCAGCACGCCGGCGATCGGCAGCAGCCAGAACGACAGGGCGTTCAGCCGCGGGACGGCCATGTCCGGCGCGCCGATCATCAGCGGCAGGACGTAGTTCGCCAGCCCGGCGAACACCGGGATGATGAACAGGAAGATCAGGATCGACGCGTGGACGCTGAACAGCCCGTTGAACGTGTTGGAGTCGACGAACTGGCGGCCGGGCTGCGCGAGCTCGGCCCGCATGAGCATGGCCATCAGGCCGCCCACGAACAGGAAGAAGAACGAGTGGACGGTGTACTGGATCCCGATGACCTTGTGGTCGGTGTTCGGGTAGAAGTACGACTTCCACGACGTCGCGCCGTGGCCCGAGTGATCCTCGGGACGCGTGGGGCGGCCGGCCGCCCAGTAGAACCAGTAGTCGAAGGCGCCCAGGCCGATCAGGAACGCGAACGGCAGGACGAACATCGAGATCAGGACGAACGACTCGGCCTCGAGGTAGTGCCGGAACGTGCCGTGCCCGTAGAGCATGCGCACGAGCCAGCTGATCCCGACGCTGAACGCGAAGCCGACCAGCATGAACGCCGCGGCTCGGGTCCAGCCGGGCTGACGCACTCGGACGGTCACTTGGCCGCCACCTCCTCGAGGTACTTGACCATCGCATCGATCTCGGGCTTGCTCAGGAGCTTGCCGTACGTGGCGGGCATGATGCCCTTGGAGAACCCGGGCGCGACATCCGCGTCGGGCTGCAGGATCGACTGGCGGATGAACGCCGCGTCCTTGCCCTTCAGGACGGCGTTGAGGTCGGGTCCGACGCCACCGGCGGTGCCGGCGTCGGCGAGCTTGTGGCAGGCGCCGCACGCGGTCGCGCCGGTCTGCTGCTCCCCCTGGGTGAAGAGCGCCTTGGCGTCGACCGCGGGGGCCGCGCCGCCCCCGGCCGCGGGAGCCGCGGCGGCGGGCTTGGTCATCTTGGCCACCCAGGCGTCGAACTGCGCCTTCGGCAGGACGTGGGCGGTCTGGCGCATGAAGGCGTGGCCGAGGCCGCAGAGCTCGGCGCAGACGACGGGGTAGGTGCCGGGGCGGGTCGGGGTCACGCGATAGCTCGTCGTGATGCCCGGCACGGCGTCGATCTTCATCCGCCAGGCCGGCACCCAGAAGTCGTGCAGGACGTCGCGGGTCCGGACGTTGAAGTGCACGGACTGGCCCTCGGGCACGTACAGCTGGGCGGACGAGAACTTCTTGCCGCCCTCGTTGTAGTCGAAGGTCCAGGTGAACTGCTGGCCGTGCACGGCGATGTTGCGCTCGGTGCCCGACGCCGGGGCCTTCTCGATGTCGTGCAGCACGATGTAGGCGTAGGAGCACAGCGACACGAGCATGATCGCCGGGATCGCCGTCCAGACGACCTCGAGCCGCGTGTTGCCGTGGATCGGCGGGCCGTCCAGGTGCTCCTCGCCCGGGCGCATCCGGAAGTTCCTCGCGGAGAACAACACCACCGACGTCACGAGGACGAACACCGGGACCGAGCAGATGATCAGCACGTCCCACAACGTGTCGATCTTGTCGGCCTGTTTCGTCCCCTGAACGGGGAACCAATCGATTGCGAGCCCGAGGGCGATGCCGAGGGCTGATGCGATGAGGCCGACGATCACCATCTGCTGGATGGCGCGCCGGCTCCCTCGTCCTCCCAGGGGATCCGCCTCCGCTCGAGTGCTCTCCTCACCCATAGCCCGGCGATCCTATGTGTAGGGCGGGACGCGACGCAACGCCCCTCCGCACTCGGCGGACGTTCTGGCGCCGCGAGAGGGGCTGGGAGCCTCCTAGGCGACCGCGGGACCGGCCGCCAGCGACGCGGTCTCGGGCCGGCCCAGGCGCCCATGGGCGCGGAAGTCGGAGGGCGCGACGCCGTGATGGCGACGGAACGCCTTGGCGAACTGGGCGGGCTGGCGGTAGCCCACGCGACGCGCCACATCGCGGACCGTGAGGCTGCGGATCCGCAGCAGCTCGGCCGCGCGCTCCATGCGCACGGTGGTCAGGTGCTCGCGGAAGGTCGTGCTCCCGATCTCGCTGTAGGCACGTTGCAGCTGGCGGCGCGACGATGCGACGCGCCGGGCGATGTCGTCCAGCGAGAGGTCGGACGCGAACTCGGACTCGACGATGGCGACGGCGTCCTCGAAGAGGCTGGTTCGCAGGCGGATGGTGGCGGGTCGGTGCATGGGGTCTGCTGGTCAGTACGGCGTTCGGTGCCGTTCGGATCATCGCCCACGTTGGCGTCGGGAGTCGACGATGGTAAATTGGGCTTGAGGCAAACGTTGCAAGCTCCAACGACGGAAGGGACACGACCCCGGCATGCAGGTTCGCGACGGAATGAGCAGCATGGTCCTGACGGTGGGCCCCGGCCACACCCTGCGCGAGGCGGCGAAGGCGATGTCGTCCCGGAGCGTCGGCGCGGCCGTCGTCATCGATCCGGACGCGGCCGGCCCCGGCATCCTCACCGAGCGCGACGTCCTCGACGCCGTCGGGCGCGGGCAGGATGTCGATACCGAGTTGGTCGCCGAGCACCTCACCAGCGACGTCGTCTACGCGGCGCCGGACTGGTCACTGGAAGAGGCGGCGGTCGCGATGGTGACCGGCAGCTTCCGGCACCTGATCGTCTACGAGCAGGGCGAGATCGTCGGCATCCTCTCCGTGCGCGACGTCGTGCGGTGCTGGACCGACGACGGGGCGATCTGCGACGTGCCCGAGAGCGCGAGGGTCGGCGCCTAGGGCGGGGGCTGCCCGGGCCTCAGCGCGACCGTGAGGGCGCGCAGCGCGGGCGCGGCCGCCCGGAGTCCGACGACACAGCGACGGCAACCCCCCGTCCCATCCCAGCTAGTGGTGGTTCTCGCCCTCGGCGTGCACCGGCAGCTCGGCGATGTCGCGGCGCGTGTCGGAGATCCAGCTGTAGAGGACCCACAGGCTCAGCGCCCCGCCGGCGATGACGAGCACGATCGACAGGGTCACGCCCACCAGCGCGAGCGTGAGGCCGATGGTCAGCAGCAGCGGCTGGATCGAACCGCCGGGGAGGTGGATCTCCTCGCCCACGGGCGGGAGCTTCGGATCGTTCGGGCCGCTCATGAGATGTACACGTAGGCGGCGACGAAGGTCAGGCCGAACATGACGAAGCAGACGGCCCCGGCGATGAGGCCCGTGCGCATGTTCTTGCGGGCGAGGTTGCGATCCATGACGGCGTGGATTCTCCCAGACGGGGTTACAGCTTGACGTCCGCCACCATCGCGACGAACAGCAGCGCGAGGTAGAGGAGCGAGAACAGGTACAGGCGCAGCGCGGCCTTGCGGGTGGCCTGGCGCTGCAGCAGCACGGCGAG
>DASYLT010000103.1:0-10831 GCA_036009425.1 Baekduia sp. | reverse complement strand
CCAGCCCAACATCCAGAACATGCTCAAGCAGGCCCAGGAGGTCATGGCCGCCCAGCAGGAGGCGCAGGACGCGCTCAAGGAGCAGCGCGTCGAGGCGTCGGCCGGCGGCGGCATGGTCAAGGTCGTCGTGACCGGCGACCTCAAGCTCGAGTCCCTGGCCATCGACCCCGACGCGGTCGACCCCGAGGACGTCGAGATGCTGCAGGACCTGGTCCTGGCCGCGACCAACGAGGCGCTGCGCCAGGCCGTCGACCTGCAGGAGAAGGCCATGCAGGGAGCGTCGGGCGCCGGCGGCTTCGACCCGATGCAGGCGCTCGAGGGCCTCGGCCTGGGCGACGCGCTGGGCGGCCTCGGCGGCGGCGGCGCGCCGGGCGGCGCTCCGCAGCTGAACCGCGCTGCGCGCCGTGCGCAGCAGAAGAAGAAGAGCTAGCGCTTGTTCGCACCGCCCGTCCAGCGCCTGGTGACCGAGCTGGGCAAGCTGCCCGGCATCGGCCAGCGCACGGCGCAGCGGCTGGCGTTCCACATCCTGCGCGTCGACCCCGAGGACGCCGGCGCGCTGGCCGACGCGATCCGCGAGGTCAAGGAGAAGATCCGCCCCTGCGAGGTCTGCTTCAACCTCGCCGACGAGCCGCTGTGCCGGATCTGCCAGGACGAGCGGCGCGACCCGGCGGTCATCTGCGTCGTCGAGGAGCCGGGCGACGTCATCCCGCTGGAGCGCACCCACGAGTTCCGCGGGCGCTACCACGTGCTGGGCGGGGCGCTGTCGCCGATCGACGGCGTCGATCCCGAGGACATCAAGATCGCCGAGCTGTACCGGCGCGTCGAGAGCGGCGAGATCCGCGAGGTCGTCCTGGCGACCAACCCGACGACGACCGGCGAGGCCACCGCGCACCACATCGCCGCGGCGCTGCGCGAGCGCACGCCCGACGTCGCGGTGACCCGCCTCGCCTCCGGCCTGCCGGTCGGTGGCGACCTGGAGTACGCCGACGAGGTCACGCTCGGCCGCGCGTTCGCCGGGCGCCGCGAGATCTCCTGATCTGACCGCGCCGTTCAACCGGCGCCCCTTCCAACCGATGGCATGGGGTGACCCCATGCCTTCCCGACTGCTCCTAGCCCGTCTGCTGTTCGGCTTCCTGGCCCTGGGCCTGCTGACGTACGCGGCAAGGCTGCTGCTCGGCGTCGGCTATGGGCCGCTGAGCGGGCTGGTCGACGATGCGCTCTACACGGCGCTGGAGCTCGGCGCGACCCTCCTCGTCGGGGCTCGGGCCGCCGGCGTCGCCCGCGACCGCGGCGCCTGGACGCTGCTGACCGCCTACCTCGTGACATGGACGATCGGCGACCTGGGCTGGACCCTGCACTTCGACGCGGTCACCGATCCGCCGTTCCCGAACTGGACCGACGCCTTCTACGTGGCCTCCTACGGCTTCGCCTATGCGGGGCTGATCCTCATCCTGCGTGGGCGCGTGCGGCCGTTCCGCGCCTCCTTGTGGCTGGATGGCCTGGTCGGCGGCCTCGCGCTGGGCGGCCTCTGCACGACGCTCTTCTTCGGCCCGATCGCCGCCACCAGCGGGCGCGGCATCGCCGCCGCGACGACGCTCGCCTACCCGGTGCTCGACGTGGTCCTGCTCTGTCTGGTCATGGTCGGCTTCGGGCTCGGCGGCTGGCGCCTGGACCGGGTCTGGGTTGCGCTGGGGCTGTCGCTGATCGTCATGGCGGTGGGCGACGCCGCCTATAGCTACCAAGAGGCGGTTGGCAGCTACTCGGCGAGCAGCTGGACGAACATCACCTGGCCGGCCGCCATGCTGGGGCTGGCCGCGGCCGCCGTGCAGCGCTCGCGGAGCCATGTCGCGGTGGGCGACGGCGACGGCGTCTTCGTCGTCCCGGCCCTGTTCGCCACGCTGGCGCTCGGGCTCCTGCTGTGGTCGCAGACGCATCGGCTCCCGCTGTTGGCCGCCGGTCTCGCGGCGGGCGCGCTCGTGGCCGCCGGCGGCCGTGCGCTCCTGACCCATCGTGAGAACGTCGGCTTGCTGCGCCATAGCCGCCACGAGGCGCTGACCGACAACCTGACCTCGCTCGGCAACCGCCGTCACCTGATGGCCGATCTCGACGACGCCGTGCAGCGCGCCGCCGAGGGGCGGGCCGCGACGCTCGCGTTCTTCGACCTCGACGGCTTCAAGGCCTACAACGACGCCTTCGGCCACGGCGCGGGCGACGCCCTGTTGCAGCGGCTTGCGCGCGCCCTGACGGCCGCCGTCGCTTCCGCCGGCTCCGCCTACCGCCTCGGCGGCGACGAGTTCTGCGTGCTCCTGGACCGCGCTGCCGACGGCGAGCACCAGATCGTCGATCGCGCCGCCGCGGCGCTGAGCGAGCAGGGCGAGGGGTTCAGCATCGACGCGTCGTACGGGGTCGTGGCCCTGCCCAACGACGCGACCACCGCCGCGCTGGCGCTGCAGTTGGCCGACGAGCGGATGTACGCCGACAAGGGCAGCCGCCGTGCCTCGCCGCGCCGGCAGGCGCGCGACCTGCTCCTGCAGATCATCAAGGAGCGCGAACCCGCGCTCGAGCAGCACGTCGGCGACGTCGGCATGCTCGCCGGGGCGACCGCGCGTCAGCTCGGGCAGGCCGGCGAGGTGCTCGACGAGACCGTCCGTGGCGCCGAGCTGCACGACATCGGCAAGATCGCCGTCCCGGAGGCCATCCTCCACAAGGCCGGGCCACTGGACGCGGGCGAGTGGCAGATCATGCGCCAGCACACCGTGATGGGGGAGCGGATCCTCGCGGCCGCCCCGGCGCTGCGAGCCGTCGGCAGCCTCGTCCGCTCCAGCCACGAGCGCTTCGACGGTGGCGGATACCCCGACGGGCTCGCCGGCGAGCGGATCCCGCTGGGCGCCCGCATCATCGCCGTCTGCGACGCGTTCGACGCGATGCGGCAGGAGCGTCCGTACGCGGCGGCGATGGGCGAGGATGAGGCGCTGGACGAGCTGCGGCGCTGTGCGGGAACCCAGTTCGACCCGGTGGTGGTGGACGCGTTCGCCGTGGTAGTGGCGCAGGGCGCCGGCACCGCCCTGCGCGTCTCCTAGGACACCGTGTCGCCCGCGCCCAGGCGCGCGGGCGCGGCCTCGGGCGGCAGCGCCCGCGGGACGCCGGGGCGGAGTGGGGGACGGGGAGGACGGGACGGCAGGTGCAGGCGGACGTTGCGCGCCGACGCCGGTCCCGCGGCGTGGCTGGGGCGACCGCCCTGGGGGTCGAGGAACGACAGGTCGCGGGCGATGCCGGCCAGCGAGCCTTCGTCGTTGGGCCGGCCGGCGTGGTCGACCATCCACGTCTCCAGCGCGGTCGCGCCGCCGGCGGTCTGCACGAGGCGCAGCGAGCGCCACTGCTGCGGCCAGTCGACGATCGAGGCGGTGGTGATCAGCCAGTAGCCGCCGGCGGCCGAGCGGCGCGGGGCGATCGCGTTGCGGTGGGTGTGGCCGGCCAGCACGCCCACGACGCGCGGGTCGGCGTCGAGGACGTCGAAGACGGCCCCGCCGCCCGCGGCGCCCTCCAGCGGCTGGTGGACCGCGATCAAGATGTAGCGGTTGCCCGCGCGGCCGAGCTCGCGCTGCAGGTGCGCCAGCGTGTCGGCGGTCACGATCCCGCCGGAGCCGGCGTCGCGGCGCACGAGGTCCAGCACGATCACGCGCAGGGCGTCGCCGACGTCGACCGCGAAGTCGAGGCGTCCGCCGCCGCCCCGGCGCAGCCGGCCGACCACGTCCGCCGCGTCGAGCTGCGTGCGCGCCGCGTCGGGCGCGACCCGGATCGCGTCGCCGGGCAGGCCGGCGCCCAGCAGCCGGTCGACCTGGGCGCGGGTCGGCTGCACGCCGCGCAGCCGGCGCAGCAGCTCGGGTGCGGGCGTGACCAGCAGCCGGGCGCCGGTCGCCGCCGCCCGCGTCGCGGCGGTCGGCGCGATCTCGCCCGCGACCAGGATGTCGTGGTTGCCCAGCACCGGATGCCACGGCGCGTCCATGCCCGGGCTCGTCAGCGGCTGGACTGCCCGCCGAAGCAGGCCGGGGTGGCGGGGGGCGTCGACGCCGGGCCGGGAGTACAGCGGGTCGGGGATCGACGCCGCCTGCACGCCCTGGTAGCCGCGGCGGCCGGAGTCCGGCCGCAGCGTCCCGCCGCGTAGCAGCGTCAGCGCCCACGCCAGCTCGTTGCGCTGGGCGGAGTCGACGAGGTCGCCGGTCACCAGGACGGCCTGCGGTCGCGCCCCGTTGACGGCCTCGACGGTCGCGGCGACCGTCTGCGTCGTCAGCGTCTCGTGCCAGCGGAACGCCGACCCGAGGTTGGGCCCGACGCGGTCGAGGAACGCGACGCGCCCCGGCGATTGCGCGTCGCGGACGTGCAGGTCGGAGACCTGGGCCACGGCCGCCAGCACGTGGCCGGGCGTGGCCCGGGGCGCCAGGTCGGTCCGGTCGATCAGCGGCAGGCCGGAGCCGCGCTGCAGGAGCCCGTCGCCGTCGGGATCCACGAGCGTGCGCAGCAGCGTGGACCCGGGAGCCGCGGACCCGGACCCGCCGCAGCTCGCCAGCAGCGCAGCGACCGTCGCGCTGCCGGCGGCGGCGAGCAGCTCGCGGCGCGTGGGCCGGCGGGAGCTCATGCGTCCTCCCGCAGGCCGGCGACCACCGGCTCGCGCGCGAGGCGCCGTCCCGTCAGCCACGCGGCGACCCACGACAGCCCGAGCAGCCCCGCGCCGACGAGGACGATCTGGCCGATCGTCGCGCCGAGCGGCAGGTCGGCATAGCCCGCGGCCAGGTGGGACACCAGCGGCGAGAGCACCACGGCCTCGAGCACGACCGCGACGACCAGCGCCGGCAGCACCACGGCGCCCGCCGCACCGCCGAGCAATCGCCGCAGTGCCCGGGCGTCGGCGCCGGAGGCGCGCAGGGTGGCGACGGCGCCGCGGCGCTCGCGGGCGGTCAGCGCGAGCGCGCTGACCAGCGCGTGCAGGCAGACGAGCGCGACGGTCAGCGCCACCACGCGCAGCAGGCCGGCCAGGACGTCGAGGAAGGCTCCGCTGTCGCCGCTCGCGCCGCGCACGGGGTCGGCCGTCGCGCCCAGCTCGCGCAGGCCGCGGGCGACGCGTGCGCGGTTCGCTCCGGCCGACAGCCGCAACACCATGGGTCCGCTGAGCGCCGCACCGGCGGCCTCCAGGCGATCGGGCTGCACGTAGGCGACACGACCCTCGTCCTGCAGCGCGCGCACCACCCCGACGACGCGGAAGCGCGCCTCGCTGGGCGACTTGGGCTGGATGACCAGCGTCGAGCCCGGCTGCAGCCCGAGCGCGTCGGCCAGGCCGAGGCCGACCTCCGCCTCGCCTGCCCCGCGGACGCGCCGGCCGGACGCGAGCGGCGGCGCCTCGAATTGGGTGTGGTCGCCGGGGTAGGCGACGACCTTCAGCGGCGAGCCGAGCGACGAGGCGCTCACCGCGTCGATCGAGTACCGCGGCGCGGCGGCCTGGACGCCGGGGATCGCCTCGACGGCGTTCGTGACGCCGGGCGGCAGCTGCGCGGTCAGCTGATAGCGCTTGCCCAGCGTCGCCGGATCGTCGCGCAGCGCCTGCAGCAGCGAGGCGAGGGCGAGTAGCAGCAGCACGACGCTCGCCGCCGTGCCGAGCACCGCGACGACTGCCGCGAACCGCACGCGTCGCGCAGCCACCAGGCGGGCGCCGAGGCCGGCGAGCCCGCCCCGCGCCCGGCCCCGGCGCCGGCGGCGGGACCCACCGGTCACATCGCCGCCGCGCAGCAGCGTCGCCGGCGCCCGGCGGGCTGCGCGCCACGCCGGCAGCGCCGAGCACGCCGCCACCAGGGCGATCGCCGCCAGCCACACGCCACCCAGCAGCAGCGCGACCGCCGCCCCGCCCGGCGCCAGCTCGTTCAAGGACGCCAGCACGCTCTCGGTGGGCGAGCGCGCCACCACGGCGCCGGCGGCCAGGCCCAGCGCCGCCGCCGGGGCGGCCACCAGCGCGCCGCGCACAGCGTGCACCCGCACCACGGCGCCCGGCGTCACGCCGAGCGCGCGCTGCAGGCCGATGCGATCCAGCGCCCGCTGGACCTCGGACTGCGCGCCGGCACCGAGCAGCACGCCCGCCAGCCCCGTCGCCACGATCCCGAAGGCCACCAGCAGCGCCACGACGATCCCCGCCGCCTGACCGACCAGCGCCTCCACGCCGCTGCGCGTCAGGAAGCGCAGCTGGCGCAATCCGAACGACGACTGGCGCGCCGCGGACACCAGGACGTCCGAGCGCGACGGGTCCTGCGCCCACAAGGACACCATGTTGACCGGGAGCCGCTGGCCGGGGCGCGCGCCGAGCCGGCGCAACAGGGCCGGCTCGCTCACCGTCACGCGCGCGGTCGTGGCCAGCGGGAACGCCACGTTGTCGGGTGCGACCGACACGCCGACGATCGTCATCGTCCCCAGGCGCCCCACCCGCAGCGGGCCGCCGACTCCCAGCCCCCACTCGCGCGCCAGGCCGCGCTCGACGACGACCTCGCCGCCGGTGGCCGTCGCCGACACGTCGCGGCCCGCGACGATCGCGTATCCGCGGCGCCCGCTCGGCACGACCTGGAGCACGCCGTCGCTCAGCTCGTGGCCGCCGGCCTGCAGCCGCACGCCGGTCTGCTCGTACCGGTACGACGCCGCCGCCAGGTTCGGCAGGTCGCGCACCGCGCGGTCCACATCCGGCACGTCCTCGGACGAGAACCGCGCCACGACGGTCGGCAGGTCGGCGCGCTGCGCGGCGCGGTCGAAGCCGGTCGAGAGCGCGTAGGCCACGGTCAACGACACGCCGAGCACCAGCCCGGCGGCGAGGATCCCGACGCCGGTCAGCAGGCTCCGTCCCGGCGCGCCACGCAGCGAGGCCCACGCCGTGCGCAGCGCGAAGGTCATCCCGCGGCGTGCACCTGCCCGTCGCCGCCCGCGGCCGGGGACTCCAGCGTCAGCACGCCGTCCTCCAGGCGCAGCACGCGGTCGGCGCGGGCGGTCGCCTCGGCCTGGTGGGTGACCATGACGACCGCGCGGCCGGCGTCGGCGACGCCGCGCAGCAGGTCGAGCACGACGTCGCCCGCGGCGGCGTCGAGGTTGCCGATCGGCTCGTCGGCAAGCACGAGCGAGGGGTCACCGACCAGCGCGCGCGCCAGCGCGAAGCGCTGCTGCTCGCCGCCCGAGAGCTGGTGGGGGCGCAGCCCGGCGACGTCGGCCAGCCCGAGCTGCGCGATCAGCGCCCGGCCACGCGCGGCCACCGCCCGGCCGTCGGCGCCCGGCAGCGTCGAGGGCAGCAGGACGTTGGCCTCGCCGTCGAGCTCGGGCAGGAGGTGGAAGAACTGGAAGACGAACCCGATCTCCTGGCGGCGCAGCGCGCTCAGGTCGCGCTCGCTCGGACCGCCGTTCGGCCCGGCGACCCAGCGGCCCGCGACCTCCACGGTCCCGGCGTCGGCGCGGTCCAGCCCGCCGAGCAGCTGCAGCAGCGTCGACTTCCCACTGCCCGACCGGCCGACGATCGCCAGCAGCTCGCCCCGGCGCACGTCGAGGTCGACGCCGTCGAGGATGCGCCGCTGCCCGCGGCCGGACCCGTGGACCTTCGCGAGGCCCCGGGCGCGCAGCACCGCGTCTGCGGGGATGGGGCGGGGGTGGGGCGTCATCACGCCGCTCCAGTGTTACCACCGGCGGCTCAGCGCACGCCGTATCGGGCGCGCAGGAGTCGCACCCGGGCCAGGGCCTCGGCGACGCGGGACACGGGCAGGTCGCCGGTCCGCAGCGCGTGCGTGATCGCCCGCCAAGCCGCCTCCTGGTCGGCGCCGTCGCCGGGGATCCACAGCAGGTCGCAGCCCGCCTTGACCGCCGCGACCGCCAGGTCGGCCACCGGCCGGCCGGTGGCCAGCGACGCGGCCGCGAGATCGCCGCTGACGATCACGCCGCCGAACCCGAGATCGCCGCGCAGGAGGGAGACGACCGCGGGCAGCAGCGTCGCCGGCGTCACGCCGTCGTAGGCGACGTAGGTCGCGCTGCTGAGCTGGATCGCCGGTGCGTGCTCGGCCAGGTCGACGAACGGCCGCAGGTCGCGCCGGCGCAGCTCGCCGGCCGAGAGGCCGACCGTGGCCGGGCCCTCCACCGGATCGCCCGACGCGGCGCCCTCGCCGGGGAAGTGGCCGGGTGCCGGGGCGATGCCGCCCTGCTTCCAGCCGGCGACCGCGGCGCCGGCCATGGCGGTGACGTCGCCGGCGTCGTCGGAGAACGCCAGGCCCTCCCACGGTCCGCCCGGCGTCGAGGTGTCGGCCACCGGCGCGAGGACCAGCCGGATCCCCAGGGTGCGCAGCGCCTTGGCCGACGCCAGCGCGCTGCGCTGGGCGGCCCGCGCATCGGCGGCGGAGGCCTGGGGTGCGGAGCCGACCGGCACCGCGTCGTTCTCGCCGCCGAGCTGGGATGCGCCGATCAGCGGCGCCTCGTGGCGGGCGCGCAGCGCGGCACCGCGAAGCCGGCCGACCAGGCCGGCGACCTGCTGAGGCGAGCTGCCGTTGCCCGGCTCGAGCACGACGCCGCCCCATTCGTGGGCGGCGACGCGCCGCAGCAGCGGGCGGCCCGCGCTCGTCCCGCCGAAGCCGATCAGCAGCAGCCGCGCGGCCGAGCGCGCGGCGCTGGCGGGCAGCTTCTGCGCCGCCCCGCTCGGCGTGGTCGCGGTCGCGGCGGCGGGGGCGGCCGTCGTCGCCGGCGTGGCGGTGGTCGGCGTCGCGGTGGATGGTGTCGCCGTGGTGGCCCGCGCGGCCGACGCCGGCGCCCCGGCGACCCCGGGGCCTGCCGAGCTGCTCCCGCACCCCGCGAGGGCGAGCGCCAGGACCGCGAGCACGGCCGCCACGCCGCCGGCCAGGCCGATGGTCATCGACCGGCTCATGACGCTCGGTCCACAGCCTCTAGCATTGCGCGTCCATGCCGGGCACCGTCGTCATGAAGTTCGGAGGCACCTCCGTCGCCGATGCGGCGCGTCTCAAGCGCGCCGCCCAACGGATCGTCGCCAAGCGCGAGGCCGGCCAGCACGTGGTCGTCGTCCTCAGCGCGCGCGGCAAGGAGACCGATCGGCTCATCGCCGACGCCCAGGAGATCTCGCCCCATCCCGATCCGCGGGAGATGGACATGCTGCTCTCCACGGGGGAGCGGGTGTCGTGTGCGCTGTGTGCGATGGCGATCAACGATCTGGGACATCGGGCGATCTCGCTGACCGGATCGCAGGCCGGCATCGTGACCGACACGAGCCATACCAAGGCTCGCATCCTGGAGGTCCGTGCGGACCGCATCCGCGCTGCGCTGGACGAGGATTCCATTGTGCTGGTCGCGGGCTTCCAGGGCGTCAGCACCGCCAAGGACGTCACGACGCTCGGCCGCGGCGGCTCCGACACGACCGCGGTGGCCCTGGCGGCCGCCATCGGCGCCGACGAGTGCGAGATCTACACCGACGTGCCCGGCGTCTTCTCGGCCGACCCGCGGATCGTGCCCGACGCGCGCAAGCTCGACGTCGTCTCCTTCGACGAGATGCTCGAGATGGCCGCCTCCGGCGCCGGCGTGCTGCAGCTGCGCAGCGTCGAGTACGCCCGCAACCACGGCGTGCGCATCCACTGCCGATCGAGCTTCGACGACGCCGCCGGGACCTTCGTGGTCTCCGAGGACGAGGCCAAGGACAAGGACATGATGGAGAACCCGCTCATCACCGCCGTCACCCACTCCCGTGGGGAGGCGCGCGTGACGCTCATCGGCCTGCCCGACACGCCCGGCGTGGCCGGGCGCGTCACCACGGCGCTGGCCGACGCCAACGTGAACATCGACATGATCATCCAGAACGAGCCGCGCACCGCGGGCGCGCTGGCCGAGCTGTCGTTCACGGTGCCGCGCGACGACGTCGACGCCGCCCGGGTCGCGCTGCAGCCGATCGCCGCCGAGCTGGGCATCACGCTGGAGACCGACGCGTCGATGGGCAAGGTCTCGATCGTCGGCGCCGGCATGAAGTCGCACCCCGGCGTCGCGGCCAAGGTCTTCAGCGTCCTCGGCGCCCAGGAGATCAACATCGAGATGATCTCCACCTCGCCGATCCGCATCTCGTGCGTCGTGCCGGCCGAGAAGGTCGAGGAGGCCGTCAAGGCCCTGCACACCGCCTTCGACCTGTCCGGGGCGGACACGATCCGCCCGGAGCAGCCCTTTGGGGAGTTTGCCTCATGAACACGTACCACAACCAATGCGTCATGAGGTTCGCCTCATGACCCTCTACCGCGTTGCCGTCGTCGGCGCCACGGGCGCCGTCGGCACCGAGATGCGCCGCCTGCTGCGCGACCGGCGCTACCCGGCCTCCGAGATCGTCCCGTTCGCGTCCGAGCGCTCCGCCGGGCGCGAGCTCGACGACGGCCTCGTCGTCCAGGGCCTGGCCGACGAGGCTCGCCTGGACGGCTTCGATGTCGCGATCTTCAGCGCCGGCGGCTCGATCTCCAAGGAGTGGGCCCCGCGCTTCGCCGCGCGCGGCGCGATCGTCGTCGACAACTCCAGCGCCTTCCGCATGGACCCCGAGGTCCCGCTGGTCGTCTCCGAGGTCAACCCCGGCGCCCTGGACCACATCGGCAAGGGCATCGTCGCCAACCCGAACTGCACGACGATGGCGATCATGCCGCCGCTGCACGCGCTGCACGAGGAGTTCGGGCTGACCGCGATCGTCGCCACGAGCTTCCAGGCCGCCGGCGGCGCCGGGCAGAAGGGCATGGACGAGCTCATCGAGCAGGTCCCCGGCCTGCTCGCCGATCCCTACGCGCTGCAGACCGAC
>DASYLT010000102.1:0-7094 GCA_036009425.1 Baekduia sp. | reverse complement strand
GAGAACGAAAGAAACCCGGCATTTGCCGGGCTTCTCGTCATGCCCCCACTAGGAATCGAACCTAGAACCTTCGGATTAAGAGTCCGCTGCTCTGCCAGTTGAGCTATAGGGGCGCGGCCCGAGAGGATAGCGAGCGGGGTGGGCTCGCCGCCCTCAGGTCAGGGGGTCGTCGTCGCGGGTGCGGCGGGCGTCGTCGTGGTGCCGGTGCCCTGGTCCAGCGCCGCGGATGCGGCCTGGCGCGCGGCGTCCAGCTGCGCCTTGATCTGCTCGCGATCGTCCTTGGGCGTGAGCGCCAGCGCCTTCGCGGACGCGAGCTCCGCCTTGCGGGTCTGACCCGCCTCGTAGGCGAGCGCCGCGAGCTGCACGTACAGCGGCCCGGTGGCCGTGCGCTTGGCCATGACGTCCTCCTGCGCGGAGACCGCCTTGTCGGGCTCGTTGAGCCCGGCCGAGGAGAACGCCTGCACCATCAGCGTCGCGACCTGGTCAGACGGCTTGCCGTTCGACAGCGAGACGTACTTGTCCCAGGCCGTCTCGGCCGCCTTCAGACGCGCCTTGCCCTTGTCGGTGAAGACGCCCTGGTTCTGGTCGATGCCGTCACCGCTGCTGGCGTCGAGGTAGCGGACGCGCGTGAGGTTCCCCCACGCCTGTGCGTCGGCCGGCCGCGCGCGCACGGCCGCCTCGGCCGCGTCGACGCGCTTCTTGAAGACGTCGCTGACGTTCGCGGTGCCGCTGCTGGACTTGAACGCGTCCAGCAGACCGCCGCTCGTCGCCCCGCCCACCCCGAACAGCACGAGGCCGCCACCCATGAGGATGGCCAGGGACAGGTAGATGGCCTGGACGGCGCGACGGCGCCCTCGGCCGCGGAGGTCGAACAGCATGTGACTCAGTCTAGATCGTCTGAGTCCGCGTCATCGTCGTCATCCCTGTTCAGAAAGGCAAACCGCGACGGGGCGTCGGCGGGCGGCTGGAAGATGCGGCCGAGAACGAGGCTGATCTCGTAGAGCACCACGAGGGGCGCCATCGCGATCAGCATCGTGAACGGGTCCGGCGTCGGGGTCACGACCGCCGCGATCACCGCGAACAGGATCAGCGCGTACCCGCGGTAGGCGCGCAGCTGCTTGACGGTCAGGATCCGCAGCCGGACGATCGCCAGCACGCCGACGGGGATCTGGAACAGCACGCCCATCGCCACCAGCAGCACGGTGCAGAAGCGGTAGTAGTCCTTGGCCTGGACCAGGATGTCGAAGGCGCCGTCGTTGTAGTTCTGCAGGAACGACACGGCCCGCGGCAGCGCAAGGAAGTACCCGAAGACCACCCCCGCGATGAACAGGAACGGGACGAGCGCCATCAGCGGCAGCGCGACCTTCTTCTCCTCGCGGCTGAATGCCGGCAGCACGAACGCGTAGGCCTGCCACAGGATGAACGGCAGCGCCAGCAGCAGCGCCGCGTAGGCGCTGACGGTGATCGTCGTCAAGAACGGCTCGGTCACGCCCAGCGTCACGGGCTGGCGACCGCTCGCCTTCGGCGTCAGCGCCGCGGCCTTCTTCGCCGCGGCCGTCGACGCCTGCAGCGCAGCGACCGACTGCGCGGTCTGCGCGCGCGCCGCGGCCGACACGCCGTTGGCGCCCGCGAGCCCGCTCAGCGAGCGCGCCGCCTGGCTGAGCGCCGGACCCGCGGACTTCAGGTAGGCGCCCAGCGCCTGGTCGAAGCAACCGGAGCGCTCGAGCGCGTTGTTGGCCTTGCCGCTCTGGTTGCAGTCCACGCGGTGGGCGTGCTCCAGCGGCTGGTTGATGATGTTGAGGACGCGATCGTTCTGCCAGTAGGTCAGCGAGAACGCCAGGACGAAGGCGACGATGCACAGGATGATCCGGGTGCGCAGCTCGTCGAGATGCTCGACGAGGCTCAGCCGGTCCTCGTGCCCGACGGGCCGGAGGGCCGGCAAGGCTTAGCTGCCGGGGCGCGTGGCGGACTCGTCGCGGGCGCCGGTGGGCGCCTTCGTCGCGTCCGGGAGCGGATCGCTTGCGTCGGCCTGCTGAGCCCGGGTGAGCTCGGGACGAGCCGGCGCCACCGCGCCCGGCTCGGCGTCCTCGTCGGACGCTTCGTCCTCGTCGACCTTCTTGGTGAGCGAGTCCTTGAACTCGCGCATCCCGCCGCCCAGCTGCCGGCCGAGGGAGGGCAGTCGCTTGGGCCCGAAGACGAGCAGGATCACGAGGAGGACGATGAGGAGTTCTGGCAAGCCGGGCATTGGGTTCGAGCCTCAGTAGGGGGTCTGCAGAGGTTAACGCGCAAGGAGCCGGATCGGCTCAACTTCCGCGCCTATCCGCGTGCGGACGAATGGACGAGCAAGGGTTCAAGTTCGCCGAGAGCACGTCCGATCACCGGAGTGTCACGCAGCGTCAACTTTCTCGATCCGAGCCGAAGCCGATGAGCCTCCACGATCCCCACCACTACGTCCGCCGCGTCGTCCTGCCCTCGGGCAAGACCATCGAGGTCGTGTACTTCGAGGACCAGCAGCAGACCACCGGCTCCGCGCCCGTCGCCGCGACGCCGGCGGCGAGCCGTGAGGACTCGATCACGGCGCTGCACGTGTGCGGCGCCTGCGCCTCCAGCCTGGTCTACCCGACCGAGTGGGAGGAGGCGGGGGTGACCCATTGGGAGGTCACGCTGCGCTGCCCCAACTGCGAGTGGGCCGGCACCGGCGTCTTCGAGCAGGATCTGGTCGAGCGCTTCGACGAGGAGCTCGACCGCGGCACCGAGGCGCTGGTCCGCGACCTCAAGCGCCTCGCGCACGCCAACATGGAGGACGAGATCGAGCGCTTCACCACGGCGCTCGCCGAGGACCACATCGTCCCCGAGGACTTCTAGACCGTAGGGCTCTCCCGAGCTGCAGGAACGACAGCGGGCCGGCTGGGATGCCGGCCCGCTGTATGTGACGGCTACGAATACCGCGCGACGACGCCGTCGGCGACCAGCAGCAGGGCCGCGCGCTCGCGCTCGGGCAACCCGGTGGGAACGACCGCCTGGGCGGCCTCGACGTGCTCCAGCGCCACCCGCCGAGCCTCGTCGAGCGCGCCGGTGGCGGCGATCTGGTCGCAGACCGCCTCCGCCTGCTCGGGCGTCACGATCGCGCGGGGATCCAGCGCCCCGAGCGACGGGTCGCGCTCGCGCGCGAGGATGAACGGCAGCGTGACCGTGCCGTCCAGCAGGTCGGTCCCGCGATGCTTGCCGGTCCGCGACGCCGGCCCGGCGACGTCGAGGACGTCGTCGAGGATCTGGAAGGCCAGGCCGATGCGCCGGCCGAACTCGCGCAGCGCCTCGGCGCCGGCGATCCCGCCGCCGGACTCCAGCGCACCGAGCATGCACGCGGCCTCGAACAGCCGTGCGGTCTTCAGCTCGCAGCGGCGCAGGTAGCGCTCCAACGGGATGCTCGCGTCGAACGCGTCGGCGCGCTGCAGCAGCTCGCCGCGCGCCAGCGCGGAGCCCGCGTCGCTCAGCGCGCGCACCTGCTCGGGGTCCCCGTTGGCGGCCAGCAGCGCGAAAGCGCGCGAGAAGAGCAGGTCGCCGGTCTGCTTGGCGGCATCGCGCCCGGCGGCGGCGAAGACGGTCGGCCGGCCGCGGCGCAGCGGCGCGACGTCGAGCACGTCGTCGTGGACCAGCGTCGCGCTGTGGACGAGCTCGACGGCCGCGGCCGCGCGCACCAGCCCGTCGGCCGGCTCCACGGGGCCGCCCGCCGCGAGGATGACCAGCAGCGGGCGCAGGCGCTTGCCGCCGGCGGCGATCGTCGAACCCGCGTGCTCGGCGAGGACGGGCCCGTGGCCGGCCGCGACCTCCACCAGCACCACCTCGACCTGCTCCAGCAGCGGCAGGACATGCGGCCCGCCCGCGTGGACGATCTGGGTGACCGGCCCTGCGCCGACGTCGGGTTCGCCGGTCACCGGCTGAGCACCAGCGGAGCGCGGCCCGCCGGCCTCGGTCACGTCGAGGAGTGGTTGCCGTTGACCGAGGCCCCCGCGGCGCCCGGCTTGGTTCCGACGTGCAGGGCGATGATCCCGCCCGCGGTCAGCACCCAGCGGATCTGCTCGAGGCCGGCCCGCTCCATGACGGCGGCCAGCCCGGAGGGCTCCGGGAACCGCTTGACGCTGTTGGGTAGGTAGTCGTAGGCGTCGCTGTCGCCCGCGACCTTGCCGATCAGCGGCACGAGGCGGTCGAACCAGAGCGAGAAGAACGTCGACAGCGGCGGGCGCTGGGGCGTGGTGATCTCGAGGATCACGACGTGGCCGCCGGGGCGCACGACGCGGGCCATCTCCGACAGCCCCTGCTGCAGGTCGCTGAAGTTCCGGGCGCCGAAGCCGACGGTCGCCGCGGCGAACTCGCCGTCGGCGTAGGGCAGCTCCAGCGCATTGCCCCACTCGAACATGATCTCGGGCGCCTTGCCGCGGGCATGCGCCAGCATCTCCTCCGAGAAGTCCGTGCCCACGACGGCACCTCCGGGCGCGACCCGCCGCGACAGCTCGATGGCCAGGTCGCCCGTGCCCGTCGCGACGTCGAGGACGCGGTCGCCCGGGCCGACGTGCGCCAGGTCGGCGGCGCGGCGGCGCCAGGCGTGATGCAGCCCGGCCGTCATGACCGAGTTCATCAGGTCATAGACCCGCGCGATGCGGTCGAACATCGCGCGGACCTGGGGCTCGGGCAGGGTGCCGCGGTCCGCGGTGGCCGCTGGACCGCGCTCGCTCATCCTCCGGAGCCCTTGCCCGGGTTGGCGACGCCCGCGGTGCCGCTGTCGGACTTCAACCGGCCCAGGAACGCCACGAGGTTCTTGAACTTCTCGGGCTGGTTGGTCTGCAGCGACTTGAACGACGGCATCGGCGCCGTCGGGTTGATCAGGGTGCGCTGGATGCCCGCGGCCGGCAGTCGGTCGGCGATGTCGGTCAGCGCCGGACCCGGTCCGCCGTTGCCGTTCTCGCCGATCTTGTGGCAGGCCAGGCAGCCGGATTGCGCGGCCACCTGCCTTCCTGCCTCGTACTGCTGGACGACCTTCGGACCCTCGGCGATGACCGACGCAGGCGTGGGCGTGTCGATCTGGGTCGGCGGGCCGGCGGCCGCGCCCTCGTACGTCAGGTAGCCCATCGCGCCGATGATCAGGATCGCCGTCAGCGTCGCCACGGGGCGCCGCTCGGGACGCCGTTCCGCGCCACGGTCGTAGAACGGCAGCAGGAACAGCATGATCATGCAGATCGTCGGGATGCCGATCGTCGCCAGGGCGACGAACTCCGGCGGCTTGATGACGCGCAGCAGCTCGAAGAGGAAGAAGAAGTACCACTCCGGGCGGGGCGTGTACGTCGTCGTCGTCGGGTCCGCCTTCGGGCCGAGCTCGGCGCCGAGGAGGATCGACAGCAGGATGATGACGAGCAGGACGACGCACGCCATCGCGCCGTCCTTGGCGACGGCGTACGGGAAGAACGGCTTCCCCTGCGCCTTCAGGACGGAGTAGTCGCGGAGGTACTCCTCCTTCTCTCGGCGGTTCACGCGCGCTCCTCGGTGAGCTCGTCGGCCGGCTTGGCCTTGATCCACGGCGGCGCCGTGGTGCCGAGCTTGGCGACGAGGTAGAGGTGGGCCCCGATCAGGGCGCCGATGATGCCGGGAACCAACATCATGTGGATCGCGTAGAAGCGCGACAGCGTGGTCGCGTTGAACTCCGCACCGCCGTTGAGGAAGTCCCCCAGGTACGGACCGACGAACGGGCCGCTGGCGGTGATGTTGTTCGCGACGATCGTGGCCCAGTAGGACCGCTGGTCGAACGGCAGCAGGTAGCCCGTCAGCGACATCACGAACGTGAGGATCAGCAGCGCCACGCCGATGACCCAGTTCAGCTCGCGCGGGTACTTGTAGGCCCCGAAGAAGAACGTCCTGGCCATGTGCAGGAAGATCAGGATGACCATCACCGACGAGCCCCACTTGTGCATGCCGTGCACGAACTCGCCGAGGAAGACGTCGTCGTTGATGTGGCGGATCGACTCGTACGCTCCGCCGGCGGCGTCGGGCCGGTAGTACATCGCCAGGAAGACGCCGGTGATCGCCTGGGAGACGAAGGCGAACATCGTCGCCGAGCCCAGGGTGTAGAACCAGTTGGTGCCCTTGGGCACCTTGCGGAACATGAGCCAGCGCAGGCCGCCGGACAGCGAGGTGCGCTCGTCGATCCAGTCGACGGTGTAGATCCCGGCTTCTTGCGCCGCGTCGAGCGGCTTCTGCTTGGGCGCGCCCGGACGCTTGGGCGGCGGCCGCATCGAGGGCGGCAACGGAGGGACGGGAAGCTTGAGCTTGGGCATGGCGGTCAGTCCTGCGGGAGGCTGTCGAGCTTGCGGACCGTGGGCCGCGACGGGTACAGGATCCCGCCGATGCCGTCGAGCGGCTCGCCCGGGTTGCGCGGGGAGAAGCGCTTGAGCTCACGGTTGACGGAGAAGCGCGGGCCGATCTCGAGCTGGCCGTTGCGCACGCGGTTGTAGAAGCGGTCCAGCGGGCGGACCGGCGGGCCGCCGTCGACCTTGCCCTGGAAGTCGTAGACGCCGCCGTGGCACGGGCAGATGAAGCGCTGCGCGGCCTCCGTGTAGCGGACCGGGCAGCCGAGGTGCATGCAGCGCGTCGAGATCGCGACGAACTGCTCGGACTCGAAGCCCTTGGGCAGGACGTCGGTGTCGATCTGCGGGTTGCGCTTGCGGATGTAGACGGTGGTCTTGCCGGCCTCGCCGATGCCGTCGACGAGCGTGATGACCTTGGGGACGTACGTGTCGTCGGGGAACTCGTCGGGCTTGCCGACCGCCTGCCAGCGCTGCTTGTGCTCCTCGAAGAGCGGGCCGAGAGCGAAGCCGAGCGCGGGCAGCAGGATCGCCGAGGTGGCGATGGCGCCCGTCGCGTGGGCCGTCCCGACCATGAAGCGGCGACGCGTGACGGTCTCGCCTTCGAACGCCCCGGGGATGCCCCGGTCGGCGGTGTACTTGCTTTTGACTTGCTTCTTGGGCACGGTGGTTCGTGATTCCTGTCCGAGGGACGCGCGATCCTTGCGAACGACGTCCGGGATCAGGAAATCTATCGCTCGT
>DASYLT010000101.1:0-2878 GCA_036009425.1 Baekduia sp. | reverse complement strand
GCTGCGCGGTGCGCCGACGGCGGCCGAGGCCCAGCCTCGGCGACCCCTGCCGCGCGGTGGTGCGCCGACGGCGGCCGAGGCCCAGCCTCGGCGCCGCCGGCGCGCCGACGGGCCGCGCACGATCGTCCCGCTCGACGACGCCGCGAACCCGGCGGCGGGGACCGACGCCCCGTTCGCCTTCAACGTGGACGCCGCCCGCGAGCGCCTGCGGCGCGCCATCCCGCCCGTCGCCGACGACGAGCGGTAGGCACGGGCCGCACGGCTTCCCCTAGCATCGCGCGGGGATGACCGCGATCCTGCGCAACAACGTCCAGGTCCACGGCAACCCGTCGGGGCGGCCCATGGTCTTCGCGCACGGCTTCGGCTGCGACTCCAACATGTGGCGCTGGGTGTGGCCGGAGTTCGCCGCCGACCATCGGGTGATCCTGTTCGACCACGTCGGCCACGGGCGCTCCGACCACCGCTCCTTCGACGCCGACCGCTACCGCACGCTGGACGGCTACGCCGCCGACGTCCTGGACATCTGCCGCGAGCTCGACCTCCAGGACGCCGTCTTCGTCGGCCACTCGGTGAGCTCGATGATCGGCGCGCTCGCCGTGGCGGCCGAGCCTGAGCGCTTCGCGCGCCTGGTCATGGTCGGCCCGTCGCCGCGCTACGTCGACGACGGCGAGTACGCCGGCGGCTTCTCGCGCGCCGACATCGAGGGTCTCCTGGAGTCGCTGGAGAGCAACTACCTCGGCTGGTCGGCCGCGATGGCGCCGGTGATCATGGGCAACGAGGAGCGCCCGGAGCTCGGCGAGGAGCTCACCGAGCTGTTCTGCGCGACCGACCCCGAGATCGCCAAGCACTTCGCCCGCGTCACGTTCCTCTCCGACAACCGTGACGACCTGGCGCGCGTGCCGGTGCCCACGCTCGTGATGCAGTGCTCGTCCGACGTCATCGCCCCCGAGGGCGTCGGCGCCTACGTCCACCACCACCTGCCCGACAGCGAGCTCGTGCACCTCGCAGCGACCGGCCACTGCCCCAACCTGAGCGCTCCCGAGGAGACCGCAGCGGCCATCCGGTCCTTCCTTCGCCCGTGAGCGTTCCCGGCGACGACCTGCCCGAGGACTCGCCCGAAGAGCTCTTCGAGGACGCGCCGTGCGGCTACCTCACGACGCGGCTGGACGGGACGATCGTCCGAGTCAACCGGACGCTGGAAGCCCTGACCGGCTACGCGCGCGACGAGCTGCTCGGGCAGCGCTCCTTCCAGGACCTGCTGACCGTCGGCGCGCGGATCTACCACGAGACCCACTACGCGCCGCTGCTGCGGATGCAGGGCACGGTGCGCGAGATCGCCGTCGACCTCGTCCGCGCCGACGGCACGACGATGCCCGCGCTGATCAACTCCGTGCTGCGCCACGACGCGCAGGGCGCGCCGCAGGCGATCCGCACCACGGTCTTCGACGCCACCGATCGCCGCAGCTACGAGCGCGAGCTGGTGCGCTCGCGCGACCGCGAGCAAGAGATCGCCCGCCAGCTGCAGCGCGGGCTGCTCGGCGGTGACCTGCCCGTCGACGCTTCGCTGGACCTCGCGATCGAGTACCGGCCGGCGGTCGCGGGCCTCGAGGTCGGAGGCGACTGGTACGACGCCTTCTGGCTGGCCGATCGCCAGATCGCGGTGGTCGTGGGCGACGTCGTCGGTCGCGGGATCGACGCGGCGACGACCATGGGCCAGCTGCGCAGCGGCGTCCGGGCGCTGGCCGGAACCGGGCTCGGGCCGGGCGCGCTGCTGGAGGCGCTGGACGGCTACGCGCGCCGCCACGACGTCGGCCAGATGACGACGCTGAGCTACGTGACGCTGGACCTCGACACCGGCGCGCTGGCAGTGGCCTGCGCCGGCCACCCGCCACCGGCGATCGCCGAGCCGGGGCAGGGCCCCGCCTTCGTCTGGGGCGGGCGCTCGACGCCGCTGGACGCCGCGCTGGACGCCGGTCTGCGGGCGCAGGCCGAGCGCTCGATCGCCGCCGGCAGCACGCTCGTGCTGTTCAGCGACGGCCTGATCGAGCGCGTGGACCGGCCGCTGCAGACCGGGTTGGACGTTCTGCTGACCGAGATCGACCGGCACCGCGAGCAGCCGGCCGCCGCCCTCGCGCGCGAGGTCACCAGCGCGATGCTCGCCGGGCGCACCACGAGCGACGACGTGTGCACCGTCGCGCTGCGCTGGACGCCGGCGCCGGCCTAGGCGGACGCCGGCCCGCGCTCAGGCCGCGGCGCGCGCGCTCAGCAGGCCGCGCTCGTGCAGCAGCTCGGCGATCTGCACCGTGTTCAGCGCCGCGCCCTTGAGCAGGTTGTCGCCGACGACGAACAGGTTCAGCGACTTCGGGTCGCCGAGATCGAGCCGCACGCGGCCGACGGCCACGGGGTCGCGCCCCGCCCACTCCAGCGGCGTCGGGACGTCGTCGAGCTCCACGCCGTCGTGGGCGCCCATGACGTGCAGGGCGCGCTGCACCGACGGCTCGCGCTCGAACGTCGCGCGGACCTCGATCGCGTGCCCGACCATC
The DNA here is from genome assembly GCA_036009425.1 of Baekduia sp. GTDB lineage: Bacteria > Actinomycetota > Thermoleophilia > Solirubrobacterales > Solirubrobacteraceae > Baekduia. The sequence continues at coordinate 335 of DASYLT010000101.1, read as the reverse complement.
ACCGGGACGCGCACGCACGTGGGCGAGACGCCGAGCGCCGGGATCCCGAGGATCTTGCGCGACTCGTTCTGGAGCTTCATCTCCTCGTCGGTGTAGCCGTTGCCCGTGTCGGTCCCGAGCAGCGGGACGACGTTGAAGGCCAGCGGCTTGCCGAAGACGGCGGTGTTGGCGACCTTGGCCGCGGCGGCCGCGCCGTCGGTCTGCAGCGCGTAGGGATCGGCGAGCAGGCCGGGGACCTGCTCGATGAGCTCGTCCATGCCCTTCTGCCCGGCGCCGCCGGCGGCCTGGAAGCTCGTGGCGACGATCGCGGTCAGCCCGAACTCCTCGTGCAGCGC
>DASYLT010000100.1:0-20016 GCA_036009425.1 Baekduia sp. | reverse complement strand
ATCGAGCAGGTCGCCGAGGAGCAGCCCGACAAGGTCGGGCGCCGGCACTTCTCGAACATCCTGCCGTTCGGCGACTTCGAGGCCAAGGAGGTCATCGCCTCCACGGGCGTGACCGGCTCGGCCCTCAACAAGCTCACGCCGATCCTCACCAAGCTCGCCAAGCTCTTCGTCGACAACGACATGACGCTCGCAGAGATCAACCCGCTGGCGCGCATGGCCGACGGCTCGTTCATCGCGCTCGACGCGCACATGGACATGGAGAACGAGGCGCGCGGCCGGCACAAGCAGCTGCTCAAGGACCTCGGCGTCGGCGACGACGAGACCCGCGAGGCGCGCGAGCCCACCGAGTTCGAGCTCGCCGGCGAGGCCGTCGACAGCCAGGACCACCGCGGCGTGGCCGGCAACGTCACCGAGTTCGACGGCAACCTCGGCCTGGTCATCGGGGCCGGCGGCGGCTCGCTGACGCTCTTCGACGCGGTCCGCAAGTACGGCGGCAAGCCCGCCAACTACTGCGAGATCGGCGGCAACCCGTCGGTCTCCAAGACCAAGGGCCTGGCCAAGCTCGTGCTGAGCAAGCCCGGCGTCGACAAGATCGCCGTGATGATGTCCATCGTCTCCAACACGCGCGTGGACATCGTCGCCCGCGGCGTCATCGCCGCCTGCCTCGAGCTGGGGATGGACCCGGCCGAGAAGATCGCCATCTTCCGCATCCCGGGCGCCTGGGAGGAAGAGGGCTTCAAGATCCTCGAGAAGTACGGGGTCGAGTACGCCGACCGCTCGGTGTCGCTGCACGAAGCGGCGCGTCGCGCGGTCGAGAAGATCCAAGGAGTGGCTGCCTGATGTCGATCCTCGTCAACGCGGACACGACGTTCATCGTCCAGGGCATCACGGGGCGCGAGGCGGTCAACCTCACGCGCGAGTGCCTGGACTACGGCGTGGGCGCCAAGGTCGTCGGCGGCGTGACGCCGGGCCGGCTGGGGCGCGAGGTCCACGGCGTGCCGGTGTTCGACACCGTCGCGCAGGCCGTCGAGCACCACGGCCGGCCGATCGACGGCTCGGTCGTGACGGTCCCGCCCGCGTTCACCAAGGACGCGGTCTTCGAGGCCATCGAGAACGGCATCAAGACCATCGTCATCGTCACCGAGCGCATCCCGCGCCGCGACGTCGCCCAGATGGTCGAGCTGGCCACGCTGCGCGGGGCGCGCATCATCGGCCCCAACTGCCTGGGGATCATCGTCCCCGACGTGATCAAGATGGGCGGCATCGGCGGCCCCGCCAAGGACGCCGCCAAGTCCTACAAGCGGGGATCGATCGGCGTGATCTCGCGCTCGGGCGGCATGACGACCGAGATGTCGTCGACGCTCAGCGCTGCCGGCCTGGGCATCTCCACGGCCGTCTCGATCGGCGGCGACGCGATCATCGGCCAGAGCTACGCCGAGCTGATGCCGCTGTTCGAGGCCGACGAGGAGACCGAGGGCATCGTGATCTACACGGAGCCCGGTGGCCGCATGGAGGCCGAGCTCGCCCGCTGGGTCACCGAGAACGACTCGCGCCTGCCGATCGTCGCGTTCATGGCCGGCCGGTTCATGGACGAGATGCCGGGCATGAGCTTCGGCCACGCCGGCACGATCGTGGAGGGCAAGGAGGACACCGCGACCGAGAAGATCGCGCGCCTCGCCGAGGCCGGGATCACAGTCGCCGAGGAGATCTCCGAGATCCCGGAGATCATGAAGGCCAAGCTCGCCGAGAGGAGCGTCAGCGCATGAGGGTCGACGGCACGTTCATCGGGGTCGAGGTCGACGACGCGGTCGTCGGCGATGCCGCCGTCGCGGCCAAGCTCCGCGAGGTCTGCCCCGTCGACATCTACGGCGACGCCGCCGGCACGGTGCAGATCGTCGAGGGCAACGTGGACGAGTGCGTCCTCTGCCGCCTGTGCATCGACGCGACGCCGCCCGGCACGGTGAACATCCTCAAGTTGTACGACAACGAGGCCTCGCTGGCCTAGCTGGAGACCGGAGCGGCGGCGGGCGCCGTCCGCTCCGTCGCGAACATCGCGAGCGCATGCCGCCCGGCACGCGTCTCGCGGTGCTCGCGGACGACGTCGACCATGCCCGGAGGCAGCTCGTCGACGGAAGGCAGGCGCACCCCGTACTCCGGTGGGGCGATCAACGGCGCCGCGAGCGCCGCGAACGTGAGGTCGGCGATCGAGAACGCGTCGCCGGCGAGGTAGCTGCGTCCGTCCGCCAGCCGCGCGTCGACGCCGGCGAACACCGCCCGGAACGTCGCCTCGGCGGCCCGCGCGCTGTCGTCGTCGACCCCGAGGACCTTGGACACCGCGAACGCGACCGCCTTGTTGCCGTAGCGGAACGCGTGGCGCTCCCAGGTCGGCACGCCCGCGGTCATGCTCGCGTGGACGAGCTCCGGGTAGTCGAACATCTCGTGGTAGACCCACAGCCGCGTCGCCGGGCCGAGGCGCTCGTCGTAGTCGTCGGCCAGCGCGCGGGCCTCCAACGCCACCGCCGGGTCGGTCGGGATCATCCGCGCCGCCGGCGACCCGGCGCGCGCGTCGGCCCACACGATGATGTCGGCGGACTCGCACACGACCTCGCCCTCGGGGCAGACGAGCACCGGGGCGGTCTGCTTGCCGCCCGCGCGGCGGACCGCCACGCGGTGGAGCGCCGGCAGGTGCCGGCGCTCGTCGTAGGCCACGCCGGCGCGGTCCAGCGCCCAGCGCGCCTTCTCGCAGTAATGGCTGATCGGGATCGTCACGAGGATCGGGCGTGCGGCCGTCGTGGGCATGGTGGTGCAGATCATCTCCTAACGTGAGGGCCCGATGCCAGAGCTTCCAGAGGCGGAGAGCGCCCGCGCCCTGATCGAGGAGCGCGGCCTGGGCCGCGAGATCGTCTCCGTCGACGACGGCGACACCTACGTCTGCCGCCCCCATGCCCCCGGCGAGCTGGCCGACGCGCTGGTCGGCCACCGTCTCGTCTCGGCCCACCGCCAGGGCAAGGCCCTCTGGGCCGAGACCGACGACGGGCCCGTGCTGGGCCTGCATCTCGGGATGGCCGGCCGCATCGTCATCGACGACCATGCCGCCGGCGACTACGTCTCCGACGGCGGCCGCAAGCATCTGCCCGTCTGGGATCGCTTCACGCTGCACTTCGCCGACGGCGGCTGGCTGGCGCTGCGCGACAAGCGCCGCCTCGGGCGCGCCGTCCTGGATCCCGACCTGACGCGCCTGGGTCCCGACGCGGCCATGGTCGACCGCGACACGTTCCGCGAGCGCGTCGGCCGCGGCGAGGGCCCGCTGAAGGCGCGCATCATGGACCAGTCGGTCATCGCCGGCGTCGGCAACCTGCTCGCCGACGAGGCGCTGTGGCGCGCCCGCCTGGATCCCCGCAGACCGGCCGGCGGGCTCGACGCCGACGAGCTGGACCGGCTGCGCCGCGAGATCCGCGCCACGACGCGCCGAGCGATCCAGCGCGGCGGCGTGCACACCGGCGACGTCATCGCCCACCGGCGCCGCGATGGCGTCTGCCCCCGCTGCGGCGCCGACATGGCGCGCGCGACGGTGGGCGGGCGGACGACCTATTGGTGTACGGCAGAACAGCGCTGAGCGGGCCCCGCGAAGCGCCCCGCCGCGCCTGGCGAAGAGCGGCCTCACTCCTCCAGCCGGAACCCGATCTTCATCGTCACCTGGAAGTGCTGGATCTCGCCGTCGGCCACGTGACCGCGGATCTCGCCGACCTCCACCCAGTCGAGGTTGCGCAGCGTCCTGCTCGCCCGCGCCACGCCGGCGCGCATCGCTTCGGTCACCCCGTCCGGCGAGGTGCCCGTCAGCTCGACGATCTTGTAGGTCGAGGTCTCGCTCATGCGAGCGGTCGTGCCCGCAGCGGCGAGCGGCTACACCGGGTAGAAGCGCCGCATCAGCGGCAGCAGGACCGAGCGCGGCGTGTGACGCCCGGCGACGGCGACCGCCCGGGTCGTCAGGCCCGGCGCGACGACGCGCTTGTTGCGCGCCAGCCCGTCGATCGCCTGCTTGGCGCACTCGCCCGCGGAGACGCGCGCGAAGCTCGGCACCGAGGCGAAGGCCTCCTCCAGGCCGGCGCGCTCGGCGAACTCCGTGTCGACCGGGCCCGGGCACAGCGCGGTCACCGCGATCCCGCGATGGCCGAGCTCCTCGTGCAGCGCCTCGGCGAAGGCCAGGGCGAACGCCTTGCTGGCGGCGTAGGTCGCCTGGCCGGGGATCGGCTGCATGCCGGCCGAGGAGGCGACCACGAGGATCGCCCCGTCCCCGCGCTGCACCATCGCCGGCGCGTAGGCGCCGCTCAGCGCCACGACCGCCTCGCAGTTGAGCCGCACCATGTCGGTCTCGGCGGCGAGGTCGAGGTCCACGAACTGGCCCGCGCTGCCGTAGCCGGCGTTGTTGATCAGGATCTCGACGGTCAGGCCGAGCGCGTCGACGCGCCCGGGCAGCGCGTCGCGCGCGGCGGGATCCGTGAGGTCGCAGGTGAGCACGTCGGCGCGCACGCCGTGAGCGTTGCGCAGCGCTTCGGCGAGCGCCTCGAGGCGGTCGCCGCGGCGGGCGACGAGGACGACCGCGTGCCCGCGCCCGGCGAGCTCACGCGCGAGGTCGACGCCGATCCCCGACGAGGCGCCGGTGACCAGGGCAGCGGTGGACGGCGAGGGTGCGGGCAGGGCCATGCCCGCGAGCCTATCCCGCCGCCAGCTCGCGGCGGTAGCGGACCATCCAGCGCCGGGGGAAGTCGGCATGCGTCTGGGTCCGCAGCCGCTGCACGCGCTCCTGGTGATACGGGCTCGCAAGCGACTCGTTGTGGCCGATCACGTTCTTGGTGGCGATGCCGTAGCGCCCCTGCAGCCAGCGCGTGAGCCGCAGCGACGCGCGCAACATCCGCACGTTCCCGAAGACGCCGGCCTCAACGGTGCCGACGTGCTCGATCCCGATCGCCGTCCAGTTGAGGCCGACCGTGTGGCGGCACATCCACTTCAGCGACACCAGCTGGTGGATGGTCCCCTGCTGGTCGACGACGAAGTGCGAGCAGGTGCCGGGCCGCTCGTGCAGCTCCGGGTCGGGCGCATCGGAGGCGAAGGTGTTGAACGTCGCGGAGAACGACGTGTTGGCCGTCAGGTGCTCGACGATGACCTTCGGCGCGATCAGCCGCGCCCGGTGCAGTCCGTAGTGGCGCACGGCGTAGGCGCGCATCTCCCCCACCCGCGACGACGGGTACGGGATCGGGTCCTGGACGATGGCGGGGCGCGGCGGGGCGTCGGCGACGAGGGGCATCAGTGGGCCACTAGCCGAGAAGGTACCGCCACGACAGCGCGACCTCGTCGACGGGCTCGATCCCGATGCGCTCGCCGTCGACGCGGACCTCGCGGCCGTCGGGTGTGACGGTCACGTCCGCCCGCACGTCGTTGCGCACCATGTCGGCCGCGCCGATGTCGCGGGTGCCGCGGACGATCGAGCGCGCGCGGCTGGTCGGCAGCTCCGCGTCGGCGGCCGCGGCCGCGACGAACGCCAGCGACAGGCGCGCCGGCGCGGCGCCGAGGGCGCCGACCTGGCGGCGGATCGTCACGGGCTCGCAGAGCATGGTGGTGGCGTTGGGGTCGCCGCTGGCGCCCCAGACCGACATCCCCATCTTGACCACCAGCTCGGGCCGGACGCCGAAGTTCTGCGGCAGCCAGAAGACGCAGTCGGCGACCCGCCCCGGCGTCAGCGCGCCGACGTCGTGCGACAGCCCGTGGGTGATCGCCGGGTTGATGGTGACCTTGGCCAGGTGCCGCAGGACGCGCTCGTTGTCGGCGACCCCGCCGTAGCCGGCGGCGCCCCGCGCGCGCTTCATCACGTCGGCGTTCTGGATCGCGCGCCGCACGACCTCGCCGGCGCGACCCATGCCCTGGCTGTCGGAGGAGACCATGTGGACGATCCCGAGGTCGTGGAGCACGCCCTCGGCCGCCATGGTCGCCGGGCGCACGCGCGCCTGCGCGGCGGTGTGGTCGCCGGGCACGACGCCGGGCGCCAGCACGTGGACCGCCGCGACCATCGCGGCGTGCTCGGCCGCCGTGTCGACCCCGAACGGGACGGTCGGCGCGGTCGAGGAGGTCAGGATGCGCTCTCGCCCGGCGAGGCGCAGGAGGTCGGGGGCGTGCCCGCCGCCGGCGCCTTCGATGTGGAACGCGTGGACCGAGCGCCCGGCGAACGCCTCGAGCGTGCCCTCCACCGAGAGCACCTCGTTGAGCCCGTCGGTGTGGATCGCGAGCTGGACGTCGTGGCGGTCGCAGACGTCGAGCGCGGTGCGGATCTGCATCGGGCCGGCGCCGACGTCCTCGTGGATCTTCAGCCCGGCGCCGCCGGCGCGCAGGCCGTCCTCGACGGGGCCCGGGCGGCTGCTGGAGCCGCGGACGAGCAGCGCCGCGTTGATCGGCACCGCCTCGAGAGCGGCCCACGCCATGGCCAGCCCGGCCTCGGGGTTGGTGCCGAGGTTCCAGACGGGGCCGTAGTCCTGGCTGACCATCGTCGTGACGCCGCCGGCCAGCAGCGCGTCGGTGACCTGCGGCGAGAGCCAGTGCACGTGCGTGTCGATCCCGCCCGGCGTGACGATCATCCCGGTGGCGTCGAGGACCGCGGTCGTGACGTCGACGACCACGTCGATGCCGTCCGTCGTGTCGGGGTTGCCGGCACGCCCGACGGCGACGACGCGCCCGTCGCGCACGCCGATCGACGCATAGCGCACGCCGAGGATCGGGTCGAGGATCAGGCCGCCGATGATCGCGACGTCCACCCCGCCGCGGTCCGCGCGGACGCCGAGCCCGTCGCGCAGCGTGTTGCCGAAGCCCGGGACGAGCTGGTCGGGCCCGTGGACGTCGTCGCGCTCGGCGACGACCTCCAGCGTGGTGTCGCCGAGGCGGACGGGGTCAGGCACCTCCGCCACCGCCTCCGTCCCGCGGGGGCCCTGTGTCCGGTCGCGCCTCAGGCACGACCGCCACCGCGTCCGTCCCGCGGGGGCTCCGTGTCCGGTCGTGCCTCGGCACCGCGGTACCCCTTCTCGCGTGCCGCGGCGAGCGCGGCGTCGCGAGCACCGGGATCGTCGAGCGGCCCATCGACCAGCTCGCCGTGGCCATGCACGACGCGCGCGCCGCCGATCGGCACCAGCGCGACCTCGCGCGGCTCGCCCGGTGCGAAGAAGACCTTCGTGCGCGCCGGCACGGCCAGGCGCATCCCCCAGGTCGCGGAGCGGTCGAAGCGCAGCGCGCGGTTGGCCTCGAAGAAGTGCAGGTGGCTGGTGACGCCGATCGCGACGCGACCCTCGTTGACCACCGGGACCCGTGCCGGCGCGCCGTCGAGCCACACGACATCCAGCTCGCCGTCGGTCGCAACGCCGCCCGGCCCGAGCGGGTCGTCGAGCACCACGAGATGGCGCCCGTCGCGGAAGACCGCCTCGACCTCGATGCGCGGCACGAGGGCGCGCACGCCGTCCAGCACGTCGTCCTCGCCGAGCACCTGGCGGGCGGCCGCCACGACCTCGGCGTAGCGCAACCCGTCGCGCGCCAGCTCGCAGACCGCGTCGGCGACGATCGCCGTCGCCTCGGCCTGGTTGAGCTTCAGGCCGCGCGCGCGGCGGGCGCGCGCCAGCTCTGCGGCGAGGAAGAGCAGCAGGCGGTCCTGCTCCTGGGGCAGCAGCCTCATCGTGGCCTCACCCTAAAGCTCAGACGGCCGGGAAGCGCGTCGCGATCTCGCCCATCAGGACGCGCAGGTCGCTGGTGACGATCTCGGCGCCCCATTCGCGCGCGAGCGCCCCCACGCCACCGGTGTAGAGGCCGCCGCCCACCGCGATCACCGGATGCGGGTCCAGGGCCGCCAGCCGCTGCACCGCCTCTTCGGCACCGGGCAGCCGGCCGATCGTCGCCGTCGACAGCGCCACCAGGTCGGGCTGCTCCTCGGCCGCCAGCGCGTAGAGATCCTCGGCGGGCGTCGCCGCGCCCAGCGCGATCACCTCCCAGCCCGCGCGCTCCAGGACGTCGGCGACCATGCGCGCACCGATCGCGTGCAGCTCGTCGGGCGATCCGCCGACGACCGCCAGCCGGCCGCGCGTCGCCGCGAGCCGCCGGTCCGGCGCCAGCGCGGCGATGATCTGCACGGTCGCCTCGGTCGCGAAGTGCTCCTGGGCGACGGTGATCTCGTCCAGCGACCAGAGCTCCCCGATCTCGCGCAGGGCCGGCTCGATCACCGCTCCGTAGACGTCAACGATCGCGGCGCCTCGGTGCACCGCGTCCTCGACCAGTGCCCGCGCCCGCCGCGCGTCGCGAGCCAGCAGCGCGTGGCGATAGCCCTCGGCGCACGGCTCGAGGTCGGGCACCGCGTGCAGGCCCTCCGGCGGGCGCACCGTTCGCTCGTCGCCGTGCAACGATCGGTCGACCGCCGCGTTGACGAATCGTGAGAGGTCCTCGCCGTCGGCGGCGAGATGTCGCTCGAGCTCCTCGAGAAGCTCGCGCTCGAACCGCACGGCCCGGACCCTCGTCGCCATCGCATCGATGCTACGGCAAGGAGCACGCGCGCCGTCACCCCTCGCCTGCGCGGCCCTCGTGCGGCTGGCATCCTGCGCGTCAGATGCCGACCCCCGCCGCCACCGGCCTGACGATGCCGCCCGAGTGGGCGCCCCACGAGCGCACGCTCATGGCGTGGCCGTGCCGCCGCGAGCTGTGGGACGGCCAGATGGCCGCCGCCAAGGCCGAGAGCGCGGGCGTGGCCAACGCGATCGCCGCGTTCGAGCCCGTGACGATGGTCGCCGGGAGCCCGGCCGACGCCGCCGAGGCGCGCGCCGCCTGCACTGCCGCAGTCGAGATCCTCGAGCTGCCGATCGACGACTCGTGGTTGCGCGACAGCGGCCCCATCTTCGTCGTGGACGACCCCGCGGCCCCGACCACGCGCGCCGGCGTCCACTTCGGGTTCAACGCCTGGGGCGACAAGTTCGCGGGCTACGCCGACGACCAGGCGATCGGCGCGCGGCTGGCCGAGTACGTCGGCGCCGACGTCGTGGAGGCGCCGCTGGTGCTCGAGGGCGGCTCGATCGCCGTCGACGGCGCCGGCGTGCTGCTGACCACCGAGCAGTGCCTGCTGCACCCCAACCGCAACCCCGCTCTCGGCCGCGACCAGATCGAGCGCCACCTGCAGGACTACCTCGGCGTCCGCCAGGTCGTCTGGCTCGGCCAGGGCCTCGTGGAGGATCGCGACACCGACGGCCACGTCGACCTCATCGCCGCGTTCACGAAGCCGGGAACCGTGCTGCTGCAGCGCGCCGCGGCCGACAACGCCAACCACGACAACCTGGCCGCCAACCGCGAGATCGCGGTCGCCGCGGGCCTCGAGGTGCTCGACTTCGACCCCCTCGCCTACGCGGAGGTCGACGGCGAGCCGGTCGTCGCCTCCTACATGAACTTCTACGTCGGCGACCGCTTCGCCGTCGTGCCGATCGCCGGGCAGCCCGACCTCGACGCCGAGGCGCTGGCGCGGATCGCCGAGGCCTACGAGGGGACCAAAGAGGTCATCGGCGTGCCGGGCGTCGTCCACGCCTTCGGCGGCGGCGGGCCGCACTGCATCACGCAGCAGGTCCCGGCCCTATCGCCCAGGGGGCGATAGGGCTGGCGAGCAATCGCCCAGAGGGCGATTCTCGCGGGCTCGACGGCCGGTGCTACTTGTGCGCGCGGCGCAGTCTCGCGCGCTCCTGGTGCTTGTCGACCACCTTGGCGATCAGCTGCAGGTACTGCTGGACGCCGGTGGCCTTGGCGCGGCCCTCGCGGAAGGCCTGCTCCCAGTCGGCGACCTTCGCGCCGTGCTCGACCATCAGGTTGAAGAAGTCGCGGCGGATCTCGATGCGGACGCGGGCATCGGTCCCGATGTCCTTGGTGACCTCCAGCTCGGGCAGCTTGACCCGGTACTGCTGGAGGTCGCCGCGACCCTGCAGGTCGATCCCGACCACGAGCTTGAGCGGCGCCAGGGCGGGGACCTCCTCGAGGACTCCCCGGATGGCCGCCTCGATCAACTGCGGTGCGTCGCTGCTCACGAGGCAGACCCTAGCGCGCGAGCAGCGGACGACCGCCAGTCCCGCGGCTACAGCTTGTGCCGCTGCAACAGCTTCTTGCCGATGACCATGCGCTGGATCTCCGACGTGCCCTCGCCGATGAGCAGCAGCGGCGCGTCGCGGTAGATCCGCTCGATCTCGTACTCCTTGGAGTAGCCGTAGCCACCGTGGATCCGCAGGCACTGCTCGGCGCAGAAGTGCGCGGCTTCCGAGGCGAACAGCTTGGCCATGCCGGCCTCCATGTCGGAGCGCAGGCCGGCGTCCTTCATCATCGCGGCGCGGCGCGTGAGCAGACGGGCGGCATCGAGCTGCGTGGCCATGTCGGCGAGCTTGAACTGGATCGCCTGGTGCTGGGCGATCGGCTTGCCGAACGTCTTGCGCTCCTGGGAGTACTTCAGCGCCAGCTCCAGGGCGCGCTGCGCCAGGCCGACGCCGCGGGCGGCGACGTTGGCGCGGCCGACCTCCAGCGCGTCCATCATTTGCGCGAACCCGGCGTTGAGGCCCTCGTCCTCGCCGCCCAGGATGTTGTCGGCCGGGCACTTGTACCCGTCATAGACCAGCTCGGTGGACTCGACGCCCTTGTAGCCCATCTTCTTGATCTTGGGCGGCACCGTCAGGCCGGCGTACGCCCCCGTGTTCTCGCTGACGCCCGCCTCCTTCTCAGTGATGAAGCAGGTGAAGCCCTTGTGGGTGGGCTGCGCGTCAGGATCGGTCTTGACCAGCAGGAAGACGAGCGAGGACATGAGGCCGTTGGTGACCCACATCTTCTGGCCGTTGATCTCGTAGGTGCCGTCGGCGACCTTCTTGGCGTTGGTCTTGATCGCCTGCACGTCGGACCCCAGCTCGGGCTCCGACAGCGAGAACGCAGCGCGGATCTCACCGGTCGCCATGCGCGGGAGGTACTTCTGCCGCTGCTCGTCGCTGCCGTACTTCAGCAGCAGGTAGGAGCCGATGAAGTGGGTGTTGATCACGCCGCTGATCGAGATCCAGCCGCGGGAGAGCTCCTCGACGACCATCACGTACGTCGTGAGGTCCAGGCCGAGGCCGCCGTACTCCTCCGGGATCGTGATGCCGAACAGCCCGAGCTCCTTCATGTGCTCGACGATGGGCTCGGGGTACTCGTCGGCGCCGTCGTAGTGCTCGGCGTTCGGGATGATCTGCTCGTCGACGAACTGCCGGACCATCTCGATGATGGCCTTCTGCTCGTCAGTGGAATCGTTGTACACGCTGGTCTCGACGGCCATTGGTGCTCCAGGTTTCCGCGTTGAGGGGGTCCTGGACGATACCGGTGAGCGCCCGAACGTTCGTCCGTGGTTGAGGGGGTCCAGCGCGATGAACCGGGTTCTGGGGTCGATGTGGTCCTGACTCCCCGATGACCGACGGATCCAGCCCCAACCCGAACGCGGGATCCGCGCAGCGCCTTGGGGCACTCGCGGATGCCCTCCAAGAAGCCACGCTCCCGGCCTGCGTCCGCGACGCGGGCGGCCGCTACGTGGCCGTCAACCCGTCGTTCGCCGACCTCGTCGGCCTCGAGTCCTCGCGGCTGGTCGGCAAGACCGACAACGCGCTGCAGCCCGCCGACGTGGCGCACCGCGTCGCCGAGCTCGACGCGCTCGTCCTCGACGCCCACGGCCACCTCGACGCCCGCGAGACCGTGCTGGCCCGCGACGGCCGCCGCGCGATGCGCGCCTGCCGCTTCCCCGTCTACGACGACGGCGACCCCTGGGCCGTCTGCGTGGTCATGGCGCCCGGCGACGATCTGCAGCTCGGCCGCGAGCAGCGCGAGCGCCTGCAGTCCTCGGTCGGCCAGGTCGCCACCAGCGGCATCAGCGCCCCCGCCGAGGAGGTCGTCGCCGAGCGTGAGGCCCGCGCCGCGGCCGACGCCGAGGCGTTCGCCGCCCGCGAGGCGCTGGCCGTCGAGCGCGAGGCGCGGCTCGAGGCCGAGATCCACTCGCGCACCGCGGCCGAGCAGCTCGAGCGCCAGAGCGGCGAGCTGGAGCAGCTGCGCCAGGAGGCCGACCGGGCCGCCGACGAGCGCGACCGCGTCGCCGCACGCGTCGAGGAGCTGGCCGCTCAGCTGGAGTCGGTCCACGACCACAGCTCGTCGCTCGACGGCGAGCTCGCCGCGGCGCGCGACCGCGCCGCCGAGGCCGAGGCGCGCCTGGCCGAGGCATCGGGGCGCCACGACGACGTGGCCCGCGAGCTGGCGGCCGCCGAGGAGCGCGCCGGGCTGCTCGATGGCGAGCTGGCCGCCGCCCGCAGCGGCGACGCCGACCTGCAGCGCCAGGTCGCCGAGCTCGGCGGGCGCTGCGAGGCGTTGCAGGGCGAGCTGGCCTCCGCGGCGGCCCGCCGCGACGAGCTCGACGCCGAGCTCGTCGCCCTGCGCGAGGGCCGCAACGGGGTCGAGCAGCGGATCGCCGAGGTGGCCGCGCGGCGCGACGCCCTCGAGGCCGAGCTGGAGGAGGTCCGGGCCGGGCGCAAGGAGCTGAAGGGACGCGCCAAGGAGGCCGAGGCCGAGGTCGAGCGCCTCCGCGTCGAGCTGGAGCGCGCCACCGCCGAGGCGGCGGCGGCCGTCGAGGCCGTGCAGTCCCAGCCGGCCGGCCTGCCGCCTGAGGCAGCCGCCGAGCTGGACGCGCTGCGCGCCGCCCACGCCGACGCCGTCGCCCAGAAGGACGGCTTCGCCGCCGAGCTGAGCGGGCTGCACGCCGCCCACGACGGCCTCAAGCGCCTGCTGGACGAGACGATCGGCTCCCGCGAGGAGCTCGTCGGCGAGCTGCAGGGCCTGCGCGAGCGCCACGACATGGCGTCGCGCGAGCTCGACCAGGAGCGCGCACGTGGCGAGTGGCTCGGCGGCGAGCTCACCGCCGCGCAGGACGCTGTCCGCGCCGCCGAGGCGGCGACCGCCGCGGCCGACGAGCGCCGCGAGGACTTGGAGCGCGCGCTCCACGGCGCGCACGAGCGCACCGAGACGCTGCTGCTCGAGCTGGAAGAGGCCCGCGGCGCGGTCGTCGACGGCGAGCGCCTCGGCCACGCCCTGGAGGCCGAGCGCGAGAAGTCGGCCGCCGCCGAGGGCGCCGTCGCCGACGCGCGCGAGCGCGCCGAGTCGCTGGGCCGCGAGCTCGTCGCCGCCCAGGAGGCGCTGGCCGCGGCCGACGCGCGCCTGGCCGCCGAGCACGAGCGCGTCGCGGCGCTGGCCGCCGACGCCGACGCCCGCGTCGCCGCCGAGCGCGAGCGGGCCGCGGCGCTCGAGGAGGAGACCCTCGAGGTCGCCGCCGGCGGCGAGGCCGCCCTGCAGGAGGTCGCCCGCGAGCGCGAGGCTCGTCGCACCGCCGAGCTCGAGCGCGACCGCACCCGCGACGCGCACGCCCGCACCCGTGAGGCGCTCGACCACCACCGCACGGTCGCCGAGGAGGCGCAGGCTCGGCTCGCCGAGCTGGAGTCGGTCCGCGCCGAAGCCGACGAGCGCCTGGCCTCCGCCGAGGCCGCGCGCGACGAGCTGCTGGCGCGCGCGCACGCGGCCGAGGCCGACCGTGGCGAGGCGGGCGACGCCGTGCGCGCCGCCGAGGCCGCGCGCGACGATGCGCTGGCCCGTGCCGAGGCGGCCCGCGCCGACGCGGACGCCGCCCGCCACGCGCTCGCCGCGGCCGAGACCGCGCGCGACGACGCACAGGCGCGCCGCGAGGGCGCCGAGCACACCCGCACGCAGGCCATCGAGGCGCTGCGCGCCGCCGAGTCCGAGCGCGACGAGGCCGTCGCCGCCGCGCGGTCGGCCGCCGAGACCGAGCAGCGGCTGCACGCCGCCGAGGCCTCCCGCGACGATGCGCTGGAGCGGGTCGCCGCACTCGACGCCCGCGCCGCCGAGCTGACGGCCCACGCCGCCGCGCTGGAGGCGCAGATCGCCGCCGGGCACCACGACGACGCCGAGGCGCTGGCCGCGTCCACCGCCGCCCGCGAGCAGACCGAAGCCGCGCTGTGGGAGCTGCACGGCGAGCGCGACGCGCTGGCCGACCGGCTGACGATGGCCGAGGCGCAGCTGGCCGAGGCCGTCGCGTCGGCCCACCAGGCGCAGGCGCATGCGGACGAGGCCGAGGGCCGCGCCGCGCAGGCCGAGGCCCGCGCGCAGGACGCCGAGGCGGAGCGCTCCCGCGCCGCCGACGCCCTCGGCAGCTCCGACGCCCAGGTCGCCCACGCCGTCGCCCACGCGCACGCCGCCGACGCCGCGCGCGTCCAGGCCGTCGAAGATCTCGGCGCCGCCCAGGCGGTCGCCGCCCAGGCCGCCGAGGCGCTCGCCGCCGCGGACCGGCTCCGCGACGAGGCGCTGTCGCGCGCCGCCGAGGCCGAGCACGAGCGCGATGCGGCGCTGCTGCGCGCCACCGGCGCCGAGACCGCACGTGACGACGCGCTCGCGGGGCTCGACGAGACGCTGGCCGCGGCCGTCGCCCGCGCCGAGGCCGCCGACGCCGCCGGCGTCGAGGCCGAGCGGCACGCCCAGGTCGCCGACCTGCGCGCCGACGACGCCGAGCGCCGGCTGCTCGACGCCGAGGCCGCCCGCGACGACGCCCGCGCCGCGCTGGTGCGCGCCGAGGCGATGGTCGAGGACGAGGTCACCACGCTGCGCTCCGACCTCGACCTGGCGCTCGCCGCCCGCGACGAGCTGCAGGCCGCGCTGCTCGTCGAGCAGCAGGCGCGCGAGCTGGCCGAGCGCCGGCTGGCCGACGTCGGCCCGCAGCCGATCATCGCCCAGGTGCCGGCGGTGATGACCTCGCCCTACAGCAACGGCCGTCCGTCGCTGCCGCCGCTGGAGGTCGCCGCCGCGCAGGCCAAGGCCTTCGCCTACTCCGCGCCGGTCGAGCCCGACGGTCCCCCGCCCGGCTTCACCCCCGACGCACTCGACGACTTCGACCGCGGTCTGGCCAAGGCCTCGAGCCCGCGGGCGGCCGGCCGCGCCGCCCTGCAGGCGCTGGCCACCGCGACCGGCTGGACCGGCGGCGCCCTGTGGCAGCCGCGCGACGAGGGCGAGTTCGGCTGCGCCGAGACGTGGAGCGCTTACATGTCCGGCCTCGAGGCCTGGGAGACGATGGCGTGGCGCGCCCACCTCGAGGACGGGCTGGTCGCTGCGGCGGCGGGCTCCGGCGAGGCCCACTGGGCCGACACCGAGGAGATGCTCGCCTGCCCGCGTTCGCGCTCGGCAGCGTGGGCCGAGCTCGGCACGCTGGCCACCGTGCCGGTCGTGCACCCCGACGGCCGTGTGATCGCGGTCCTCGAGCTCGTGCGCAAGCAGCGCGAGGCCGCAGATCCAGAGCTGCTGGCGACGCTCTGCGCCGTCGCCGTCCGCCTGGCCGAGCGCCTCGCGGCGATCGAGTGCGAGCTGGCCGCGGCCGGCGGCCGCTTCTAGCCGTCCGGGCGGCGGTCCCCGGGACCGCCTCGTGGAAGAACTCATCTAGGGTCCGCGGCGATGAACTTCGCGGTAGACGTTGTCGAGGCTGCCGACGCCGACCGCCTGGCGCTGGTCGAGCTGGACCGCCAGGGCGGACGGCGCGAGCACGCCTTCGGCGCGGTCGCCCGAGCCGCCCGTGCCATGGCCGCCCGCCTCGATGCGCTCGGCGTGCGTCGCGGCGACGTCGTGCTCACGCTCGCCGGCAACCAGCCCGACTGGGTCGTGGCGATGGTCGCCTGCTTCCGGCAGGGCTACGTCGTCCTGCCGTGCACCGAGCAGCTACGCGCCAAGGACCTGGCGATGCGGCTGGCGGTCGCCCGGCCGGCGGCGGTCGTCGCCGACGAGCGCAACGCGGACGTGCTGCGCGAGGCGGGTTGGGACGGCCCGACGATCTGGGGCCCCGGCGTCATGGACTGGCCCGAGACGGCGAGCGAGGCGACGCCGGCGCCCTCTCCCCCGGACCTCGGCCCGCTCGATCCCTGCCTCATCACGTTCACCAGCGGGACCGCAGGCGAGCCGAAGGCGGTGCTGCACGGCCAGCGCTACCTCGACGGCCAGCGCACGCAGGCCGAGCACTGGCTCGGTGCGCGGCCCGGTGACCTCGTCTGGTGCACGGCGGCGTCGGGCTGGAGCAAGTCGGCCCGCAACGTCTTCATCGCGCCGTGGCTGCAGGGTGCGGCCGCGCTCGTGCACGACGCGCGGTTCGACCCCGCCCAGCGGCTCGACCTCCTGGAGCGCGAGGGCGTCGACATCCTGTGCATGGCACCCACCGAGTACCGCGTCATCGCCAAGCGCGTGCCCTTGCGACGGTTCCCGCAGCTGCGCGGGCTGGTCGCCGCCGGCGAGGCGCTGAACCCCGAGGTCCTGCGGGCCTGGGAGGAGGCGACGGGCCTGCAGATCCGCGACGGCTACGGCCAGACCGAGACCGGCCAGCTGACCGGCAACCTCGCCGGCGAGACGGCGCGCCCCGGCTCGATGGGTCGCGCGCTGCCGGGCGTGCGGCTGTGGGTTCAGGACGGCGAGCTGGTCGCCGATCCAGCGACCGTCCCCACGTTCTTCCTGCGCTACCTCGGCGACGCGCCGGGCGATCCGTCCGTGCCGTGGCACACCGGCGACCGCGTGCACCAGGACGACGACGGCTACCTGTTCTTCGAGGGCCGCACCGACGACGTGATCATCTCGGCCGGCTACCGGATCGGCCCGTTCGAGGTCGAGTCCGCGCTGGTCTCGCATCCCGCGGTCGCCGAGGCCGCCGTCGTCGCCGCCCCCGACGACGAGCGCGGCTCGGTGGTGCGCGCGATCGTCGTGCTCCGCGACGAGCACGCCGCCTCCGACGCCCTCGCCCGCGAGCTCCAGGACCACGTCAAGGCCCAGACGGCGCCCTACAAGTACCCGCGCCTGCTCGAGTTCGCCACCGACCTGCCCAAGACGTCCAGCGGCAAGATCCGGCGGGCGCTGCTGCGCAGCGAGTAGTCCTACGTGTCGGCGGCGCTGCGCGCCGACGCCGACAGCAGCGCCGCCAGCTCGGCCACGTGCGCGCGCAGCTCGTCGGGCTCGTGGACGGTGAAGGCGCAGCCGAGGCCGGCGAGGACCTCGGCGACCCAGCGCAGCGAGTCGGCTCGCATCCGCAGCAGCGTGCCCTCGCCGTCGGCCGACAGCTCGGCCAGCGTCGCGGGGATGCGCCGGCGCATGTGCTCGGGCGACGCGTCGAGCCGGACCTCCACGCGGAACGTCCACGGCACCTGCGCGAGCGAGCGGGCGATCGCGGCGGCCGGGTCGAAGCCCACCTCGGGCGCCGCGGTCGGCGCGCCGAGCACCACGTCGCTCAGGCGGTCGACGCGGAAGGTGCGGTGCTCGCCGCTGACCGCGTCGCGAGCGCTGAGGTACCAGCGCGCGCCGTGCACGACGACGCCGAACGGGTCCAGCTCGCGGCTGCGGGCGGCGCCCGACGCTGGCGCGTACGTCGCGCGCACGCGGCGCTGGCGGCGCGCCGCCTCGGCGAGCGACAGGAGCGCGTCGCCGACCGGCGGCACGGCCGCCGGCTGCGCGTCGAGGAACCCGAGCGCTCCCTCGAGCGCCTCCACCCTCCGCCGCAGCGCGGCGGGCAGGACGCGCCGCACCTTGGCCAGCGCCGCCTCGGCGCCCGGCAGGCCCAGCCGCTGGGTCGTGACCAGGCCCGCGACGACGGCGGTCGCCTCGTCGTCGCCGAGCATCAGCGGCGGGAGCCGGTAGCCCGGCCGCAGCCGATAGCCGCCGCCCGCGCCGCGCTGTCCCTCGACCGGGATGTCGAGCTCCTGCAGCGCCTGCACGTAGCGGCGCACGGTGCGGCCGTCGACGCCGAGGCGCCGGGCGGCGTCGACGCCGCTGACCGACGGGGAGCCCTGCAGCAGCTCCAGGAGCTCCAGCAGCCGGGTGGCGGGACGGGACACGCTGAGCAGTCCATCACATCCATAGGGCGAAGAACGCCCTATTGAACTTGTAGGGTCGCTCCCATGCTCATCACCGAACGCCCGCCGGCCACCAACGACTTCTCCTTCCTCGCCGGCGAATGGGACATCGCCAACCGGCGGCGCAACGCCGACGGCGTCTGGGAGGAGTTCGCCGCCACCGGCGAGGTCGCGATGCACGTCGACGGGCTCGTCCAGCTCGACCACTACGACGCGGCGGACTTCCCCGGCCGGGGCCACGTGCGCGCGGTCACCGTGCGCACCTACGACGCGACGACCAACCAGTGGTCGATCCTCTGGCTCTCCAACTACTCGCCGCCGGACCTGCGGCCGATGGTCGGCGCCTGGGACGGCGACGACGGCGACTTCCGCCAGACGATCGAGGACGAGCACGGCGCGCCGCTGGACGTCCGCTTCCGCTGGACGCGCTTCAGCGACGACCACGCCCGCTGGGAGCAGGCGACCTCCGGCGACGGCGGTGCCACGTGGGACTGGGAGTGGACGATGGAGCTGACGCGCCGCGCGTGAGGGTGGGCGTGCGCGGTGGGCGTGCGCGCTGGACGTGAGAGGGCCACCCCGGCCTTCCACGCCCACTCCCTCGCGGTGGGCCCGAAGAGCGCGGCCACACCGCGCCGAACAGGCCCACCCCACCTGCCCGGTGGCCGGCATGCCGATGGGCCTGCCCGGTCACCGCGCCCCGGGGTGGGCCCATCCGCGGACGCTCAGCGTCCGCCAACAGGCCCACCCCGCTCCCCGGGCGCTCGCGGACGACGAAGCCGCTGCCGCCTAGGCCGTGAGGTCGGCCGCCATCTCGTCGAAGACCGAGATGTAGGCGTCGACGGCCTCGTCGGTGTGGGTCACCGAGAGCGTCCACTCCTCCTCGCGGCCCGGCGTCATGAAGATGCCGCGGTTCATGTTGTACAGCCAGGCCAGCTCGGCGATCTCGGCGTCCTGCTGGGACTTGAACGTCTCGTAGTCGATGACCTTCTCCGTCGCGAACGTGACGCAGCCCTTGGAGCCGATGCCCACGGCGTAGCCGGGCAGGTTGTACTTGTCGATGACGCCCTCGCAGCCGCCCAGCAGGCGGTCGTTGAGGTGGTCGAGGTGGGTGTAGGCCTCCGGCGTCAGCACGTCGAGCAGGTTGGCGCGCGTCGCGGCCATGCCGAGCGGGTTGCCGTTGTAGGTGCCCACCTGGTAGACGGTGCCGTCCTCGACGACCGCGGCGAGCTCCTCGCTCATGCCGATCGCGCCCGACGGCAGGCCGCCGCCCAGCGCCTTGGCCAGCGTGACCATGTCGGGCAGGACGCCGTACTTGTCGGTCGCGCCGCCGGGGGCGACGGTGAGGCCGGTCTTGACCTCGTCGAAGATCAGGACGATGCCGTGGCGCGCGGTGATGTCGCGGACGGCCTCGAGGTAGCCCGGCTCGGGAAGCACGACGCCGAGGTTCATCATCGCGGGCTCCATGATCAGGCAGGCCGGCTTGCGGCCCTCGGCCTCGAGCTCGACGATCCGGCGCTCCATCGACTCGGCGTCGTTGAAGTGGACGGCGAAGACGTGGTCGACCGTCGACTGCGGAATGCCGCCGCCGTAGGCCAGCGAGACCGGGTGGTCGTGGTCGCCGATCCTGTCGTACTCGACGCCGATGGACACCATGACGGTGTCGTGGTGGCCGTGATAGGACCCGAAGATCTTCAGGACGTCGTCGCGGCCGGTGAAGGCCCGGGCGATGCGGATCGCGTCCATCGTCGACTCCGAGCCGGAGTTCGTGTAGCGCCACTTCGGCAGGCCCCAGCGCCGGGCGAGCTCGTCGCCGACGACGATCGCGTCCTCGGTGGGCGCGGCGAAGTGCGTGCCGAGGTCGTAGCGCTCGCGGATCGCGTGGCCGATCGCGGGGTGCGCGTGACCCTGGACCATCGAGCCGAAGCCGTTGTGGAAGTCCCACATCTCGTTGCCGTCGACGTCCCAGACCTTCGGTCCGGCGCCGCGCTCGAGGTAGATCGGCCAGGGCTCGCGGACCTGGTAGGACGACGCC
>DASYLT010000099.1:0-11040 GCA_036009425.1 Baekduia sp. | reverse complement strand
GTGACGACGCCCTGCTCCTTGATCTCGCGGATGCGCTGCACCATGAGGTCCTCGTCGATCGGCGCGCGGTAGATCTCCTGCATCTCGCGCGTCGCGATCTCCTTGGGCAGCGCGGCGATGCGCTGCAGCTGCTCGTCGGCGTCCTCGTAGCGGGAGAAGATCCCCTCGAGGTTCAGGACCGCCAGGCCGCCGAGCTTGCCGAGGATGCCCGCGGTGCGGGGCGAGACGACGCCGTCCATCGCGGACGCGAGCACCGGGAGGTCGAAGCGATAGTCGCCGAGCTTCCAGGAGATGTCGACGTCGTCGGGGTCTCGCGTGCGCCGCGAGGGCACGATTGCGATGTCGTCGAAGCCATAGGCGCGGCGAGCCTTCTTCCCGCGACCGATCTCGATCTCCATGAGGTGAATCCTAAGTCTGTGGCCGGACAAAAAGACCCCGCGCAAACGGGGTCCAGGACGGGCGGTACGGCGTGGTGTGGCGGCAACCAAACACGCGCCTTCGAGAATAGCAACGGGTCCGAACGGAACGGCAGGGCCGGGTGGCCCCAGGCCCGCACGATGCGGCCCCCGCGGCGCTCAGCCGACTTCGGCCGAGGCCGAGAGCGCCTGCACGTCGACCTCGGAGAGCAGGCGATCGACCTCGCGCGGCTCGACGAGCCCCGCGCCGAGGTGCTGTGTCGACTCAGCGCCGCACGCGACGCCGTAGGCCAGGCAGTCGGTGGGCGACTTGCCCGAGTAGCGAGCGGCGACGTAGCCGGCCAGGAAGGCGTCGCCCGCGCCGACGCCCGCGACCGCCTCGCGCGGCGGGATCGACGCGCGGAACCGCTGGCGCTGGCCGTCGACGCGCAGGGCCGCCACGCACCCGGCCTCGAGGGTCATGATCGCTTCGTGGGCGCCCTGCTCGACCATCTCGCCCACCGCGATGAGGCGGTCCTCGTCGTCGTTGAACTCATGGCCGACGAGCTCCTCGGCCTCCAGGACGTTGGGCGAGATCACGTCGGGCTCGGCGCGCACGGCGTGGCGCAGCGGCTCGCCATCGGTGTCGATCACCGTCAGGACGCCCGCCTTGCGCAGGTCGCGCACGAGGCCGGCGTAGACGTCGGCGTCCACCCCGCGCGGCAGCGAGCCGGCCATGACCACCATGTCGGCGCCGCGGGCGAGGTAGAGCAGCTTGTCGCGGAAGAGCTCGAGCTCCTTGGCGCTCACGGCGGGCCCACGCTCGTTGATCTCGGTCTGCTGCCCGTTGGTCGGGTCGTAGACCGCCGTGTTGGTCCGCGACTCCTCGCGGATGCGCACGAAGTCGTTGAGGATCGATTCCTCGGTCAACTGGTCGACGATCCGCGTGCCGGTGGGCCCGCCGGCGAAGCCCGTGGCGATCACGGGCTGGCCGAGCGTCTTGAGCGCGCGGGCGATGTTGACGCCCTTGCCGCCCGCGGCGGTGCGCTGCTCGACGGTTCGGTGACGCCGTCCGAGCCGGAAGTTCGGGACGGACAGCGACTTGTCGATCGCTGCGTTCAGGGTGACGGTGATGATCACGCGACAGGTGCCCCTCTGCCTGGGCGGCGCGCCTGGCGACGCCGCACTGCGCGCCGCCGGAGCAGCACGAGATAGAGGCTACAGACGGCGAAGGCGGCCAGGAGCGCGAGCGTGAGCGGCCGGCCCAGGAAGTCGCGCAGCCGGTCGACGAACGTCGCGGCGTCGACGGGCTCGGCCGTCTGCAGCGGCACGCGCGCCACGACCTTGCCGCGCTGGGTGACGGTGATCGTGCCGACGCGCGCGCCCTTGGGCAGCGGGCCGTCGAGCTCGGCGGGGGCGTCGCGGGCCGCGACGACGATCTTGTCGCCGCGGCGGGCGGTGCGCTTGACGGTGGACGCGGCGACGAGGTCGACGTGCTCGCTGCGATGCGCCAGCGCCGCGCTGCCCAGCACCTGGCCGGCCTTGACCGGCGTGACCACGTGGTAGCGGTTCAGGCCGTACTTGAGGAGGTTGAGCGAGTCGCTGTCGCGGGCCGACTCGCTCGGGTCGTCGAGGACCGCGCTGAGGACCGTGACGCCGTCGCGCGACGCGGAGCCGACGAGGATGTAGCCGGCCGTGTTCGTGTGGCCGGTCTTCACGCCGTTGACCGCCGGCACGTTGCGGACGAGCAGGTTGCGGTTGACGAACGTCCGCGGGTGCGCGCCGGAGCGCAGCGTCACGCGCGGCGCGTTCGTCGTCTCGCGGAAGAACGCGCTGCGGCGCAGGATCAGCGCGGTCTTGACCAGGTCGGTGACCGAGCCGAAGTTGTCGGGCGCGTCGAGGCCGATCGGGTTGGCGAACCGCGTGTCGGTGAGCCCCAGCTGACGCGCCTTGGCGTTCATCAGCTTCACGAACCCGGCGCGCGAGCCGCCGACGCGCGCGGCCAGCGTGGCGGCCGCGTCGTTGGCGGAGGTGACCAGCAGCGCGCGCAGCAGGTCGCGGACGGTGACGCGCTCCCCCGCGCCGAAGCCCGCGATCGACTCGGCCGGAGCGGCGTGGTAGTCGACCGTGGTCATCACGTCGTCCAGCGAGGCGTGCTCGAGCGTGACCAGCGCGGTCATGAGCTTGGTCGTCGACGCGATCGGCCGCCGCTCGTGCGCGTTGCGCTGGAAGACGATGTCGCCGGTGACGGGCTCGACGAGGATCGCGGCGGGAGCGCGAACCTGCGGCAGCGCCGGCGTGGCGGCCGGCGTCGCGGCCGCCGACGCGGTCGACGGGACGGCGGCCAGGAGGGCGACGCCCGCCCCCAGCGCCGCCCGCCGGAGAGCGGACGTCATGGCCTTCATCGCGGCAGCTTGAGCTTCTGTCCAGGGTGCAGGGTCGACGCGTCCATGCTCGGGTTCAGGCGCTGGAGATCGGCGACGCTCGAGCCGGTCTTGATCGCGATCGCCGACAGGACGTCACCGGACTTCACGGTGTAGGTCTTGGCCTTGGCCGTGGTCTTGCGCTTGCTCGTGCTCGTGGTGGGCGTCGTCGACGTCGACGAGGAGCTGGCCTTGCCGGCCTTGCCGTCGGACTGCGTCTGTTGGACGATCGCGTAGACCGCGACCGCGCAGGTCACGAGGGCCGCGGAGGCCAGGAGTCGAGCAGGGGCGCGTCGCCGCATCAGGGCGGGAGGATAGGCGTCGGGCCGGTCTGGACCGTCGGTCAACCGCCGAGGGCCCATGCTGCGGCCCGCAGGCGCTCGGCCTCGGCGCGGGCAGCCGGAGCCGGAGCGGTGCCGGCGGCGGCATGGGCGCTGACGATCGAGCGCGAGGCGGTCACGAGGCCGGCGGCGCGGCCGGGCGCGAACGCCGGAGCCAGATCCTCGACCCGGCCGCCCTGGGCGCCGACGCCGGGCAGCAGGAAGATCGTGCGCGGCAGCAGCTCGCGGGCGCGGGCGAGGTGCTCGGGTTGCGTGGCGCCGAGGACGGCGCCCACGTCCGTGAGGCCCGACTGCGGCCCGACGTGCTCGTCGCCGAGCTCGGCGACCAGGCCCGCGACGCGCTCCCAGACGGTGCCTCCGCCGGCCAGCTGCGCGTCCTCGAGGTCGGCGGCGCCGGGGTTGGACGTGCGGACGAGGACGACGATCCCCGCGCCGTGGTCGCGCGCCACCACGGCGAACGAGCGCAGCGTGTCCAGGCCCATGTACGGCGCGACGGTCAGGAGATCGGCGCCGAGGCCGGGGACGTCGCCGCCCGGGCCGGGCGTCGCGCCGAGGAACCCCTGGGCGTAGGCGGTGGCCGTGACGTCGATGTCGCCGCGCTTGCCGTCGGCGAGCACGAGCAGGCCGGCGGCGTGGGCGTGGGCGGTGATCTCCTGCAGCGCGTCCCAGCCGGGCGCGCCGAGGCGCTCGAAGCAGGCCACCTGCGGCTTGACGGCCACGACGGCGTCGCCCACCGCGTCGATCACCGCGCGGCAGTGGACCAGGACGGCCGCCGCGGCGTGGGCCGCGGGCGACGCGGCCGCGCCGGCGGGCGGCTGCGCACCGGCCGCCTCGGGCCACAGGCGCAGCGGATCGGGATCGAGCCCGAGCACGATCTGCGACTCGCGCCGGGCCACGGCGGCAGCCAGCCGGTCAGCGACGTGGCTGCCGGCCGGCTTCGCCGGCGATGCGGGTGAGCCGTCCAGCGCGCCTAGCCCTTGACGGCCTTCTTCAGGCCCGATCCTGCGGTGAAGCGGGGAACCTTGGACGCGGCGATCTGGATCGGCTCGCCGGTGCGGGGATGGACGCCCTCGCGCGCGCTGCGCTCGGCGACGTGGAACTTCCCGAACCCGGAGAAGGTGACCTCCCCACCACGGGCGAGCGTCTCCTCGATGACGCCGAGGACGGCGTCGACCGCGTTGGCGGCTTCCTTCTTGTCGAGCGCACCCTTCTGGGCGACGTGGTCGACGAACTCGGACTTCGTCACTACGGTCCTCCTATCGAGGGTCGTGGGCGGGGCGACGCTACCAGCGGTTCGGCCGGCGAATCCGGCCTCCGGGCGCGGATTCCCGGGCCGGATCGCTGTTGAACCCGCATCGTGCGGACTTCCGGCGGCGGGTCGCCGGGCAGTCTTGTGCGCCTTCCGGACGGATCGGCGGGTGCAGGGCTCGCGCGGACCGTCCAGAATGGGGGCTGATGACCCTGCAGCGAGTCGCATGGGTGGTGACCGTCGTCGCGCTGCTGGTCGGCGCGCTGATCATGCTGCTGTCGCACTACCAGGGCTACGCGGCCCTGTTCGCCGCGGTCGCGGCGAGCGCGGCGATCAACCTGCGCACGCACCGGTAGGGCCCCGGGGCTCGCCCCCTAGGGCGCGTCTTCGGCGGGCGCGGTGTGCACGATGACCTCGGCGATCCGGGGCGCCAGCTCGCGCACGCGGCGCTCGATCTCGCTGGCGGCGCGGTGGGCGTCGTCGAGGGGCTGGTCGCCGGCGAGTCTCACGGTCAGCAGCGTCACGAGCCCCTCGTCGCCGGCGCGGAAGCGCAAGCCCTCGGGGTCGGCGCCGGTCACGTCGCGAACGACCGCGCGGATCGCCTCGGCCTCCGCGGCGACCTCGGCGCGGCGCACCGCCTCGCCCTCGGCGTCGGGCGACAGCGGCTCGATGTGCGTGTGGACGTCGACGACCTCCGGCACCGCCGCCTCGATCGCCTGCTCCACGGCGTTGGCGATGTCGTGGGCGGCGCCGAGGCCGAGGTCGGCCGGCAGCTTGAGGTGCAGCGAGAGCTCGGGCAGGCCGCCGACGTCGACGACGCGGACGTTGTGGACCTCGCGGACGCCGCGCACGGTGAGCGCCGCCGCGCTGGCGCGCTCGCGCAGGTCGCCGGCCGAGGCGCCCGGCTCGACGTGCACCACGACGTCGCTGCCGGGCAGCACGCCGCGCACGGCCTCCTCGATCGAGTCGGCCATCGCATGGCCCTCGCCGAGCGCCGCGTCGGGTGGCACGCCGACCGTGGCCTCCACGAAGTTGCGCCCCGCGGCCGCGCGCACGCGCAGCCGGCGCAGCTCGATCTCGGGCTCGGCGTCCTCGATCGCGGCGCGGGCGACCGCCGCGGCCTCCTCGGGGGTCGCGTCCATCAGCACGTCGACGTTGCGGCGCATCAGCCGCACGGCGGCCACGACGACCAGCACTGCGACGGCGAGCGCGGCGAACGAGTCGGCCGACGGCGTCCCGGAGCGCGCGAGCAGCAGGCCGATCAGCACGGCGATCGTGCCGACCATGTCGGAAGCGAAGTGCAGGGCGTTGGAGGCCAGCGCCGGGCTGCCGTGGCGCACCGCGGCGCGGCGCGAGATGACGGTGCGGCTCAGGTCGACCACGAGCACGACGCCGAGGACCACGAACGTCCACCACTGCGGGTCGACCTGGTCGTGGGCGTCAGACAGCAGGCGCGTGATCGCCTGGATCCCGATGAACGCGGAGGCCAGGACCAGGAACCCGCCCTCGCCCAGCGCGGCCAGGTGCTCGGCCTTGCCGTGGCCGTAGGGATGGTCGCGGTCGGCCGGACGCACGGCGACCCGCAGCGCGAGGAAGGTCAGCAGGGCGGCGACGAGGTCGGTGCCGGAGTGCACGGCCTCGGCCACCAGGCCGAGGCTGCCGGAGATCAGGCCCGCGACGAGCTTCAGCGTGACCAGGAACGCCGCGGCGACGACCGACCACTGCGCCGAGCGCAGGACGCCGGCGCTCGTCGCCGAGCGGTCGGGCTCGGCGGGGCCGGGGCGGGGAGCGAGGCTCTTGGTGGTCTCGGCGATCGCTCAGTCCCCCAGGCGGGCCAGCAGCGCGGTCGCGGCGCGGCCGCGGTGGCTGATCGCGCCCTTCTCCTCGGGCGCGAGCTCAGCCATGGTGCGGCCGGTGTCGTCGTCGTCGGGGACGAAGGCGGGGTCGTAGCCGAAGCCGTTGGTGCCGCGGGGCCGGTCGGTCAGCACGCCGGTGCAGCGGCCTTCGAAGAGCTCCTCCGTGCCGGCCGCGGGATCGACGAGCGCGATCACGCAGACGTAGGCCAGCGCGCTGCCGGCCGGCGCGTCGGCGAGGAGCTTGGCGAGGTTGTCCTCGTCGGTGGCGTCCTCGCCGGCGAAGCGCGCGGAGTAGACGCCGGGCCGGCCGCCGAGCGCCGCGGACTCGATGCCCGAGTCGTCGGCGATGACGACCGCGTCGAGCGCCGCCGCGGCCGCGCGCGCCTTGCCCACGGCGTTCTCGGCGAAGGTGGCGCCGGTCTCGGGCGGGAGGACGACCTCGTCGGGGAGCGGGACGACCTCGTGCGGCGCCAGCAGCGCGGCGAACTCGTCGGCCTTGTGGGCGTTGCGGGTGGCGAGGACGAGCCGCATCGCGACCTCAGCCCTTCGCGGCGGCCGCAGCTGCGGCGGCGGACGCCCGGCCGGTCGCGATCGCCTCGTCCTGCACCGCGCGCAGCGCCACGATGCCGGACTCGGCCAGACGCAGCAGCTCGTCGAGGTGCGCCCGGCTCAGAGGCGTGCGCTCCGCCGTGGCCTGCACCTCCACCAGTCCGCCCTCGCCGGTCATGACGACATTGGCGTCGACCTCGGCCGAGGAGTCCTCGGGGTAGTCGAGGTCCAGCAGCGGCACGCCGGCGACGATCCCGCACGAGACGGCGGCGATCGAGCCGGTCAGCGGCGAGCGCGCGATCCGCCCGGAGGCGACGAGCGTGTCGGCCGCGAGCGCGAGGGCGACGTAGGCGCCCGTGATCGACGCCGTGCGCGTGCCCCCGTCGGCCTGCAGCACGTCGCAGTCGAGGTAGATCGAGTTCTCGCCCAGTGCCGCGAAGTCGACCACCGCCCGCAGCGAGCGGCCGATCAGGCGCTGGATCTCGACGGCCCTCCCGTCGGGCCGCCCCTTCGTGCTGTCGCGTTGCTTGCGCTCGCCGGTCGAGGCCGGGAGCATCCCGTACTCGGCCGTGACCCAGCCCAAGCCCGAGTGGGCGCGCCACCGAGGGACGCTCTCCTGGACCGAGGCGGTGCAGATCACGCGGGTCTCACCCATGCTGATGAGCGCCGACCCGGTCGCCGTGCGGACGAAGCCGGGCTCGATGGTGACCGGGCGCAGGCCGTCGGCCGGGCGGTCGTAGGAGCGGGTCAGCGTCGTGGCCACGCGGGCACCTCGGTCGTGATCGGAGCGAGGTCGACGTGCTCGACCTCGGTCAGGGGCATCTGCAGGAACCGCGTCCCGAGCGCGCGGAACGCCGCCTCGTCACCCGTGCACAGGAACGAGTAGGTGCCCTCGCCGGTGCGCTGCGAGCCCAGGCCGCGCGCGCCGAGCGCGTGCTCGGCCTGGCGGGCGAGCGCGGCGCCGGAGGTGACGATCGTCACCGAGCGCCCGAGCATCCGCTGCAGCATCGGGCGTACGAGCGGGTAGTGCGTGCAGCCGAGGATCACGGTGTCGACGCCGGCCTCCACCAGCGGCGCGCAGTACCCGCGCACGACGTCCTCGAGCGCGTGGGTGAACAGCTCGCCGCCGGGCGGGTCCTGGATCAGCGGCGCAAGGTCGGGGCAGGCCACGGCGACCAGGTCGACGTGCGGATCGACGGCCGCCACGGCCCGCTCGTAGGCGCCGCTGTTCACGGTCGCGGGCGTCGCCAGCAGCCCGATGCGACCGCTGTGGGTCACGGCCACCGCCTGCGCGGCCTCGGGCCGCACGACCCCGATGACGTCGACGCCCAGGGTGGTCTCCAGCATCCGGCGCTGCAGCGCCGGCAGCGCGGCCGCGGTCATCGAGTTGCACGCCACGACCAGCAGCTTGGCGCGCCGCGCGACGAGCTCCTCGGCGATGTCCATCGCGAAGCGCTCGAGCTCCTCGGGGCTGCGCTCGCCGTAGGGGAAGCGGGCGTCGTCGCCCAGGTAGACGAAGTCCTCCTGGGGCAGCGTCACGAGCAGCTCGTGGAGCACGGTGAGCCCCCCGACGCCCGAGTCGAAGACGGCGATGGGACGATCGCGGGGGTCGGCGGCGGCCACGGGCCCATCGTAGGCGCCGCGCCCGCCGCCATGACCCCCGGCCCATCTCAGCCCTTGGCCTTCGGCGGGTCCCCCACGCCGTCGATCGAGTCCTTCAGCTTGCCGACGATCGTCTTGCCGAAGTCCGGACCGGAGGACTTCATCGCCACGACCGCCGCCATGATCCCGGCGATGAGGAGGATCAGGCCGATGTACTCGACGGTCCCCTGCCCCGCTTCCCCGCGGGCCAGCGCGCGGTGGGCGCGGCGCAGTTCGTGATGGACGGTCGCGTGGGCGCAACCCATGGCGCGGTACATACGTCTCCTCCAGGTGAGGTCGATGAAACGAAGTGACCGCGATGCTGCGCCAGGGCGTGTGACGGATCTACGCGCCTTCGTGCCGATCCCGTGCAGCGCCGGTGTCGGAGGGCATTGGTATGGTCCGCTCCGGCGCCACGTTGGAGGCGCCTTCTCGTCATGAAGGGTCTTCCCCGCCGCATTCCGTTTCGCCGGCGCCCGTCCGACCCGGTCTCCCCCGAGACGCAGCCGACGATCGTCGCGCCCCCGCCGGCGCCGCCGCCGTCCGAGCCGCTGCCCGCGGGACTGGCCCCCGAGGACGTCGCGCCGAGCCGCCCCAGCTTCCGTGACCGCGGCCGGCTGCGCCGCCGCCTGCGCTACCTGCGCCGGGTCCGCGAGCTGGGGTTCCGGGACCTCGGCGGCCTGGTCTTCGACCTGCACCGCTTCGGCCGGCGCAACGACGAGCTCGTGCTCGGCAAGCTCGCCGCGCTCGATGCCGTCGATCGCGAGCTGCGCGCCATCGAGCGCGTGCTCGACGAACGCCGCGACATCATCGAGCTGCGCGAGCCGGGCGTCGCCGCATGCCCCCGCTGCGGCGCGCTGCACGGCAGCGACGCGAAGTTCTGCCCGCAGTGCGGCACCCAGTTCAGCGGGCCGCTGGCGATGGTGGAGGTCGGCGGCACGGTCGCCCCCGCGCCCGCCGGTGCCCCCGAGGCCCACACGCCCGAACAGCCGCTCCCGGCGCCCGGTGCGCCCGCACCCGGCGCCCCGACGCCCGCTGCCGCCGCGCCCGCCGCCGACCCCGTCAGCGCCGCCGCGCTGGGCGCCACCCCCGTCTCGGGCGCCCTCGCCGGCGCCCCGGTTCCGGGTCAGGCCGACCAGCCCACCGAGGCACTGCCCGCCATCACGCCCGAGCAGGCCGCCGGCCACCCCGCCACGGGCAACGGCACCGGCGACGACGACGCGGCCGCGACGACGGTCACCAGCGGCGATCCGCTCGCGTCGCGCGACCGCCCCGACGCGTGAGCGCCCCGGAGCACCCGCCCGCGCCGGGCCCAGCGCCCGTCCCGTTGCGCTGCCCGCGCTGCGGCGCCTACGTCGCGCCGGAGCAGGACTGGTGCCTGGAGTGCGGCGCACCCGCCCGCACGCGCCTGGCGCCCACGCCCCACTGGCGCGCGCCGATCGCCCTGCTGGCCGTGATCGCCCTGCTGGCCGGCCTCGCGCTGGCTCTCGCCTTCACGAGCCTCACGCAGGACGACGGCGCGGTCAGCGCCGCGACGACCGCTCCCGCGCAGCCCAACGAGACCACCGGCGCCGTGGCGGTGCCGCCGCCCGGCCCCTCGTCGGCCACCCCCGCTCCGTAGCGCGCCCGGCGCCAGCTCGCGGCTCAGCCCGCGGCGACCGCGTGCTGCGCGCGGTACCGCTCGGCCAGCGCGTGCACCGGCAGCTCCGGCGCCGCGACCGGTCCGTCGCCCGCCAGCACCTCGAGCGTCGCGATCATCCCGGTCGCCAGGGCCCCCAGGTCGTAGCCGCCCTCGAGCACGACGCCGACCGGCACGTCGAGCTCGTCGGCCAGCGCCCGCACCGAGGCCGCCATCGTCGCGTAGCCCGCGTCGGTCACCGAGCACTCGGCCAGCGGATCGTGGACGTGCGCGTCGAAGCCGGCCGAGACGAGGATCAGCCCGGGGGCGTACCGCCGCGCCAGCGGCACGACGACGTGCTCGACCAGCGAGCCGAACGCCGCGTCGCCCGTGCCCGGCGGCACCGGCAGGTTCACCGTCGTCCCGGCGCCCTCGCCGGTCCCGGTCTCCGATGCGGCGCCCGTCCCCGGGTACAGCGGCGACTGGTGGATCGAGGCGAAGAGCACCTGGTCGGTCGCGTAGAAGACGTCCTGGGTCCCGTTGCCGTGGTGCACGTCCCAGTCGAGGATCAGGACGCGCTCCACCCCGTGGGCGTCGCGCGCCCGGCGCGCCGCGACCGCGACGTTGTTGAACAGGCAGAAGCCCATCGACCGGCGGATCTCGGCGTGGTGGCCGGGTGGCCGGTGCACGGAGGCGCCGAGGCGCGTCTCGCCGCTGAGCAGCGCGTCGACCAGCGCGGCCGCGCCGCCGGCCGCGTGGCAGGCCGCGTCCCAGGAGCCGGGCGACACCACCGTGTCGGCGTCGATCGCGCCTCCGCCGCTGACGCACTGCTCGTGGATCCCGTTGATCAGGCGTGCGGGATGCACGGCCTCCAGGAGCTCGCGCGACGCCAGGGGCGACTCGCGACGCTCGAAGCCGAGCCAGTCGCGCGCCGCCAGCGCCTGCTCGATCGCGGTGATGCGCGCGGG
>DASYLT010000098.1:0-11186 GCA_036009425.1 Baekduia sp. | reverse complement strand
GTGCTGCTGACCAACAAGCCCGGCAACGTGCTCCCGACGATCTTCTCCCGCTGCCAGCACGTGCGCTTCGAGGCGGCCACGCCCGAGGAGCTCTCGCAGCGGCTGCAGACCAAGCACGGCGTGGCGCCGCTGACCGCCGACGCGTGCGCCCGCCTCGCGCTGGGCGACGCCGAGCGCGCTGTCGCGCTCGCGCTGGCCGAGGGTCCGGCCCTGCGCGACGCCGCCGAGCGCTACGCCCGCGCGGCCCTGCACGGCACGCTCGCCGAGCGCCCGCACGTCGCCCTGCTCGACGAGGCGCGCGCCCGCGGCGACGCGGCGGCCAGCGGCGTGGCCTCGCAGATCGCCGCCGACGCCGAGTTGCTGCCCGACCGCGAGGCCCGGCGCCTCAAGCGCGACGGCGAGACCGCCGGCAAGCGCGCCCACCGCCGCGCCTACGCGGCGACGATCGACCACGGCCTGCAGCTCTCGGCGCTGTGGCTGCGCGACGTCGCCTGCGTCAAGGACGGCGTGCCGGACCTGGTCCACCACAGCGATCGCACCGAGCAGCTCGGCCACGACGCGCGGGAGTCCGACGCGACGCCGGGCCGCCTGCGCGACGCCGTCGGCCTGGTGGAGACGACGCGCACCACGTTCATCCTGAACCCGTCGGAGGAGCTGGCCCTCGAGGCGCTGGCGTCGAAGCTGGAGCGCACGCTGCGCGCCTAGCACGTGCCGGGTGTCAGGCCTGCGCGATGGGCCCGAGCCGCGGGCGGAGCCCGTGCAGCTCGAACGCGCGGAAGCGGTTGAAGCGCGGGTGGTCGGGGCCGTGGAAGTCGGCCGACCCGGTGGTCAGCAGCCCGCGGTCGGCGCACGCCTCGGCGACCAGCAGCGTCTCGTCGCGCGTGTGGGTGGCGTAGAAGGCCTCCACGCCGTCGAGGCCGTCGGCGACGAAGCGGTCGATGGCGCCGACGACCTCGCCGGGCTCGTCGACGTCCCAAAACGGGTGGGCCCAGATCGCCACGCCGCCGGCCGCGTGGACCGCCGCGATCGCCTCGGCGACGGTCGGGGTCGTGCGGCGCCGGAACGCCGGGGCGCCGGGGATCAGGTAGGCCTCCAAAAGCTTGCCGAAGTCGGCGAGCCCCTCGTCGGCGACGCGCTGGGCGTTGTCAGGGTGGTCGAACGCGGCCTGTGCGAGGTGCGGCCGGCCGATCGGCAGGCCGGCTGCGCGGCGCGCCTCCAGCGGCGCCCGGTGCAGGGCCAGGCCGCACTCGGTCTCCAGGGCGTCGGCCATGCGCTCGGCGCGCGCGGTGCGGTCGGCGCGGAAGCGCTCGAGCGTCGCCAGGAACGCCGGGTCGGTGTGGTCGACGCCGTAGCCCAGGACGTGGAGGTCCTCGTGATCGCCGTCGATCGTGGAGAGCTCGACGGCGGTGACCACGCGTAGCGCCCCACCCGTGGCGGCCGCGGCCTCCAGCGCCTCGGCGACGCCGCCGACCGTGTCGTGGTCCGACAGCGCCAGCAGCTCCACGCCGTCGGCGGCGGCGCGGGCGACGACCTCGGCGGGCGGCAGCGTCCCGTCGGAGAAGGTCGAGTGCGACTGGAGGTCGAAGGTCGGGCGGTCGTCCACGTCGGCACGACCGTACCCGTGCCGCGATCGTTAGGGCACTAACGAATCTTGTTAGGATGCTAACGAGATGTCCGCCACGGCCGCACCGACCGACCCTCAGCTCGACGCGTTCGTCACCGCCTTCGACGACTTCGTGCGCGCCGCCAAGCGCGCCCGCGGGCGCGTCGAGCCCGACGCGGTGCTGACGACCTCGCAGTTCGACCTGCTCTCACCGCTGCTGGAGGCCGAGGTCCCGCTCGGCCTGCGCGAGCTGGCCCGCGCCGCGGGCGTCAGCGCTCCGACCGCGACGCGGATGGTCGACGGGCTCGAGGCCCGCGGCCTGCTCACGCGCGTGCGCAGCGAGGAGGATCGCCGCGCGGTCTGCCTCGCGCTCACCGAGGACGGCGTCGCCGCGGTGCAGGACCGCCGCGCGCAGGTGGCCGCCCGCCGCCGCGCGCTGTTCGACCAGCTCGCGCCCGCCGAGCGCCGCGCCGCCGCGAAGGTGCTGGCGCGCCTCGCCGCGGCCTATGAGGGAGTAGAGCAATAACATGGGCGGGGGCCTGCCCAAGGACGTCCGGCCGATCGCCATCGTGGTCGTCGTCGGGGCCATCATGTCGATCCTCGACGCGACGATCGTCAACGTCGCGCTGCAGACGCTGCGCGAGGAGCTCCACGTCTCGCTGGCGACGATCCAGTGGGTCAGCACCGGCTACCTGCTTGCGCTTGCGGCCGTGATCCCGCTGACCGGCTGGATGGCCGAGCGCTTCGGCCCGCGGCGCGTGTGGATGACCTCCGTGTCGGCCTTCGTGCTGACCAGCGTGCTGTGCGGCGCGGCCTGGAGCGCCGACACCCTCATCGCGTTCCGTGTCCTTCAGGGTCTGGCCGGCGGCATGATCATGCCGATCGGGATGATCACGCTCGCCCAGGCGGCGGGACCCAAGCGCATGGGTCGCGTCATGAGCGTCGTGGGCGTGCCGATGCTGCTCGGCCCGGTCGTCGGACCGGTGCTCGGCGGGCTCATCGTCGACAACCTCAGCTGGCGCTGGATCTTCTACGTCAACGTGCCGGTCGGAGCGGTCGGCCTGGTGCTGGCCTACCGGTTGCTGCCCGTCGGTCGCGCTGCCGGGCGCGCCTCGGAGGCCGGCCACGCGACGCCCCCGCTCGACAAGTTGGGGTTGTTGCTGCTGTCGCCCGGGGTCGCCGCGATCATCTTCGGCCTCAGCGAGGTCGGCACGCACCGCACGCTGCTGGCGCTGAGCGCCTGGCTGCCGCTGCTGGTCGGCGCGGCGATGGTCACGACGTTCGTGGTGCGCGCCACGCGCATCGCCCATCCGCTGGTCGACGTCAAGCTGTTCCGCGGTGCCGGCTTCAGCGCGGCGGCGGGCACGACGTTCCTGGTCGGGGCGGCGTTGTTCGGGTCGATGATCCTGCTGCCGCTCTACTACCAGGTCGTGCGCGGGCAGTCGCCGCTGGACGCGGGGCTGCTGATGATGCCCCAGGGGGTCGGCGCCGCGCTCGGCATGAACGTCGCGGGGCGGCTGACCGACCGCATCGGCGCGGGGCGCGTCGTGCCGGTCGGCCTGCTGATCCTGGGGCTGGGCACGATCCCCTATGCGACGATCGGCGGCGACACGTCCTACGGGATCCTGCTGGCCGGCCTGTTCGTCCGCGGGCTCGGCCTCGGGGCGACGATGATGCCGGCGATGGCCGCGGCCTACGCGACGCTCGACAGCGGCGCCCAGGTCCCACGCGCGACGCCGATGCTGAACGTGGTGCAGCGCATCGGCGGGTCGCTGGGCGTCGCGGTGCTCACCGTCGTGCTGGAGAACTCGCTGCGCAGCGAGGTCGCGGGCGCGGGCGGTGGCGCGGGCGGCGACGGCGCGGTCGGCGCGGCGCTGCCCGACGCGGTGCGGGTGCGGCTGGCCGACCCGCTCGGGGCCGCCTTCGCGCACGCCTACACCTGGTCGCTGGTCGGCATCCTCGTGGCGCTGGTGCCGGCGCTGCTGCTGATGCGCGAGGAGCGCCGGGCGCGGAAGCGGGCGGCCGAGGCCGGCGCCGAGGAAGAGCGCACGGCTGCGCCGCCGGCCGTCGCGGCCTGAGCGTCGACGACGGCCGAGACCACGGCCGGGTCGAACTGCGTGCCGGAGCAGCGCCGGAGCTCGCCGAGCGCGGCGTCGACCGGCTGCGCGGCGCGGTACGGGCGGTCGGAGGTCATGGCGTGCAGGGCGTCGCAGACCGCGACGATCCGGGCGGGCAGCGGGATCGCGTCTCCCTGGAGTCCATCTGGGTAGCCGGCGCCGTCGTAGCGCTCGTGGACGGCGCGCACCAGCGGCGCGACGTCGGTCAGCAGCGGGATGCGCTGCAGCAGGGCCGCGCCGATGGCCGAGTGCTCCTTGATCTCCTCGAACTCGGTCGGCGTGAGGCGGCCGGGCTTGGTGAGCAGATCGGTGCGAACGCCGATCTTGCCGATGTCGTGCAGCAGCGCGCAGTAGCGCAGGGGGCGCAGTTCGGCGTCTGACAGCCCGAGGCTGCGGCCGGTGTTCAGCGCGAGGTCGGCGACATGGTCGGCGTGGTCGGCGGTGTAGGCGTCCTTGGTCTCCAGGGCGTCGGCCAGCACACCGAGCGTGGTGGCGAAGCTGCTCTCGAGCTCCTCCAGCAGGGCGCAGCGGTGCAGCGCCGCGCCGACCTGGGCGGCGACCGCGTCGGCCAGCAGCAGGTCGTCGTCGCCGAAGGCGTGGGTCGCCAGCTGCTCGAGGTTCAGCACGCCCCAGATGCGGCCGTCGACGGTGATGGGCAGCGAGAGCTCCGATCCCGGATCGGAACGCGGGTCGCGCCGGAGGTAGTCGGGGTCGGTGGTCGTGTCGGCGATGACCGCCGGCTGGCCGGTGCGCGCCACGCGGCCGTTGACGCCTTCCTGGAGGGGTTGCTCGTGGGCGAGGAAGTCCTCGGACTCGGCAAGCGGCCCAGCGGCGGCGAGGATGCGCAGCGTGGCGTCGTGCTCGTCGAGGCGCTGGATGACGGCGAGGAAGAAGCCGAAGGCCGAGTGCAGCTCGTCGACGGTGCACTGCGCGACGGCCGACGGGTCGGTGAGCGGAGCGAGCTTGGTGGCCAGGCGCGCGGCGACGGCCAGCCGCGAGCGCGGTCCGGGGTCGGCCGGCGCCGGCGCGGCCGCCCGTCCCTTGTTGGTGTACATGGCCATGTCGACCGCGGCCAGCAGCGCGTCGCGGGTGGTGCCGTCGGTCGGCCACGTGGCGAGGCCGAACGAGGCGCCGTCGCGATGGGCGGTGCGCTGGACGGCGTCGGCGGCGCGGCGAGCGGCCTGGGCGGCGGCGCCGGCGTCGGCGTCGGGGAGGACGACGGCGAACTCGTCGCCGCCGACGCGGAACGCCGCGTCGCTGGAGCGGCAGGCGGCGGCGACGGCCCCCGCCGCGGCGCGCAGGACCCGGTCCCCGGCGGCGTGTCCGCCGAGGTCGTTGACGAGCTTGAAGCGGTCGAGGTCGAACAGGACGATCGAGAACGACGTGGCAGGGTCCGACGCCGCGCGGGCGAGCTGGGCGTCGAGCGCGTCGTGGAACTCGCGGTGGTTCAGCAGGCCGGTGAGCGGGTCGCGCCGGGCGCGGGCGTCGCGGTCGGCGAGCACGAGACGGTTGTCGAGGGGGAGCGCGGCGTGCTCGGCGAACGTGGCGATGGCGTGGCGCTGCCGGCGCCGGCGGGGCGGGACCGGTCGGAAGGCCTGGAGGTGCCCGATGGTCCGGCCGCGGGCGACGAGCGGGAACACCGCGTCGGGAGGTCCGTCGGGGCCGGTGCCGAGCTCGAGCCGCAGTTGCAGACCCGGGAACAGCAGCGCCGCCTGACGGCCGATCGTGGTGGCGCACTCCTCCACGCCCGTCGCCGACGCCACCTCGTGCAGAGCGCCGACGAACCGCCTGGAAGTACCCCGGGTGAGCATGCCCTCCGAGGATTCGGCAGGCACACCGGGATTCTGTCCGGCCCGCCCGTCCGAACCGCTTCGCCTTCATGTCGAACCGGCAGGCCTCGCGCGGACACCGACGCCGATCCACCGCTACCATCTGCCGCCGTCACGCCGACGTAGCTCAGCTGGTAGAGCACTTCACTCGTAATGAAGGGGTCCGGGGTTCGAGTCCCCGCGTCGGCTTCCGGTGTTGTCCCTGCAAGGCTTGATGTTCCGCGACTCGTATGAGTTGCCCGAGAGCCGCAATGGGGTCCGGATGGGGTCCGAAACGGGGTCGATTCGGGTCCGTTTGGGTCTGATGGAGGACCGCGTGGTCGGCGGTTGGGCGAGGGGTGTCGGGCGGGCTCATCGACTGAGAGGGCATGGTTCAGCTCTCGTTCCCGATGCCGGACGGCGGCCGGCCCGAGTACCTCACAGTCGCCGAAGCTGCGGCCGAGTTGCACTGCCACGAGCGCACGATCCGACGGGCGATCGACCGCGGTGCTCTGCGCGCCGGCCGGGTGCGCGGTGCCAACGCTGCTCGGGGCTCTTGGCGGATCCGGCGCGACGATCTCGACGCCTGGCTGTACGCGGAATGAGCGGGGTGGCCGGGGTGAGCGCCATGCCTCGTAGCGCGGGTCGTGAGCCGACGGTCGAGCTCCGCCGGCGCCGCCGCGGCGACGGCACCTGGTCGGAGACTCCGACGGTCCGCTACTACGACGAGCTCGGCATCCGCCGCCGGCGATCGTTCGCGACGATGGCCGAGGCAGAGTTCGAGCGTGCTCGGCTCGCGCTCGACCAGAGCCGGCACGGCCCGATCGCCGGGCCGACTGAGTCCATGACCTTGGCCGACTTCTGGCCGACCTACCACGCCGACGCGTGCTCACGGCTCCAGGAAGCGACGATCGCCAGCTACGAGGGCATCTGGCGCCGAGCCGTGGAGAAGCGACTCGGCGATCGTCCCCTCGACCAGATCACGCCGCGAGAGATCTCGATGTGGCGGGCGGAGATGCAACGCGCCGGCAAGGGCCCCGAGGCCATCCGCATGTCCATGATGTTGGTCCAAGCCATGTTCACGCTCGCGCTGGAGTGGGGCGAGGCCTCGTCCAACCCGGTGGCTTTGGTGCGCAAGCCGCGCCAGGGTCGCCAGCGAGCGATCGACGTCATGGACCCCAAGTTGGTCGAGCGCGTCCGTCGCTGGATGCTCGACCACGTGGAGCTGTTCAGCGCGACCCTCGTCAGCGTCCTCGCCTACTCGGGCATGCGCCCGGGCGAAGCACTCGCGCTCGAACGCCGCCACATCCGCAACGACACCATCTTGGTCGAGCAAGCTGTCGCGCTCGGCCGGATCAAGCTGCAGAAGACGGGGCGCATCTACCGGACCGTCGACCTCCTGCCGCCCCTCCGCGACGACCTCACCACTTGGTTCGCCGCTCGCGGCCACGACGACCCCGACGCCCGCCTCTTCGCCCGCGACGACGGCGAGTGGTTCAAGACCGACGATTGGAACAACTGGCGCAACCGCCACTTCTACGCCGCCTTCGACGCTCTCGACATCACCCGCCGCCGTCCCTACGACCTCCGCCACTCCTTCGTCTCGCTCATGATCCGCGAGGGCGAGCTGTCAATTGTCGAGCTGGCCGACCAGCTCGGTCACGCCGCCACCGAGACGCTCAAGACCTACGCGCACGTCTTCGCGGAGTACCGTCGCCAGCGACGCGTGCCGGCGACGCAGCTGATTGCCGACGCGCGCCGCGCAGTGGAGCCCTAGGTGGTGTCTGCCGATGTCGCAATCACGCGAGAGGAGAAGCAGCTGAGCCCCGCGCGACGTCACCAGTCGGAGCCGCTGCCGCTGGGATCTGGAGCTGGGCGCGGGATCTCGCGGACCATCGGCGTGGCGAACTGCGGGAACGTGGTGGAGGACATGGGCCAAGCGTCTCGCTGCGCTGGCGTCACGCCATCGGGCAACCACCATGAGGCGCCACTCTGAACCCCGTTTGGCGGGGCCCGCAGGCCCTACTGAGCCCTGCCCGCGAGCCGATCAGCGCGCTCGACGATCGCGCGACGTTCACGCGCGAGCTAGCGCCGAGCTTGGTCTCCCGACTAACCGACCTGTTGTCATATGCCGACGTTCTCGCGCACGGAGCGCCAACCGCGGCAGACGTCCCGCGGCCGCGGCCAGGCCGTAGCCGGAGTCGCAAAGGCCAGAATGCACGCAGCATGAGTCGACGCTGCACCTACTGCCTTGCGGACAAGCCGGACGCCTCATTCGCGACCGTCGAGCACGTCATGCCCGCCGCGCTTGGCGGAGAATGGACGACCCGGCAGGTCTGCGACGACTGCCAAGCGCGGGCCAACGAGGTCGCCGACCAGCTCATCATCAAGGACTTCCTCATCGTGTTCCTACGGGCCGCCTACCGAGTTGGCGACCGCAGCCACCGCGTCCCGCTGGCGCCGCGGTTCGCAGTGCCCCTCGATGAGGGAGGCGTCGTCAAGGTCACGCTTGAGGCAGAGGGAACTCGGCTTGAAGGCTGTACGTCGCCTGCGGTCGCCGCCCTGCTCGGCATCCAGGGCGGATCGGCGCAAGACCAGGACCGGTTGCGCGACCTCGTCGGAGATGACGTGCGGGCCAGGCTCCATGACCCGACGGAACTCGCGCGAGCACGTCAGGTTGAAAGCACCCCGCCGCTTGCCTGGTCGCGCTTCATGGCCAAGCTCGCTCTCGCGTGTGGACGCAAGGCCTACGGCGACACGTGGCTGGACAGCTCTCACGCGCGTCTGCTCAGCGCCGACCTGCTGTCCGATGCGCCCCCGAAGCTCGCCCAACAGCGCGAGCACGTCCCACCCCTCGGCGAGACATGGCCGTTCCTGCCACCCAGACACACACTCTGGATTGACGACGTGGGCGATGCAGCGATTCTTCACGTCGTTC
This sequence comes from Baekduia sp., assembly GCA_036009425.1. Taxonomy (GTDB): domain Bacteria; phylum Actinomycetota; class Thermoleophilia; order Solirubrobacterales; family Solirubrobacteraceae; genus Baekduia. The sequence continues at coordinate 2,720 of DASYLT010000098.1, read as the reverse complement.
TCTTCGGACAACTTCTCGGCGCCGTCCCCATCAACCGAGCCGGTGTGGCCTCGGAGTACTCGGCGTGGCGCTTCGAGCCCACGACGCGCGACTTCGGCCACACCTCCTACCCCGCCATCTGGCACGGCACGGTCGCAGCTATGGCGACGCAGACTGGCCGGAACGTCGTGAGCGTGCTGGGCGGTCAGTCGCCGTTCACGTTCATCGAGGACGGACCCGACGGACCGATGGACATACCTGTCCCGACTCTTCGCGCCGAGTCGCCGGCGGACGCCCTTCGCGTCCTCGCCAAGCACCAGGGCGGTCCGGCGAGCGCATCCGCGGTGCCCATTGCGTCCGGCTCTGGGCGCCGACCAGCTGCAAAGCCAGGACGCAACGAGCCGTGCCCTTGTGGTTCAGGCAAGAAGTACAAGCGGTGCTGCGGCTGACGTCCGGCCCGGCTTGCTGCCGCTTGGATAGGTAGGCGAGCGCACTCTCGCGCGCGCCATCTGTCTTTGCTGTGAGATGTCGAGCCTTGATGCGGACGAGTTCGCCACCATCCGCGCGATGCCAGGCGCGGCTCAAGAAGACGGCGGTCGGGCGGGTCGGTCCGGCGCCGGCTCCGGACGTCATCTCCGATGTGGGGCTAGTCGCCTTCAAGACGATGGCCGAGCAGCTGCGCCCCTTGCTGGACGAGCTCCTGGCCGCGCCGAAGAAGACGCGGAGCGACCACGGAGTTGGGGGCACCCCGAAGACTGCGGGCGTCTACCTCTTCTCCGATGAGAAGGGCGTCCCGCAGTACGTCGGCCAGAGCCGGAATCTTCGCCGGCGCCTAGCCCTGCATTGCCGGCCCAGTTCGCGCCACAACCAGGCGTCGTTCGCCTTCCGCATCGCCCAGAAGACCGCCGCGGGCGCTGGGGTCAACATCGCCGGCTTCCGTGCCGAGGTCGCTGCGCAAGCCGACTTCAAGGAACACTTCAAGGCGGCGAAGGAGCAGGTCGCGGAGATGGGCGTCCAATTCGTCGAGGAGGACGGACCTGAGCTCCGAACCGTCTTCGAGGTGTACGCCACCTACGCCCTTGGGACTCAGGAGTTCAACAAGCACGAAACCCACTGAGGCCGTGTCAAACCCGGCGGGCCGCTGCCCGGGTGCCGTCGCGCCCGCGTCTCGCAGGCAAGCCACAGCGTCAGCCGCGCGGGTGCCCGTTTCAGCCGCTCTTGTGCAGGCCGTGCTTCTCCGAGGCCCATGCGGCCGCGGCCGCGTCGAGCGGGAGCAGCGGCAACAGCTCTTGCCAGGAGACGGAGGCGAACCGGACGGGAGCCCCCACGTCGTTGAGCGTGGCGTTGAGTGCTGCAGACCAGCCGGGCCAGTCGCCGCAGCCGGCGAAGTAGGGGTTGTCGGCGTCGTAGATGAGCCCGAAGACCGGTTGCTGGCCGGGCCGGGCAAGCGCCAGCGCTGCGGCGACGTTGCGGACCGCCTGGTAGGTGAAGCTCAGCGGGCATCGCTCCCCGGCTTGGCGCTCGGGCAGATGGAAGACCTCGTAGGCCGTCGCCCAGTAGGCCTTGCGGTCGAGCACCCTGTCGCTGCAGTCGGCGACCGCCACGGCCCCATCGCCGCAGCCGCAAGCTCCGATACCCGCCTCCGCCCACTTGCACTCGATGCACAGCAACGCGGCCGGGTCGTCGACGTAGAAGTCGATGCTCGTCTGGCGGGGCTGCTCGCCAAGCGTCTCGGGCGCGAGCTTGTGCTCGAAGCCGGCCGCCGGCCGCTGCGAGCCGGTGAGCGGGGGCAGGGGCCCGAGCGCATCCCAGAGCCAGCTGAGCGACGGGTCGCGCTTCTTGCCCACACCGAGCAGCCCAAGCGCTAGCACCTGACTGGAGTTCCCGGAAAGGTGATGACGGTGGCGCTCGCTGACCGGCAGCTCGTCGGTCAGGCCCGCCCAGTCGTCGGGGAGCGCGGCCGCGAGGTCCTTTGCCTTGTACTCGTGGTCCTCGGCGCGCAGGTCCGGATTGCCGGTGAAGTACGCCCGGTAGGACTCGGTCTTGGCAGCTCGGTAGGCGGTGTATGCCTGCCGGCACTCGTCGGCTATTGCGGCACCAGACCAGTTCGCCAGATGTGGAGTGAGCGCCATTGGCGGTAGTTATACGCAGAACTCGACGGTCGTAAGGACGCCGCCCTGCCGGATGGTGAGCGTCCACGTGGTCCCGAACTCGCCTCGCTCGAGAGGCAATAGGAGCACTCTTGAGGGCCGCCAGCGCCGCCGGCCACCGAGGCTCGGAATTACGCGAGAAGTGCGGCAGGCTACGCGCCACTTCGGATCCGCGGCCGCGACCGCTGAGGCTGCGAAGCCCTGCGCACGCGCACGCGCATGAGTCTGCGTCGCGATAGGCCGCCGCGCGTGCGGCCCCACATGACACGGTTGCGGCCAGCGCCTTAGTACCGAAGAGCAGATGGTTGGGCTCGAAGTGTCTGGCGAGCAGCAGATCGCCCGCCGATACGGCGAGTCCAGGTACCGTCGACCTCATGAGCGACGAGTACCAGACGTCGATGGGGCGTGCCACTTGACAGCGACGGCTTCCTGCGTCGCGAATGCCCGACCTGCGAGCGAGAGTTCAAGGTCTTTGTCCACCAGGTTGCGGGCGAAGAGGCCGATGCGCAAGGTCCGCAGCCGGGTGGCTACTACTGCCCCTATTGCGCGATCCAGGCTGACGCCAACGCCTGGTTCACCAAGGCCCAGATC
>DASYLT010000097.1:0-1795 GCA_036009425.1 Baekduia sp. | reverse complement strand
AGGCAAGGGTGAAAAGGTGCGGTAAGAGCGCACCGGCGCCGTGGCGACACGGCGGCCAGGCAAACCCCACCCGATGCAAGGCCAAGCAGGACCGTTTGCAGGCTGCCCGCCAAGGTCCAGGTCGGCCGCTCAGATGGATGGCTGCTCAACGACAGAATCCGGCTTATCGGCCTGCTACGGAAAAAGCCCTGGAAACAGGGCTTTTTCTACCAGCGAGACGCTACTGGACGCTCATGGCCCTCATCCGCGCCTGCGTTTCCGAAGCCGCGTCGTCGATGATCACCATGCGGCCTCCATCGGGCAGTCGACCGTCGGGATAGGTGCGTGCCGGCGCCGCCGCCCGAACTCGATCGCGTACACTAGATGGCCGGTGCTCGGGTCGGTGTCACCGGGAGCCCAAACTCGGCGGTTGTGGCTGCTGCGGCGGGCGCGTCCAGGTCGAGTTGGCTGTCCATATCGAGCGTGAATGTGCCGTAGGGGTTGACGTGCGTCCAGAACAGCGGCGTGAGCGCACGACGGTCCGCGTCGGTGAGGCGGTTAGTCCACGCCGGCTCGCTGAGCACGGGCGCGATCGTCTGCGCGGCATGCACCTCGCGCCGCAGGACCTCAAGACGATCCGGCTTGGGCGGACATGACGACCGCGACCGCCGAGCTGCAGGCGCGCTACGGCGGCCAGATCGGCCGCGCGCGCAGCGACGTGTCGACGCCCGCGCTGCTGCTCGACCTCGACACGGCAAAGCGCAACATCGCCACGATGGCCGCGAAGTTCCGCGAGCTGCCCGCCGACCTGCGCCCGCACTTCAAGGTGCACAAGTCGCCGCAGCTCGCGCGCCTGCAGGTCGAGGCCGGGGCGATCGGCGTCGCCTGCGCGACCGTCTGGGAGGCGGTCGTGATGGCCGAGGCCGGGATCGTAGACGTGCTGATCGCCAATCAGGTCGTGCAGCCCGACAAGGTCCGCGCGGCCGCTGAGCTCGCCCGCTTGCACCGGCTCACCGTCGCGGTCGACGACGTCCGCAACGCCGAGCAGCTCTCGCGCGCGGCGGTCGAGGCCGGCGCGGAGCTCGAGCTGCTGATCGAGCTCGACGTCGGCATGGGGCGCTGCGGCGTGCGCTCCCGGGAGGAGGCGCTGCCGCTGGCCGAGCGGATCGCCGGGTTGCCCGGGCTCAAGCTGCGCGGCCTGCAGGCCTACGAGGGCCACTGCATGCTCGAGCCCGACCCCGACCAGCGCATCGCCGACGCGCGGAGGGCCAACCGGCAGGCGATCGACGCGTTCGACTTCCTGGCCGAGCGCGGGCACCCGCTCGAGGTGATCTCCGCGGGCGGGACCGGCACCTACCAGATCACCGGGGCGAACCCGCGGATCCACGAGGTCCAGGCCGGCTCCTACACGCTCATGGACGCTATGCACCGCGGGCTTGTGCCGGGCGGGTTCGAGGTGGCGATGACCGTCGCCGGCACGGTCATCTCGCGCCAGGGCAACACCGTCGTGCTCGACTGCGGCCGCAAGACCGTCGGCATCGACTTCGTCACGCCGCCGCTGGTCTCGCATCCCGAGGGCCGGGTGCGCTACTACGCGGAGGAGCACTGCCTCGTCGACTTCCCCGGCCCGCCGCCGCTCGACCTGGGCGACGTGGCCGAGGTGATGGGCGGCTACGCCCCGACCACGGTCAATCTCCACGACGTCTTCCACGTGGTCGAGGACGGCGTCGTCACCGACATCTGGCCGGTCACCCCGCGGGGGCCGGGCCGGCCTTGACGCGTACGACAGGCCGACGTAGCGTCGCCGGCGTGCCGA
>DASYLT010000096.1:0-32591 GCA_036009425.1 Baekduia sp. | reverse complement strand
CGAGCCGGGCGCGGCGCCGCGCGGCCGCCGGTCTGCGACTGCTGGGACGTGGAGCCCGTACGCAGCTGATGGGAGGCCGTGATCCCCAGGAGCGTGCCGATACCAGCCGCGGCTGCGACGGCGGCCGTCGTGGCAGCGAGGCGATGTCGTACGAGCATCACCGCTCAGAGTCTGTGGCCCACGGCGGCCTCGCTGAGGTGTTCGTTCGGAGGGTGTGAACTGGCCGCAGGTGGTCTTCGACGACGAGCGAGTGCCGGCCGCGCCCGCGCACGACCTGCTGCGTTGGACCCAGCTGCTCGGCCTGCCCGACACCGCGACCCGCGCACCCTCAGACGCCGGCTGCTGAGGAGACCCGGCCGGCACAGCAGCACCGGACGCCGCGCGCTCGACTTCGCCCTCCAGCCACCCCGATCGGCGGCTCCGGGCCTTACAGGCGCTCGACCGGAGCGGACTCGGCGGAGACCTCCGGGGCAGGCTCGCTGGAGGCGCGCAGGTCCGGCACCGGCGGCAGGCCGGCGCGGAGCTTGATGACGCGGAAGCGGACGACGCCGTCGGTGATCCGCAGGTAGCGCGAGATCGCGGCCGGGACGTCGGGGCCGCCCTCGAACTGCAGGAGGTGGTACTCCGCGTCGTTCTTGTGGCGGATCTCGAAGGCGGTGCGCCGGACGCCCCAGTCGTGCTTGCTGACGATGGTGGCGCCGTTGCTCTCCAGGAGGCGCTCGGCCTCGGCAAGGACCTTGGCGCGCTGTTCCTCCGGCGCGGCCGTGTCGAGGAGGAGCATCAGGTCGTAGAGGTGGTTCTTCTGTGCAGGCATAGAGAAAGGGCCCCGAGGGCGACGAGGGACTATAGCGCCGGGGTGCCCACGAGGACCTGCGGGGGGCGAGTCTGCCGTCCGGTGGCCCTAGTAGGGGTGCGATGAACGACTTCTTGCACCGGATCCGCTGGCCCAACGTCGCCCGCGCGGCGGCGGTGCTGGCCACCGTCGCGCTGCTGGTCTCGTGGCCGCACCTGCGTGGCGGCGCGCCCGAGCTGCCCCCGGCGGCCCCCGCGCCCGCGGCCGCATCGTCGGCGCCCGCCGACACCGCCGACACCGTCAACCCGGCGCCGGATGCCGCGGAGACCAGGCGCGCCGCGCGCGCCGCCGAGCGCCGCGCCCGCAAGCGGCACACGCAGGCCGCACGCCGCGCCGCCCGGCGCCGCGCGGTGGCGCACCGCCGCCGTCCTCACCATCGCCCCGCCCCGGTGCCCGTCGTCGCGCCCGCGGCGCCCATGTTCGCCCCGGCCGCCCGCCCCGCGGCCGCGCCGGCCCCGGCGCCCGCGGAGTTCAAGCCCTAGGAGCCTCTGAGGGCCTGTTGACGGCCGTCCTGCGTCCGCAGACGGGCCCACCCCCAGACGGTGGCGGCAATCCGGGGGCGGTGGGCCTTCGCCCTACGCCTCGACCCCGGCCTTCTTGCGGATGTCGGCGATCTGCTCGTCGATCCAGTCGCCGGGGTTGCGGGAGGTGATGATGTCCTGCAGGCCCTTGGCGCGCCGCTCGCGCTCGGCGTCGGTCATCGTCAGCGCCGCATGGATGGAGTCGGCCAGCTCCTGGATGTCGAACGGGTTGACGCTCAGCGCGAACTCGCCGAGCTCCTCGTGGGCGCCGGTGTTCTCGGAGAGGATCGAGACGCCGTGGCGCTCGTTGACCATCGGCCCCTCCTTGGCGACGAGGTTCATGCCGTCGAACATCGCGTTGACCAGCAGGACGTCGTAGTTCTTGTAGGCCGCGACGGCCTCTGCGAGGTCGTCCTTGAGCTTGAGCTGGATCGGCATCCAGTCCGGGGTGCCGTGGCGGTGGTTGACCACCGCCACGATCGCCTCGATGCGCTCCAGGTACTCCGCGTACTCGGGCACGTCGGTTCGGGACGGCATGAGCTGGGCGACGAACGTGATCTTCTCGCGGAACTCGGGGTGCTGCTCGAGGAACAGGTCGAACGCGGTGAACCCACGCAGGACGTTCTTGGACAGGTCGGCGCGGTCGACGCGCAGGACGAGGTGCTCGCGCCGGCGGCGCAGCAGCTCGGCCTCGAACTCGGCGACGCGCTCGGACTGGGCGGTGCGCCGGATCGCCTGGGCGTCGATCGGCAGCGGGTAGGCGCGCACCCAGACCTCGCGGTCCTCGAACCGCACGACGCCGGCCTCGAAGTCGACCTCGACGTTCTCGAGCAGGTCGCGGCAGCACTGCAGGAAGTTCCACCGGTAGGAGCGCGTGTGGAAGCCGATGATGTCGTTGGCCAGCAGGCCCTCGTAGATCTCGGTCCGCACGCCGCGTGGCAGCACGCGCCAGGCGTCGGGCTGGGTCCACGGGATGTGCACGAAGTGGTGCAGGAACGCGTCGGGCCGCGCCCTGCGCACGAGCGCCGGCAGCGTGTACAGGTGGTAGTCGTGGACCATCACGACCGGCTCCTCGACGCCGTCGATCTCTTCCACGACGGCCTTGGCCAGATCCTCGTTGACCACGTTGTAGCCGAACTCGAAGGCCTCGATCTCGTGGCGGCGCACGTCCGGCGCGTTGGACAGGTCCCAGAGGTAGTGCTGGATGAACCACAGCATCGGGTTGGCGAAGATGTTGTAGAAGCGGTCGTAGGCGTCGGGGTCGCTCTCGACCAGGCGGACCTGGAAGACGCCCTCCTCGCCGGCCCGGACGTCGAAGGACTGGCCGTCGGCCTGCTGGGCGCGCTTGGCGTCGCCGTCGGTCAGCGCGGAGGCGATCCACACGACGTCGCGGTGCGAGGCCAGGCCGGTCAGCGCGGTCACGAGGCCGCCGGTTCCGCGCTTGAAGCCGCCCTCGTCGTCGAAGGTCACCGGGCCCCGGTTGGAGACGAGGACCAGCGGGCGCTTCTCGGGAGGATCGGTGCTCATGGGGTTTCCCCTTCCACGCGCGCGGGCGCGGTATGCACGCCCAGCTGCTCGCTGAAGATCTTGAGGTAGTCCCGCAGGTAGCGCGGGGTGAGGAAGTGCTTGCGGACGTGCTCCTTGCCGCGCCGGCCGAGCGCCTTGCCCAGGGCCGGGTCCTGCAGGATCTCCAGGCACCGCGCCGCGCAGTGCTCGGGCGTGTCGACCAGGTATCCGCTGACGCCGTTCTCGACCTGGAGCGGGATGCCGCCGACGTCGCCGCCGACGAACGGCCGGCCCTTCCAGAGCGCCTCGGTCACCGTCAGGCCGAAGCCCTCGCGCGTCGACTTCTGGATCATGACGTCCGCCTGGGACTGGAAGGCGTTGACCTCGATCGAGCCGACGTTGTTGAAGTTGTTGAGGATGAAGATGTCCGGGTCGCCGTCGGCGTGGGCGACCGTCGCGTTGTAGAAGTCCCAGCCCTCTGGGTCGTCGCTCGCCATCGAGCCGACGAGCGCGAGCTGCACCGACGGAAGCTCCTCCTTGACCAGCCGGTAGGCGTCGATGACGCCGAGCGGGTCCTTCCACGGGTCGAAGCGCGAGACCTGGCACATCAGCGGCCGGTCGATGTCGATGCCGAACTGGTTGCACACGTAGGCCGCGTCATCGGGCGACAAAGCCATGTTCTTCGGGGCCAGCGGGTCGATCGCCGGCGGCACGACGTTGACCGTGCCGTGCATCCCGTCGGGCACGTACTGCTCCATGTGGAACAGCGACTGCGGGTACTCGCGGATGTAGGGCAGCAGCCGGTCGAGCGTCGCCGGGTTGGGCGTCGAGAGGTCGATGTGGCAGCGCCAGACCCAGGCGCGCGCCTTCTCGGGCACCAGCGACAGCAGCCCCGCCGGCTGCGGGTCGTGCACGAGGGCGACGTCCCACCCGTTGTGCAGCTCGCCCGCGTTGATCTCGTTGTAGCGGCGCCAGATGTCCCACTGCTCGTCGCTGAGGTCCTCGGGGGCGCCCTGCAGGGCGTTGTGCATCAGCTTCGTGACGTTGAAGAACTCTTCGCGCCCGTAGAGGATCTGCCACTCCACGTCGAGCCCGACGTCCTTCATCAGCGGCACGAGGGTGTAGAGGATCTCGGCCACGCCGCCGCCGAACGCGGTCGCGGAGATGTGCGCCACGCGCGCATCCTTCAGCGGCTCGGCCAGCTCGCGGATCTCCGCGATCAACTCGCGGCCCACGATGTGGGTGTAGTCCGTGAGGGTCTTGGACCCGACGGCGACCGGCTGGAGCACCCGAGGAGCCTAACTATCCCCGCGGCGACTGCAGCGGCCGCGTCCCGAGCTTGACCCGGAGCGTTCGGGGCTTGCCGTCGCGGACGATGCCCATCGTCACCGTCTCGCCCGGTGCGTGGTCCTGGATGGCCAGCGCGAGGTCGGCGTCCTGGCGGATCGCGCGGCCCGCCACGGTGGTCACGACGTCGCCGCCGACGCGGTACGTGCTCTCCTGGAAGCGCTGGCGATCGGTGCCGGCCTTCAGGGCCGCCTGGGCTCCCGGCCCGTTGGGCACGACGGCCTGGATCCAGGCGCCGTGGTCGGTGCCGAGCTTGAAGTGCTCGGCGAGCTGCGGGTAGACGCCCTGGGTCGAGACGCCGAGGTAGGCGTAGCGCGCGCGGCCTTCGGCGCGCAGTTGGTCCAGCGAGCGCCGCACGACGTCGACGGGCACGGCGAAGCCGACGCCGCTGCCCTCGCCCGAGGTCGTCCGGATCTGGGAGTTGATGCCCAGGACGCGGCCGCGGCCGTCGAGCAGTGGACCGCCGGAGTTGCCGCTGTTGATCGCCGCGTCGGTCTGCAGCGCGCCCGAGGTCTGGAAGCCCGTGAGCGACTCGATCGACCGGTCGGTCGCCGAGATCACACCGACCGAGAGCGAGCGCTCCTCGCCGAACGGCGAGCCGATCGCCGCCACCGACTCGCCGACGTGCACGGCCGAGACCGAGCCCAGCGGCAGCGGGCGCAGCGTCAGGCCCTGCGGGTCGACCTTGATCAGCGCCACGTCGGAGAACGGGTCGAAGCCGAGGATCTTGGCGCCGACCTGGTTGCCGTCGGCGAAGCGGACGAACACCTCGCGGGCCTGCTTGATCGCCTTGCCGGTGCCCGTGGTGACGACGTGGGCGTTGGTGGCGATCTCGCCGTTGCCGTCGACCACGAAGCCGGAGCCCAGGCCGCCGCTCGCCGACGAGCCGGTCCCGCTGTTGATCGCGAGGATCGTCACGACCCCGGGCGACTCGCGCCGGTAGATGCCCTGCGGGTCGAAGCCGTGGTCGGCGCCGGCCGCCTTGACGACCTCGACGCGCGTGGTGCGCTGGACCGTCTGCGTGCTGCCGGGCGCCGGGGCCGTCGACGTGCCGCCGCCGCCCCCGCTGCTGTCGCGCCCGCAGGCCGCGGCGCCCAGTGCAAGAGCCAGTCCGGCGAGGGCGCCCGTGGCCGCGCGCGCCGCCCGCCCTGCGGTCATGCCGGCAGCTCCAGCGTGAACGTCGTGCGGCCGGGCTGGCTGTCGACGGCCAGGTGGCCGTTCATGCGCTCGGCCAGCTCACCGGCGATCGCGAGGCCCAGGCCCGAACCCTGGGCGTCGTCGGTGGTCACGAACGGCTCGAAGATGCGCGGAAGCATGGTGCGGTGGATACCCGGTCCGAAGTCCCCCACTCCCAGCCGCGCGCGATCGCCCCTCCGTGAGGCTGATACGACGAGGTCGGTGCCGGGCGGCGTGTGCGTGATGGCGTTGTCGATGAGGATGCGCATGACCTGGGCGATGCGCTCCGGGTCGCCGTCGACCTCGATCGGCCGCGGCGGCAGGCGGAGCTCGAGGTGGGAGTCGTGGCTGCTGAGCGCGGGGCTGAACTCGCCGGCGACCTGGCGCGCCACCGTGCCGAGGTCGAGGCGCTCGCTGCGCAGCTCCAGCGAGCCGGCCTCCAGCTTGGACAGGTCGAGCAGGTCGGTGGCGAGCTTCTGCATCCGCCCGACCTGCTGGCGCAGCTGCGCGACGAAGCGGCGCCGGTCGTCCTCGTCGAGGTCCTCCTCCTCGAGGAGCTCGAGGAACCCGCCGAGGCTGAACAGCGGCGTGCGCAGCTCGTGCGACGCGATCGCGATGAAGCGCTTGCGCGCGTCGTCGAGCTCGGCGAGCTGGTGGCGCATGGATTCCAGCGTGCGCGCGAGCTGGCCGAGCTCGTCGCGCGAGTCGATCGGGAAGCGGGCGGCGAGATCGCCCTGGGCGACGCGACTGGCGACCGCCTCCAGGCGCCGCACGCGCGTGCCGAGCGCCCGCGCCACCAGCCAGGCGGCGAGCGCGGCGAGCATCAGGCCGATCGCCACGGAGGTCAGCAGGCGATTGCGCACCAGCGCGACGTCGGCGGTGATGTCGTCCAGCGGCTTGGAGAAGACCAGGACGCTGCCGACGACCCGCCGATGCGTGCGCGGGTCCTGGTAGAGCAGCGGGATCGCCGCCTCGCCGACGCGGCCGTTGTCGCCCGACTCGACGCCGGTGACGGGGCGGCCGGTCCGCCCGGCGTCGGTGGCGACGTCGAAGCGCAGGTCGCGGATCTCGACCTGGCGGGTCGAGTCGGACTTGAACCACGTCTGCAGGTCGCCGGCCTGCCGGTACATGCCCAGCAGCGTCACGCGGGCGTTGGAGCCGTCGGCCGCGTCGACGACCAGGCCGTTGATGCGCCCGGCCGATGCACCGCGGTCGATCGCCGCGTCGATGGCGTGCGAGTAGCGCTGGCCGTCGGCCTGCAGCTCGCGGAGCGCCTGGTGGCGCAAGGAGTCCTGCAGCGAGCGCATCACGCCCACGCCGACGATCGCGACCGTCCCGAGGACGATCACGAACACGGCCAGCGCCAGGCGGGTGCGGAGCGATCTCATGCGCGCCGCCGGATTCTTGCCGGACTCAGCGCGCCTCGTCGCGGAACCGGTACCCGACGCCGCGCACCGTGAAGAGGTACTCGGGATCCTTGGCGTCGGTCTCGAGCTTCTCGCGCAGGTGGCGGATGTGCACGTCGATGGTTCGCGGGTCGCGGTAGGCGCTGTCGCCCCAGATCCGCGTCAGCAGCATGTCGCGGGTGAACACCCGCCCCGGGTTGCGGGCCAGGGCGTTGAGGATCTCGAACTCCACGAAGGTCAGCTCGACCGTGTCGTCGCGCACCCGGACCGCGCGCTTGGCCGGGTCGATCTCGAGCTCGTGGACGGTGAGCGGCAGGTCGTCGGCCTCGGGCTCGGACTGCGTCTGCATGCCCGCCCGGCGCAGGGCGGCCCGCACCCGGCTGCGGAACTCGCGCAGCGAGAAGGGCTTGGTGATGTAGTCGTCGGCGCCCAGCTCCAGGCCGAGGACCTTGTCGATCTCCTCGGCCTTGGCCGTGAGCATGATGATCGGGACGTTGTGGCGCGCGCGGATGCGGCGGCACACCTCGAGGCCGTCCATGCGCGGCATCATCACGTCGAGGACGACGAGGTCGTACTTGCTCTCGCTGAAGCGGGCGAGGGCCTCGCGCCCGTCGGAGGCCGTCGTGACCTCGTAGCCGTCCTTGCGCAATGGGAAGCTCAGCAGGGTCTGGATCGACTGCTCGTCGTCTGCGAGGAGGATCCGGGGGGCGCGTTCGGCCATCGGGTGAGAGACACTGTAGGCGCATGCTCGATCCGCGCCTCTACCGCGTTGCGTTCGTGCCCGTGCTCCTCGCGCTGCTGGTGGCGGCGTTCTCCCTCCAGGATCGTCCGCGTCCGATCGGGACGACGCTCAACCCGGAGGCCTTCGACGGGATCCGGGCACAGCAGACGCTCGACGACCTGGCCAAGCGCTATCCCGACCGCCGGCCGGGCAGCGCGGCCGACACCCGGCTGGCGGGCGAGATCGCCACGCAGCTGCGCAAGACCGTGCCGGGCACCGTCGAGGAGCACCGCTTCACGGGCGACACGATCGACGGCGAGCGCGACCTGGTCGACGTCGTCGCCACGCGCCCGGGCGTCCCGGGGCCGGGGATCGTCGTCGTGGCCCACCGCGACGCCGCGGGCCACGGAGCGAAGGCCGAGCTCTCCGCCACGGCCGCGCTGCTGGAGCTGGCCCGCGTGGCGGCCGACGGGCGCCTGCGCCGCACCATCACGTTCATCTCGACCACGGGCGGCAGCGGCGGCTTCGCCGGCGCCGCCGAGGAGGCGCGCCGGCTCCAGGGCCGCGCCGATGCGGTCCTGGTCATCGGCGACGTCGCCGGCGCGCGCAGCCGCCGCCCGCTGGTGGTCGGCACCTCCAACGACGTGGGCCAGGCCCCGCTGCAGCTGCAGCGCACCCTCCAGGCCGCCGTGCGTGCCGAGCTGGGCACCGACGCGGGCGCGCCGCGTGCGCTGACGCAGTGGCTGAGGCTGGCCGTGCCGGTCACGATCTCCGAGCAGGGGCCGTTCCTGCGCGCCGGCCAGCCGGCCGTGCTGCTGTCGGCCAGCGGCGAGCGCCCGCCGGCCGCCGACGCGCCGCTCGACGAGAACCGGATCAGCGGCTTCGGCCGCGCCGGCCTGCGGGTCCTCTACGCCCTGGACAACTTCCGCGACCTCGCGGCGCCGCCCCAGGACGGCCTCGTCCTGCGCGGCAAGGTCCTGCCCGGCTGGGCGATGCGGCTGCTGGTCGGCACGCTGCTGCTGCCACCGCTGCTGATGGGCGTCGACGCCCTCGCACGGCTGCGCCGCCGCCACGAGCCGCTGGGCGCCTGGGGCGTCTGGGCGCTGGCCGGCGCGGTGCCGTTCCTGCTGGCCTGCCTGTTCGCACTCGTCCTGGCCGGCGTCGGGCTGATCGCGGTCGCGCCCGGGGCCCCGGTGCCGCCGGACGCGCTGAAGCTCGGCGCCGGGCCCGTCGTCGCGTTCATCGCGATCCTGCTCGTCTTCGCCCTCGGCTGGCTCGTCGCGCGGCCCGCGCTGCTGCACGCCACGGGCGCCGCGCGCCCCACCCGGCGCTCGCCGAGCTCGGACGCACCGGGCGGCGTGGTCGCTCTGGGCCTGACGACCGTCGCGGTCGCAGGGGCGCTGTGGCTCGGCAACCCGTACGCCGCGATGCTCGTCGTCCCTGCGGCGCACATCTGGCCGTGGGCGCTGACGCCCGACCTGCGCCTGCCGCGCAGCGCGTCGCTGGCGATCGTCGTGCTCGCGCTGTTCCCGCTCGCGCTCGTCGGGCTGCTCGACGCCCGGGCGTTCGGCATGGGGCCGGTGCACGGCGCGTGGTTCTGGACGATCCTCGTCGCCGGCGGCCACGTGCCGGTCGGCTCGTGGGTCCTATGGAGCTTCGTCTGGGGCTGCGCGGTGGGCGCCGGCCTGCTCGCCATCCGCCGCCGCCGCCCGCGTGACGACGATCCCGACGAGGTCACCGTCCGCGGGCCGGTCAGCTACGCCGGGCCGGGCTCGCTGGGCGGGACCCCCTCGGGCCTGCGGCAGCGCTAGTGGTGCGCGCGCCGGCCCCGGAACGGCGTCGCCGGATCGTCCGCGCGCTGTCGACCGTGCTGATCGTCGCCGGCGCCCTCGTGCTGGCCGACGCCGCGACGACGCTGGTGTGGCAGGAGCCGGTCACCGCGCTGCAGACGCGGATCCGCCAGCACGGGCTCGACGGCGACCTGCGACGTCTCGAGGCGCGCGGCCCGACGCGCCTGGAGGCCCGCGCGCTCGCCGGCCTGGACGACCAGCGGCGGCGAATCGCGTTCCTCGCCCGCTCGCTGCAGCGGCGCACCGCGCCCGGCGACGCGATCGGCCGCCTGAAGATCGGACGTCTGGGTGCGGACTTCGTCGTGGTCAAGGGCTCCGACCCCGGCGACCTGCGCAAGGGGCCCGGCACCTACGACGGCACGCCGCTGCCCGGCGTGCCGGGAACGTCCGCGATCGCGGGGCACCGGACGACCTACGCGGCGCCCTTCCGCCACCTCGACCAGCTGCGCCCGGGGGACCGGATCACCGTGCAGATGCCGTACGCGACCTTCACCTACCGGGTGCAGCGCACCCGCATCGTCGCCGCCGACGCGGTGTGGATCCTGCGCCGCGCCGCCCAGGACCGCCTCGTGCTTTCGGCGTGTCACCCGTTGTTCAGCGCTGCTCAGCGAATCGTGGTCTTCGCGCGATTGGCCGCCGTCGTCCCCCTGGGATCGGCCCGTCCTGGACAAGGGTCGGAGTTTCAAGCCAAGCCGCTCGCGTCTCACCCGTCCTGAACCGACACGTACAGCAGCCCGGTGCGCACCCGCCCCATTCCCTTCCGGTCGGGGGCGGTGCAGCCGGGAGGCGATGTCGACCGACGTGGTCGACGCAAGGCAGGGAACATGTACGCGAAGGAGCTCAAGGCTCAGGTCCGCGACGACGCATACGTCGTGGACGCCCATCTGGTCGCCGAGGCGCTGTTGCGCGCGGCGCACGCTCGGCGCACCAGTGCGCTGAGGATCACCCGACGGGGTGCTGATGACCGCGTAGCGGCCGGGCATCCGGGGCGCCCGCAAGGGTGAGCCCCGGCAGGCCCGCGCCCGGCACCGCGGTCACGCGCCCGACGACCGTCACGGCCTCGCCCAGCGCGGCGGCCGCGGCGGCGTCCAGGCAGGCGCACAGCTCGTAGTCCTCGCCGGCGGTGACCGCCAGCTCCGGGCCGGTCATGCCGCGCTGCCGTGCCACCTCGGCGACGCCCGCCTCCAGCGGCAGCGCCGCCAGGTCGATCGTGATCCGGACGCCGCCCGCCTGGGCCAGGTGCTCGGCGTCGGTGGCGAGGCCGTCGGAGAGGTCGATCATCGCGTGTGCTCCGGCGGCGGCCAGCGCGCGGCCGGCGGTCAGGCGTGGCTCGGGCCGCAGGTGGCGGCGCACGAGCGCCGGCGGCCCGACCGCCTCGCCGCGGAGGATCGCCAGCCCCGCGCCGGACCCGCCGAGTGGCCCGGTCACGACCACGACGTCGCCGGGCTGCGCGCCGTCGCGACCGATCAGGTCCGCTTCGCGCTCGGCCCAGCCCACCACCGTGACGACGATGGTGAGCACCGGTGCGCGGGTGACGTCGCCGCCGGCGATCGTCGTGCCGGTGCGCCGCGCCAGCTCCTCCATGCCGCCCGCCAGCGCGACGACGTCGGCGCTGGAGAGCCCCGGCGGCAGGCCGAGCGCGACGTAGGCCTCGCCCGCGTCGGCGCCCATGGCGGCCAGGTCGCTCAGCGCGCCGGCCAGCGCGCGGTGCCCGACGTCGGCCGGCGTGACGTCGGGGTGATCGAGCAGGAAGTGCACGCCGTCGACCATCGCGTCGGTGCTGACGGCCTGGAAGGGGCGCGCGCGCACGACGGCGCAGTCGTCGCCCGACCACCGCACGACGCGCGGCGAGCGGTTGGTCAGCAGCTGCTGGAAGGCCGCGATGAGGGCGTGTTCACCCATGCGACCGGCACGCTACAGGCCGCGCGGGGGAGCCCCTGTCGAGCTCGCGCCCTCGCCCCCCAGGCGGGCGTTCACCGATGTCGGTAGACGATGCGCGCCCGGTTGAGGTCGTACGGGCTGAGCTCCACGCGGACGCGGTCGCCCGGCAGGATGCGGATCCGGAATCGGCGCATCTTGCCCGCCACGTGGCCGAGGACCTCGTGGTCGTTGTCGAGGTGGACGCGGAACATCGCGTTCGGGAGGGCCTCGGTGACCTCGCCCTCGAACTCGACCTTGTCCTCCTTGGTCATCGTGCCGGAGACCGTACCGGGGTGGATGAGCCCCGACAAGAGGACGTGGTATCGCGAACGCGCCTACGGCGGGGGCGCCGTGCCGCCGCCGGCGCCGGTGGTCGGCGTCCCGGGGGTCGCGGGCGTCGCGGGAGTCGCCGGCGTGGTCGGCGTCACCGCGCCGGTGCCGCCGCCATTGCCCGTCGTCGTGGTGTTCGGCGTCGCCTGAGGCGGCGTCTGGTACTGGTCGGGCGGGTACTTCGTGGTGCCGTCGGCGTTGGTGCCGCCGGTGCCCTTGGCCTTGCCGGTCTCCAGCGCCGAGCCGCCGTTGGTGTCCTTCTGGTAGCTGCTCGGGTCGACCTTGTTGTCCTTGACGCCCGTCTTGGCGTACTTGCCGAAGAACGGCGACGAGACGAACGGGTTCTTCGGCGCCGGGAACGCGCCGCAGTACTTGCCGTGCGCGGTCTTCATGTACGCGCCCCAGATCGGCGCGGCGACCTCGCCACCGGCGGCGCCGGGGCCCAGCGTGCGGCGGTCGGTCGCGTGGCCGACCCAGACCGACGTCGCCAGGCGCGGCGTGTAGCCGACGAACCAGGCGTCGGTGAAGTCGTCGACGGTGCCGGTCTTGCCCGCGGCCGGGCAGCCGATCTGCGCCTTGGTGCCGGTGCCCGCCTGGACGTTCTTCTCGAGGATCTCGGTGGCCTTGCTGGTCACGCCGTCCGGGAAGGCGCGGTGGCGGTGCTTCTTCTCGCGCTGGCACGTGAAGCCGCCCAGGCGCTTGGGGAAACAGACCTTGTTGACGGCGCTGACGCGGTTGCGCCAGCCGCCCGACGCGATCGTGGCGTAGGCGTTGGCCATCTCCAGCGGCGTGACGCCCTTGGTCAGGCCGCCGAGCGCGGCGGCGGGCAGCGCGTCGACCGGGGACTTGATGCCCATGTCGACCGCCGTCTTCTTGACCTCCTCGGGACCGAGGTCGAGGTCGAGCTGCTGGTAGATCGAGTTGTCGGACTGCAGCGTCGCCTGGACGAGGTTCGCGCGGCCGATGTAGCTGTGGGAGTACGTCTGGACGTCGATCGGCCCCCACTTGGGGTCGTTGAACTTCAGCGGCATCGACGTGTAGCTGGTCGTGTCGGGGTTCACGCCCTTGCGCAGGGCGGTCATCAGCACCATGACCTTGAACGTCGACCCGGCCGCGTAGTGCCCCTGGGACGCGAGGTTGTACTTGAACTGCCCGTAGGTGGCGGTCGAGGCCATGGCCTTGAGGTCGCCGTTGCGCGGGTCGACCGAGACGATCGCCCCGGAGCGGTCGGTCCCGGCCAGGCTGTCGTCCAGCGACTTGCGCGCGGCCTTCTGCATCTTGAGGTCGAGCGTCGTGTAGATGTGCATGCCGCCGGCGCGCACCTTGTCGGGGCCGTACTCGTCGACGAGCTGCTGGCGGACGTAGTCGTAGAAGTAGCTCTCGCGCTTCTTGGAGTAGTAGCCGTTCTTCTTGACGCCGAGCGGCTGCTTGATCGCCCGGGCGGCGGCGGCCGGGGTGATGTAGCCCTGCTCGGCCATCCGGCGCAGCACGTCGTCGCGGCGCGCCTGGGCCCGCTCCGCGCTGAAGAACGGGTTGTAGAGCGACGGCGCCTGCGGCAGGCCCGCCAGCAGCGCGGCCTGGGCGAGGGTGAGCTTGGAGGCGGGCTTGTCGAAGAAGATGCGGGCGGCGGCCTGGATGCCGACCGCGGTCTTGCCGCCGACCGTGCCGTACGGCACGTTGTTGAGGTAGGTGTCGAGGATCCAGCGCTTGCCGCGGCGGCCGGGATGCTTGTTCTCGAGCTCCTCGGCGAGCTTGGCCTCGCGGATCTTGCGCTTGTAGCCCTCGACGCCGGTGCGGACGTTGTTCTTGGTGTACAGGTTGCGGATCAGCTGCATCGTCAGCGTCGAGCCGCCCTGCACGTCGTCCTTGGACTCGAGGTTCTTGACCGCGGCACGCACCACGCCCTCGAAGTCGACGCCCTTGTGGTCGAAGAAGCGCCGGTCCTCGATGGCCACCGTCGCGTCGCGCACGACCTGCGGGATCTGGCCGCCGGTGACGGGCGTGCGCAGGACGTCGGTGCTGATGAAGCCGAGGCGGTGGCCGTCGGCGGAGTAGATGACCGACGCCGCGCCCTGGTCCTGGGGCTTGATGCTGTCCAGCGACGGGCCCGAGGTCGCCACCGACACGACCCAGCCGACCGCGCCGAGCACGCCGAGGGCGCCGAACAGCACCACGACGCCGAAGGCGAGCAGAAGGGGGCGGGCGGGACCGCCCTTGTTGCGACGGCGGCGGCGCTGTCGTTCGCGGCGGGACATAGGGGTGGCGGGCGCGGTCAGCCCCTCCCCAGGGCACGCACGCAGGAGCGTGATTCTACCCAGCCCGGCCGAACCCTCTCGCCGATCGCGTTCAGCGGACGGCGGCCTGGCGCAGCGCGGCGAGGGCGGTGGCGCGCAGCTCGCCCTCCTGGGCGAGGCGCTCGGCCGGCGGTCCGGGGAGGCCCATGACGAGGATCCGCAGCCCCTCGTGGGTGATCTCGGCGATGCGGGCGCGGACGCCGTCGATCTCGTTGAGCGCCGCGAGCGCGGCGGCCTCGTCGGCATCGGGCGCCAGCCACAGAGAGACCTCGACCTCGACGGTGGCGGTGCGGATCGAGTCGTTGCGCAGCACGCCGCCGGCGAGGCGCTCGTTGGGGATCAGGATCCGCGCATCGGCGCCGTTGCGCAGCCAGGTGTAGGTCAGGCCGACGTCCTCGACGGTGCCGGTCTCGCCCTCGAACGTGACGAGGTCGCCGATGCGGATCGGCTGCACGATGGCCAGCATGATCCCGGCGACCGCGTTGGCCAGCGTCTGGCGCGCCGCGAAGCCGACCACGGCGGCGGTGATGGCGCTCGAGGCGAGGATCGTGCGCCCGACGCGGTCCAGCGAGTCGAACTGCGACAGCGCGACCGCGATCGCGACCACGATGATGACCGCCTCGATGGCGCGGCGCGCAAAGCGCAGCCGCGTCGCCGCATCGCGCGAGAGGCCGCGCTCGCCGGCGACGGCGAGCGCGAGCCGCCCGGCGCGGCGGACCAGGAAGCGGTCGACGAGTACCACCGCGACCACGGCGAACAAGATCGTTCCGACCGCGGTGAACAGGTTGTCGTACTTATCGAGGAAGGTCTGGGCTGCGACGATGTGCCACACGTGGGCGTGACCGTACAAAAGCCGCAGGCGTCGCCGCGGCCGGCCGCGCCCGGGTGGCGGGCGGACTTCGCGGTCGCGTGGCGCGCCTTCTGGCTCTCGCGGGTGGTCGTGTGGGTCGCCGGGATCGGCGCGATCGCCGTCTGGGGCGTGCATGCCGGGCACCGCGTCGCGTTCGATCCCGCCGGGCTCACGCGGCCGTTCGGCGCCTTCGGCGACCTGCTCGTCGCGCCTGCCGCGCGCTGGGACTCGGTGTGGTTCCTCAGCATCGCCCACTCCGGCTACGACGGTGGCGACCGCACCGCGTTCTTCCCGCTCTACCCGCTGCTGGTGCGGATCGGCGGGATGCTGGGCTCGCCGCTGCTGGCGGCGATCGCGGTGTCCTGCGCGGCGTTCGTCGTGGCACTGGCGGCGCTGCACCGTCTCGCGGTGATCGAGGTGGGGGAGCAGGCCGCACGCTGGACCGTGCTCTCGCTGGCGCTGTTTCCCGGCGGGCTGTGGTTCTCGGCGGCCTACTCGGAGTCGCTCTTCTTGATGGTGTCGGTCGGCGCGGTCCTGGCCGCGCGGCAGCGCCGCTGGGTCGTCGCGGGGCTGCTGGGCGCCCTGGCGGCGGCGACCCGCAGCGCGGGCCTCGTGCTGCTCGTGCCGCTCGCGCTCCTGTGGCTCGACGCGCGACGGGCGCGCGAGGCGCGCACGACCGACGTCCTGTGGCTGGCGCTCGTGCCGCTCGGGCTCGCCGCGTTCTGCGCATACCTGGCGCTGACCGGTCACCCGGCCGACGCGCCGTTCTCGGCGCAGGACACCTGGCACCGCAGCCTGGCCGGCCCGTGGGCCGGGGTGCGCGACGGCGCGGTGGCGGCCTGGGACGGGGCGCGCCAACTCGCGCACGGGTCCGACGATCCGGTGTACTTCACCAAGGCGGCGGGCGACCCGATGGCCATCGGGCGCCACAACATCGCCCTCTTTGCCTGCCTGGTCATCGCCGTGCCCGCGCTGATCGGTGCGCTGCGCCGGCTGCCGCCGGCCTACGGCGCCTACGCGCTGGCCGCGCTGCTGCTGCCGCTGTCCTACCCGGTCGCGCCGCAGCCGCTGATGTCGCTCGTGCGCTTCGAGAGCGTGCTGTTCCCGCTCTTCATCTGGCTGGGCTGGTGGCTGGCGCGCGGGCCGGCGTGGCGGCGCACCGCGGTGCTCACGGTGTTCGCCGCGGGCCTGGCGGCGTGCAGCGCGCTGTTCTCGACCTGGCACTGGGTGGCCTAGGAGTGGCGCCGCAGCGGGCCGTCCTGCTCGACGCGCTCGGCGTCCTGCTCGAGCTGGAGCCGCCCTGGCCGCTGCTGCGCGCCGAGCTCGCGGCGCGCGGCGTCGAGGTCACCGAGGAGCAGGCGCGGAGCGCGCTCCGCGCCGAGATCGCCTTCTACCGCGCCCACCACGACGAGGCCTCCGACGCCGAGCGCCTCGAGGAGCTGCGCGACCGGTGCGCCGCGGTCCTCGACGCGGCGCTGCCGCCCCACGCCCGCGGGCTGCCTGATCTGCGCGCCGCGCTGCTGGCCAGCCTGCGCTTCCGGCCCTACCCCGAGGTGCCCGCGACGCTGGCGGCCCTGCGCGACGGCGGGGCGACGCGGCTGGTCGTCGTCAGCAACTGGGACGTCTCGCTGCACGGCGTGCTGGCCGACACCGGCCTGGCGCCGCTGGTCGACGCGGCCATCAGCTCTGCCGAGTGCGGGGCGGCCAAGCCGGACCCGGCGATCTTCGCGCGAGCGCTGGAGCTGGCCGGCGGCGTCGCGCCCGGCGCGGCGCTGCACGCCGGCGACACCGTCGCCGCCGACGTGGACGGCGCCCGCGCGGCGGGCATCCTGGCGGTGCTCGTCGCGCGCGACGGGGCGGCGGCGCCGCCCGGCGTGGCGGTGCTCGAGGACCTACGCGGGCTGCCCGCGCTCGCGGCGGCCTATCTTCCCTAGCGATGACGAGCGTGCCGGCCGCCGGTCACCCCTCCCCGCCCGAGCGCCCCGAGCGCCCCGACGGCGCGCCCAGCAGGGGGACGCTGCCGCCGCCGTGGCCCCCGTGGACGGCGCCCGCCGCCCTGCTGGCCGGCTTCGCCGCCGCGATCGTCGCGGCCCTCCTGCTCGGCGGGATCGGCGCGATCTTCGTCGGCTCCATCGATCACACGCCGGCGTCGGTGAGCATCCTCGCGGTCGTCGTCCAGGACGCCTGCCTCATCGGGGCGGCCCTGTTCTTCGCGCGCATGACCGCCCCGCCCCGCCCGGAGCAGTTCGGGCTGCGCCCCGCCCCGTTCTGGCGTGCGGTGGGCTTCATCGTCGCGGGCTACCTCGTCTTCGTGGTCGCCAGCTACGTCTGGCTGCAGGTCATCGGCGAGCCCAACGCCAAGGACACGATCACCGAGGACCTCGGCGCCGGCGACAGCACCGTGGCGCTGATCGCGGTGACGTTCGTCGTGACCGTCTGCGCTCCGCTGGCCGAGGAGTTCTTCTTCCGCGGCTACTTCTACGGCGCGCTGCGGCGCATGGGCGTTCTGCCCGCCGTCGCGCTGACCGGCCTGGCCTTCGGGATCGTGCACGTCTTCGGCTCGCCGATCGCCTTCATCGTGCCGCTGGCGCTGCTGGGGATGGGCCTGGCGCTGCTGCGCGAGTACACCGGGTCGCTGTATCCCGGCATCGCGCTGCACTGCTTCAACAACGCGGTGGCGATGAGCAGCAGCGAGGGATGGAGCTGGCAGGTGCCGATCGTGCTCGTCGGGGCGCCGCTGACCATCGCCCTCATCATCAAGCTCGCGCTGCGGTTCTGGCCGTCGGGGCGCCCCGCCGCCTCAGGGCCGCCGGCGACGGTCGCCGCGCCAACAGCCTGACGGCGCCCCGGGCGCCGGTACGATGGCGGCGCCCATGCGCCGCCTGATCGCTCTCTCGCCCGTCGTTCTCGCGCTGGTCGCGGCCGGTCCGGCCGCCGCGCAGGACCCCGCTCCGACCTCGGCCGTGCCCGCGCCGACCACCGCCACCCCGGCGCCGACGGTCCCCGTGCCGGTCGCGCCGCCGGCCGCCGCGGGGACGCTGTCGCTGACCCTGGAGCGCGTCAACGGCAAGGCCGCCAGCGTCCTGGCGGGCGATCGGATCCGCGTCCGCGGCACGGTCAAGCCCTACGTGCCGGGGCAGAAGGTCACCGTCCGCTTCTACCGCGGCACGCGCAAGCTGGCCAGCCGCGCCGTCTCGGTCCAGGCCGCCAAGAGCGGCACGTCGGGCACGTTCGTCCTGGGCTATCGCACGCGCTCGGCGGGGCACATCACGGTGCGCGCCAGCCACCGGGCGACGGCGCAGCAGCTGACGATGGTGGCGCGGGGCCGCGGCGTCGACGTCCTGCCGCTGCGCGCCGCGCCCGGGTCCAAGGGCCTGGCGGTGCGCGTGCTGCAGAGCCGGCTGAAGGCCCTGGGCTACGTCACCGGCCGGCCCGGCGTCCTGGACGCTCGGACCTCGCGGGCGGTGCTGGCGTTCCGCAAGGTCACCGGCATGGCGCGCACGAGCGAGGCCTCCAAGGAGGTCTTTCGCAAGCTGGCCCACGGCGCCGGTCACTTCAGGGTGCGCTTCCCCCAGCAGGGCAAGCACGTCGAGGCCGACCTCTCGCTGCAGGTCCTGGCGCTGATCCGCGGCGGCCGCGTCGAGCGGATCTACCCGATCTCGTCGGGCAAGCCGTCGACGCCGACGATCCTCGGCAGCTACCGCGTGTACTCCAAGACCCCGGGCACCAACGCCAAGGGCATGGTCTTCACGAGCTACTTCCACGGCGGCTACGGCATCCACGGCTACGCCGAGGTCCCGACCTTCGCCGCCAGCCACGGCTGCCTCCGCGCGCCGGTCCCGGACGCGGTGTCGATCTTCAACTGGATCGCGTACGGCGATTACGTGGACGTCTACCGCTAGGTCGCGCCCAGGGCTCCGAACGCCGGTGCGGCGGCGGAACCCGTGGACATCAGTGCCCGGCGGCGAAGCGGGCCAGCAGGCCCAGGCCGAAGCCGTAGACCAGGAGCGCCAGCAGCGCCGGCACCGTGCGGCGCACCCACTTGCTCGAGCTGCCGGAGGCGACGCTCGCAAACGGCCGCAGCAGCACGTCGTTGGCGTCGTCGACGGCCTCGTGGACCGGGCCGTTGACCTTCTCGCGCGCCCGCTCCTGGTCCGGGCTGGGGTCGGCCGTGCGCGTGGCGGCGACGCCCGCGATCTCGGCCTGCGTCGACTTCGACGCCGCGTTGGTCTCGTTGGCGGCGAACCACCCCCAGCCCACGACCACCAGGAGACTGCAGATCACCGCGGCGAGGCGCAGGGCCTTTTCCAGCACGCGCATAGACTACGGCCGCTCATGGACGCCACCCAACGCCTCGTGGACGAACTACGGACCCATGCCCTCGTCATCGGCGAGGTCGTGCTGACCAGCGGCGCGACCGCCCAGTACTACGTCGACGCCAAGCGCGCGATCCTGCGTCCCGCCGGGTTCGGCGCGCTCGGCGCGCTCGTGGCGGCGCACGCGACCGGCTGGGGGGCGACCGCCGTGGGCGGCCTGACCATGGGTGCCGACCCGGTGGCGTGCGCCGCGCTGGCGGGAGGTTTCGACGGCAAGGCGTTCTTCGTCCGCAAGGAGACGAAGCAGCACGGGCTCCAGCGGCGCATCGAGGGGCCGTTCCTGGACGCGGACGACCGCTGCGTGATCGTCGAGGACGTCGTGACGACCGGCGGCTCGACGCTGCAGGCGATCGAGGCCGTCCGCGCGGCGGGACATCAGATCGTGGGCGTCGTCTCCGTGCTCGACCGCCTGGCCGGCGGCGCCGAGCGGATCGCCGCGGCGGCGGGTGCACCATACGTCGCGTGCGCGACGATCGACGACGTCTACCCGGATCGCCCCGACCGCTCCTGAGCCGTCGGGAGGGCGTGCACGCGTGTAGGTTGGCGCCGTGCACGCGCCGGGCACCGCCAGCGAGACGGGCCTCGTGAAGCCGACGGCCCTCCGGCTGCTGCTCGTCGAGGACGACGACGGCGACGCGCTGCTGTTCGAGGAGCTGCTGCACGACGCCGACCTCGACGTCGACGTGTCGCGCGCCCGCACGGTCGCCGGTGCCGAGGCGGTCCTGCCGGCCGACGTGTCCTGCGTCGTGCTCGACCTCGGTCTGCCCGACGCCGACGGGCTGGCCGCCCTGCACCGCCTGCGCGCCGCCGCGCCGGGCGTCCCGATGCTCGTCCTGACCGGCCTCTCCGACACGGCCCGCGGGCTGGAGGCGGTCGCCGCCGGTGCGCAGGACTACCTCGTGAAGGGCCGCGTCGACGGCGAGCTGCTCGCGCGCTCCATCCGCTACGCCGTCGAGCGCCAGCGCGCGGAGTCCGTGCAGGCCGAGCTGCGCTCGGCCCATCTCAACGCCGAGGAGAACTCCCGTCTGGAGCGCGGCCTGCTCCCGCGGCCGATCGTCGCCGACCCGCGCCTGGCGGTCGCCACGAGCTACCGGCCCGGCCGGGCCCGCACGCTGCTGGGCGGCGACTTCTACGACGCCGTCGAGGTCGGCGACGGCACGCTGCACCTGCTGATCGGCGACGTCTGCGGTCACGATCCCGACGCGGCCGCGCTGGGCGTGTGCCTGCGGATCGCCTGGCGCACGCTCGTGCTCGGCGGCCGCGAGCCCGACGAGGTGCTCGCCACGATGGACGAGGTCCTGGTCCACGAACGGCTGGTCGACGATGTCTTCGCCACCGCCTGCATGGTCACCGTGGCGCCCGACCGGCGCACCGCCGTCCTGCGGGTCGCCGGCCATCCGCTGCCGGTGCTGCTGGCCGCCGGGACCGCGACCGAGCTGCCGGGCCCGTCCTCGCGGCCGCTGCTGGGCATCGGGGCGCGCGCGACCGGCTGGGCCGGCATGGCGCTCGAGCTGCCCGATCGCTGGGAGCTGCTGCTCTACACCGACGGGTTGATCGAGGGCCGCACGGGCGCCAACGGAGCCCGGCTGGGGTCCGAGCGCCTCGTCGACCTCGTGCGCGAGCGGGCGGGCACGCGCGCCTCGGAGCCGGGACAGGCCCTGATCGAGCGCCTGATCGCGACCGCCCGGGAGCTCAACGGCGAGGAGCTCACCGACGACGTCGCCGTGCTGCTGCTGACGGTCGGCGCCGATGGCTGACGGCTCCGGCGCCGCCCGCGGCGGCATGTCGCGGCTGCGCAGCGGCCAGTGGCTCGCCCTCACGGCGGGAGCGCTGGTGGTCGTCGCGCTGATCGGCGTCGGCGTGTCGCTCGTCGCGCTGCACCGCCTCACGGTTGCGCGCACGGCGGTGGTGGATCGGGCCGACCCCGGGCGTGTGCTCTCGGCCCAGTATTTCAACGGCCTCATCAACCAGGAGACGGGCATCCGCGGCTTTGCGCTCTCGGGGCGTCGCGAGTTCCTCACGCCGTTCTCCGCGGGCGGCCGCGACGCCGCGGTGGCGCGGCGCCGGCTCCAGGCGATCGCCGACACCGGCGACGTCCCCCGCCTGGCCGACGACCTCGGGACCATCGGCGTGCGGGCGACCTCATGGCACCTGCTGTACGCCGATCCCGTCGTCCTGGCGGTGCGCCGCAGCGGCGCGTCCGGGCAGGACGTGCCGCAGCTCCAGCAGGGTCGCCGCCTGTTCGACGACGTGCGCGCCGCCTTCGGGACGATGGACGGCCACCTCGCCGCCGCGCGCGCCGACGCCCGCGGGCGCCTGCAGGACGCGGCGCGGGCGGCCCAGTGGGCGGTGCTGCTCACCGGCCTGCTCGTGCTCGCCGCCGCCTTCGTGGCCGGCGCGACGCTGCGCCGCGTGATGGCCCGCCCGCTGGCGCGGCTGGCCCGCGACGCCCGGCGCGTGTCACGCGGCGAGTTCGGCCATCCCGTCGCGGTGCAGGGCCCTCGCGACGTCGTCGGCCTCAGCGGCGACGTCGACTCGATGCGCCGCAAGATCGTCGCCGAGCTCGACGCCGCTGGGGCGGCGCGCGCGCGCCTCGAGGAGCAGGCGCTCGACCTCCAGCGCTCCAACGCCGAGCTCGAGCAGTTCGCCTACGTCGCCTCGCACGACCTGCAGGAGCCGCTGCGCAAGGTCGCCAGCTTCTGCGGGATGCTCCAGCACCGCTACCACGGCCAGCTCGACGAGCGCGCCGACCAGTACATCGACTTCGCCGTCGACGGCGCCAAGCGGATGCAGGGCCTCATCAACGACCTGCTCGCGTTCTCGCGCGTGGGCCGCGTCGGCGCCGAGCACGTCCTGCTCGACATGGATGAGATCGCCGCCGACGCCGTCGGCAACCTCGAGCCGGCCATCGAGGAGGCCGGCGCGACCGTCGAGGTCGACGGCCCGCTGCCCGCGGTGCGCGGCGACCGCTCCCTGCTGACCGCGCTCCTGCAGAACCTGATCGCCAACGGCATCAAGTTCCGCAGCGACGAGCCGCCGCACGTGCGCCTGTCGGTCCAGCGCGACGGCGATGCCTTCACCTTCGCCGTCGACGACAACGGGATCGGCATCGCCCCGCGCTACGCCGACCGCATCTTCGTGATCTTCCAGCGGCTGCACCCCAAGGAGGAGTACTCCGGCACCGGCATCGGCCTGGCGATGTGCCGCAAGATCGTCGAGTACCACGGCGGCGAGATCCGCCTGGAGACCGAGGGCGCCGAAGGCGGCGCCAGCTTCCGCTTCACGCTGCCCGTCCCCGAGGAGGACGCCACGCCATGACTCCCAAGGCCGCCGGAACCCCCATCGAGGTGCTCCTGGTCGAGGACGACCCCGGGGACATCGTCCTGATCCAGGAGGCGTTCGAGTTCAACAAGGTCCACAACAACCTGAACATCGTCCACGACGGCGAGCAGGCGATCGCGTTCCTGCGCCGCGAGGGCGAGTACGCCGAGGCCACGCGCCCGGACCTCGTCCTGCTGGACCTCAACCTCCCGCGCAAGGACGGCCGCGAGGTCCTGCAGGAGGTCAAGTCCGACGAGGATCTGCGCACGATCCCGATCGTCGTGCTGACCACCTCGGAGGCGGAGGAGGACGTGCTGCGCAGCTACCAGCTGCACGCCAACGCCTACGTCACCAAGCCCGTCGACTTCGACCGCTTCGTGTCGATCGTCCGGCAGATCGACGAGTTCTTCGTGTCCGTCGTTCGCCTGCCGTCGTAGGCTTTGGGCGGCATCCCGCCCCGGTAGCTCAGATGGATAGAGCGTCCCCCTCCTAAGGGGAAGGCCGCTGGTTCGAATCCAGCTCGGGGCGTCCGCGGTTGCGGTCGCGCCCACTTGTCCTACTGAGCCAGGGATGAACGTCACGATCGTCGGCACGGGCAACATGGGGCGCGCGATCGCCACGCGGGCGCTGGCCGGCGGCCATCGCGTGAGCCTCGTCGGCACCGACATCAGCAAGGCGCAGGGGCTGGCCGACGAGCTCACGGGCCTGGGCGACGTCGTCGCGGCCGACGAGGTCACCGGGGACCTCGTCGTGCTCGCCGTGCCCTACACCGAGGCCCCGCACGTCGTGACCCAGCACGCCGGCGAGCTGGCGGGCAAGGTGATCGTCGACCCCACCAACCCGGTCGACATCGCCGCGATGGAGCCACTGGCCGACGTCGACGGCTCGGGGGCGCAGACGATCGCCGCCGCGGCGCCCGACGGCGTCCCGGTCGTCAAGGCCTTCAACACCGCGTTCGCGGGCACGGTGCTGAGCGGGGCGGTCGGCGGCCAACCACTGGACATCTTCCTCGCGACCGACGACGACGAAGCCAGGCAGGCGGTCGCGCAGCTCGTGCGCGACGGGGGCATGCGGCCGATCGATGCCGGCGAGCTGCGCCGGGCGGCCCAGCTCGAGGGCCTGGGGTACCTGCACATGCGGATCCAGCACAACTTCGACGCGCCCGGCGCCACGGCGGTGAAGATCCTCAGCTAGGCGGGGGGTGGATCCGGTCCCAGGCGCGGCGCAGCGCGGCCTCCAAGCGGCTCTCGTCGCCCAAGGGCCGCTGCCGGCGCGGCTTCTCGATCTCGTGCAGCTCGTCGCGCCCGACGGCCAGCCGGACGCCCCGCTCGTAGGCCCCTTCGATCTGGTCGTGTGCGGCGAAGACGTGGCGGCCGGGAAGCGGGACCGTGTGGACGACGAGCCCGTCGAAGATCCCCTGCCACTGCGAGACCTGGTCGACCACGCCGATGCGCCGGCCCGCGGGGTCGTAGACCGGAGTGCCCTCGGGCACGCCCAGCGGGGAGATCCGGTGGCCGAGGTCGATGGTCTCCATGGATCGGCAGGTAGGCCGGGTCGGGCGGGCGACCACCGCGCCCGCCGATCTGGCACACCGTCCTGGCGAGAACTTGTCCAGAGTGGAGTCGCTTGGCTCTGCAGCTTGCGTGAAGCTGAGATTGTGTGTGGTCAAGTCACCTGACATATCCCCCAGAAGAGGAGTAGCCTGCGCGCGGTTCGCCCAGGGGGTTCCTCCCGCAGAGGAGGTGCAGGGACCCCCGTGTCCGGCGACCGTCGAACGCTTCTGGGAGAGGGACCCATCAAGCAGTACGAGACCACGCACGCGGGGGCTGGAGCGTGAGCACCGGTTCCCCTGAAACGCTCCTCGAGAGCGAACCCGTCGATGTGACGGACGAGTCAGCCGCGGAGATCGCGGCCCGATCGCCCCTGGAGCTCTTCTGGGGACGGCTGCGGCGCGACAAGGTCGCGCTCATCGCGCTGAGCATCGTCGCGATCATGGTGTTCATCGGCATCTTCGGCCCGCTGATCGTGAAGATCTTCGGGCTGCCGAACCCGAACACCCAGAACGCGAACCTGCTCGACGACTTCGGATCGCCGACCGGGCCGACCAGCGCCCATCCGTTCGGCGTCGACGAGCGCGGCCGCGACGTGCTGTCGCGCGTCATCTACGGAGCACGCATCTCGCTCGAGGTGGCGTTCATCTCCACCTTCCTGATCGTGCTGCTCGGCGTCGTGCTCGGCATGATCGCGGGCTACTACCGCGGCATCGTCGACACCGGCCTGAGCCGGATCATGGACCTCATGCTGGCCTTCCCGGTGCTCGTGCTGGCGGTGGGCATCGGCGTGGCCTGCGTCCAGGGCTGCCTCGGCGGCGCGCTGCAACCGGGCCTCACGGTCGTGATCTTCGTGATCGTGCTCACCTCCTGGCCCTACATGGCGCGCATCATCCGCGGCCAGGTGCTGTCGCTGCGCGAGCGGGAGTTCGTCGAGGCGTCGCGCTCGCTCGGCGCCCCGGACCGCCGCATCATCTTCCGGGAGATCCTCCCGAACCTCGTGGCGCCGATCATCGTCTACTCGACGGTGCTCGTCCCGCAGAACATCCTCTACGAGGCCGCCTTGTCGTTCCTCGGTGTCGGGGTGGACCCGTCCAAGCCCTCGTGGGGCGCCATGATCTCCGACGCGACGTCCGTCTTCCAGGACGCGTGGTGGTTCATGACGTTCCCGGGCCTGGCCCTGCTCATCACCGTGCTGGCGTTCAACATCGTCGGCGACGGACTGCAGGATGCCCTCAACCCCCGTACCTCGAAGTAGGCCGCACCGTGTCTGAGGAGACCGCGGTGCGAGGCAGTGCACGTACGTACGTTCCAATGAAAGGACCATCCATGTCCGGGAATCGCCTCCGATTCCTCGTGGTGAGCTCGCTGGCCGCGCTCACCCTCGTTGTCGCCGCCTGCGGTGGCAACGACAACTCTTCGTCGACCTCGTCGAAGACGGCCGCAGCAGCACCCGCCGGCGGTACGCCGGATACGACCGCAGGCAAGAAGGGCGGCAAGCTGACGATGCTGGCGTCGTCCGACGTCGACTACCTCGACCCGGGCCACACCTACTACACCGCCGGTGAGCAGGTCGACGGCGCGATGGGCCGCACGCTCTACACGATCGGCCC
This sequence comes from Baekduia sp., assembly GCA_036009425.1. Classification (GTDB taxonomy): domain Bacteria; phylum Actinomycetota; class Thermoleophilia; order Solirubrobacterales; family Solirubrobacteraceae; genus Baekduia. Next base: position 6,957 of record DASYLT010000096.1, on the reverse strand, counting down.
GAAGGACCCGACCAAGACGATCCCGGACCTCGCCGACGGCGAGCCGCAGATCTCGGCCGACAAGAAGACCGTCACGGTCAAGCTCAAGACGGGCGTGAAGTTCAGCCCGCCGGTCAACCGCGCGGTCACCTCGAAGGACATCAAGTACGCCTTCGAGCGCTTCTTCTCGGTCAACGTCGGCGGCCAGTACGCCTCCTACTTCCCGGTCGAGGGCGCTCCGAAGTCCCCGACCAAGGGCGTCAAGCCGATCTCCGGCATCACCACGCCGGACGACCAGACGATCGTCTTCAAGCTGCAGGACGCCGTGGCCGTCTCCTTCGCCGCCGCGCTCGTGATGCCCATCACGACCCCGGTCCCCGAGGAGTACGCCAAGCCGTTCGACGCCAAGAACCCGTCGACCTACAACACCCACGTCGTCGCCTCCGGCCCGTACATGGTCAAGAACGACGCCAAGGGCAACCTCGTCGGCTACAAGGCCGGCAAGAGCATCGACCTGGTCCGCAACCCGAACTGGGACCCGAAGACCGACGACCGCCCCGCGTACCTGGACGAGATCTTCATCCAGACCAACGCGTCGGACGCCAACGTCTCGGCCAAGCAGGTCATCGCGGGTCAGAACATGATCCTCGACACCAACCCGCCGGCGAACGTCCTCAAGGACCTCGTCACCAACATCAAGGACCAGTACACCCAGGTCCCGTCCGGTGGCTTCCGCTGGTTCCCGATCAACACCACGATCAAGCCGTTCGACAACATCAACGTCCGCAAGGCCATCCTGGCGGGCTTCGACCGCAACGCGGCCCGGCTGGCGCGCGGCGGCAAGTTCACCGGTGACCTGCCGACGCACTTCCTGCCCCCGGAGTTCCCCGGCTTCGCCGAGGCGGGCGGGTTCGACGGTCCAGGCTTCGACTTCCTGAGCAAGAAGAACGAGTCGGGCGATCCGGCCCTGGCCGCGTCGTACATGAAGAAGGCCGGCTACCCGAGCGGCAAGTACACCGGGAACGAGGAGTTCCTGATGGTCACGGCGAACGCCGACCCGGGCAAGGCCCAGGCCGAGGTCGCCGCCGCGCAGTTCGAGAAGCTCGGCTTCAAGATGAAGCTGCGCCTCGTGCCGCAGGACTCGACGTACACCGAGTGGTGCCAGGTCCCCGCCAAGAAGGTCGCCGTCTGTGGCGCGGCCGGTTGGTTCAAGGACTTCATCGACCCGCAGTCGATGCTCGAGCCCACGTTCGCCGGGTACACGATCGCCAAGGACGGCGGCAACAACAACCTGCCGCAGCTCAACGACCCGAAGGTCGACGCGGCGATGAAGTCCGCTGCCCTCCTCGAGGGTGCCGCCCGCAACAAGGCGTGGGGCGAGATCGACAAGATGATCACCGCCGACGCGCCCGCCATCCCGTTCGTCTGGGACAAGACGACGCTGGTCCGGTCCAAGAACGTGGTCGGGGTCGCCAACCCCTACCTCGCGCTCTGGGACTTCACCTACTCGTCCATCAAGTAGGGGTCGACCAACCTCGATCCCCCCGGTCTGACACCGGTCGCCGCTCCGCCCTCCGGGCGGGGCGGCGCGCCGGGGTCGGCCACCACCACCACACTTCTCAATGGCCGCCTACATCGTTCGCCGACTCCTCTGGACGGTCCTCCTGCTGTTGGTGATCACCGCGATCACCTTCCTCATCTTCTACGTGCTGCCGAGCGGCGACCCCGCCAAGCTGCGCGCAGGACGCGCACCGTCCGCCGACACCCTCGCCGCCATCCGCAACCAGCTGGGGCTCGACAAGCCGCTGTACCAGCAGTACGGCGAGTACGTCTGGAACATCGTCCGCCACTTCGACTTCGGCAACAGCTACACCAACAACCAGGAAGTCCGGACGCTGGTGTTCAGCCGGCTCCCGAACACGATCTTCCTGGTGCTGGGCGCCGCGACGATCTGGTTCATCAGCGGCGTGATCATCGGCACGGTCTCGGCCGTCGCCCGCGGCTCGTTCTGGGATCGCCTGCTCATGGGCGGCGCGCTGGTGGCGATCTCCGCGCCCGTCTACTGGATGGGCCTGGTGAGCCTGTACCTCTTCAGCGACGACATCGGCAAGTTCAAGATCCTGCCGGGGTCCGGCGCCTACCAGACCGCCCACGGCCTGATCGACAAGGGCCATGCCCTGATCATGCCGTGGCTCGTCCTGGCCGCCGCGTTCGCCGCGATCTACGCACGGCTGCTGCGCTCCAACCTGCTGGAGACGCTGTCGGAGGACTACATCCGCACCGCCCGGGCCAAGGGCCTCAGCGAGCGGCGCGTGGTCCTCCGCCACGGCCTGCGGTCGGCGATCACGCCGATCGTCACCGTGCTCGGCCTGGACATCGGCATCCTGATGGGTGGCGCGATCCTCACCGAGACGGTCTTCAACATCGACGGCGTGGGGCGCCTCTCGTTCGACGCGATCCAGCGCGGCGACCTCGCCACGATCCAGGGCACGACGATCGTGCTGGCCGCCGGCGTGGCCATCATGAGCCTCGTCGTGGACATCCTGTACGCGTTCCTCGACCCGCGCGTGCGCTACTAGTGTGAGTGCCATGGCGCAGCCCCTGCTGGAGGTCAAAGACCTCGCCGTCCACTTCGAGACCGAGGACGGTCTCGTCCAGGCCGTCGACGGCATCACCTACTCGGTCGAGCGCGGCAAGACGCTCGGCATCGTCGGCGAGTCCGGCTCGGGCAAGTCCGTCTCGAGCATGACCGTGATGGGCCTGACGCGCGCGAGCAACGCGCGCATCTCCGGCTCGATCACGTTCGACGGGCGCGACCTGCTCAACGCGTCGGACTCCGACATGCGCGCGGTCCGCGGCGGGGAGATCGCGATGATCTTCCAGGACCCGCTGTCCTCGCTGCACCCGTTCTACAAGATCGGCGACCAGCTGATCGAGGCCCACCGGTCCCACAACGACGTGTCGAAGGCCAAGGCGCGCGACCGCGCGGTCGAGATGCTCGGCCTGGTCGGCCTGCCCGACCCGCGCCGGCGCATCGACAGCTACCCGCACGAGTTCTCGGGCGGCATGCGCCAGCGCGTGATGATCGCGATGGCGCTCATCAACGACCCCAAGCTGCTGATCGCCGACGAGCCGACGACGGCGCTCGACGTCACCGTCCAGGCCCAGATCCTCGACCTGATCCAGAAGCTGCAGGCCGAGCTCGACACCGCCGTGGTGATGATCACCCACGACCTGGGCGTCGTCGCCGAGGTCACCGAGGAGATCGCGGTGATGTACGCCGGGCGGATCGTGGAGTACGGCAAGTCCGACACGATCTTCGCGGCGCCGGAGCACCCCTACACGTGGGGCCTGCTGAAGTCGATCCCGCGGCTGGACACGCCGCGCGACCAGGAGCTCGTGCCGATCTTCGGCCGGCCGCCGTCGCTCATCAACAAGCCGTCGGGCTGCTCGTTCCACCCGCGCTGCCCGTACGTGCGCGAGGCGCACAAGAAGGTCGATCCGGCGCTCGAGCCGACCGGCGGAGCCGACCCCGCGCACAAGGTCGCCTGCCTGCTGCCGGCCGAGACCCGCCGCTCCCTGTGGGCCGGGCTGCGCGCGGGCGACACGCCCGACGAAGTCCTCCAGGAGGTCGAGATCCCCACCAACAAGCTGTCGCCGTCGGCCGAGGGCCAGACGGGCGAGGAGGTGGCGGGCCAGTGAGTACCGCCGGCGAGCCGCTCGTCCAGGTCCGCGGCCTCAAGAAGCACTTCCCGATCCGCAGCGGCTTCCTGATCCAGCGCGACGTCGGCGCCGTGCGCGCCGTCGACGGGATCGACTTCGACATCCTGCGCGGGGAGACGCTCGGGCTGGTCGGCGAGTCGGGCTGCGGCAAGTCGACGACCGCGCGGCTGATCACGCGCCTGCTGGAGCCGACCGCCGGCTCGATCACGTGGGAGGGGCGCGACATCGCGGGTCTCTCGCGCCGCGAGCTCAAGCCCCTGCGTCGCGAGATGCAGATGATCTTCCAGGATCCGTACTCGTCGCTGAACCCGCGCAAGACGGTCGGCGCGATCATCGGCGAGCCGTTCATCATCCACGGCGTCGAGTCCGACGACGACAAGCGCCGCAGGCGCGTGCAGGAGCTGATGGACATGGTCGGGCTCAACCCCGAGCACTACAACCGCCTGCCGCACCAGTTCTCCGGCGGCCAGCGCCAGCGCATCGGCGTGGCGCGCGCGATCGCGCTCAAGCCGAAGATGATCGTCGCCGACGAGCCGGTCTCCGCGCTCGACGTGTCGATCCAGGCGCAGATCCTCAACCTGCTGCGCGACCTGCAGCGCGACCTCGGCCTCACGATCATCTTCATCGCCCACGACCTGTCGGTCGTGCGCCACACCTGCGACCGCGTCGCGGTGATGTACCTCGGCAAGATCGTGGAGCTCGCCGAGTCCGACGAGCTCTACCACCACCCGCGCCATCCGTACACCGGGGCGCTGCTGTCGGCGGTGCCGGTGCCCGATCCGCGGCTGGCCCGCAACAAGAACCGCCAGGTGCTGGGCGGCGACGTCCCGTCGCCGAGCAACCCACCCAACGCCTGCCGCTTCCACACGCGCTGCGCGAAGTTCGTCGAGGGCCACTGCGACGTCGAAGAGCCGCTGCTCGAGCCCAAGGAAGGCGGCAACGTGGCGGCGTGCCACTACCCGCTGACCGACGAGGAGATCGCCCGGCGCGTGCCGACGGCGGCGGCGTAGCCGTCGACCAACCCCTACAACTCCACGTGCGAGCCCAGCACGACCGTCCGGTCGTCGGGGAGCCCGAAGTACGCCACCGGGTTGGACGTGTTGCGGGCGATCGCGATGAAGAGCTTCTTGCGCCAAAGCGCCATGCCCGGCTCGTCGGTCGGGACGATCGTGATGCGTGACAGGAAGTAGGTCGCGCGGCGCAGGTCGATGTGCTCCTCGCCCTCCAGGCGCTTGGCCGCGCGGCGCAGCGTGCGCGGCACGTCGACGTCGTCGAGGAAGCCGAAGCGCGCGCTGACGTGGGTGATGCCGTCGTCGGCGTAGCCGAGGTCGTCGATCGTGACGCGCTGGATCTCGGGGACGTGGGGCACCCGCTCGGTGACCACCGAGACGATGACGACCACCTCGTGCAGCACGTTGTTGTGCTCGAGGTTGGCGCGCAGCGCCAGCGGCGTCGTCTTGGCCGAGGCGTTGAGGAAGATCGCGGTGCGCGGCGCCCGGTAGGCCGGCGGGTCGAGATGGTGCACATGCTCGACGAAGTCGCGCAGCGGACCCTCCTGCGTCGTGCGGTTGGCGGTGACGATCCGCCGGCCGCGCTGCCAGGTCGTGAGGACCATGAAGATCACCGCAGCGATCGTCAGCGGGAACCAGCCGCCGTGGTGGATCTTGGGCAGGTTGGCGGCGAAGTAGGTGAGGTCGACGGTCAGGAAGAACGCGAGGCCGCCGGCGACCATCCACAGCGGCTTCTTCCAGAGCACCCGGACCACGACGAAGAACAGCAGCGTGTCGATCGCGAGCGTGCCGGTCACCGCGATGCCGTAGGCCGACGCCAGGCGCGCCGAGGAGCCGAAGCCGACCACGAGCGCCACGACCGCGACGAAGATCCCCCAGTTGACCACCGGAACGTAGACCTGGCCGATCTCGCGCCGCGAGGTGTGCAGGATCGTCAGCCGCGGCAGGAAGCCGAGCTGCACGGCCTGGCGCGTCACCGAGAACGCACCGGAGATGACCGCCTGGGAGGCGATGACCGTGGCGGCGGTCGCCAGCAGCACCATCGGGATGCGCGACCAGTGCGGGAACAGCAGGAAGAACGGGCTGTCGATGGCCGAGGGCGTGTGCAGGATCAGCGCGCCCTGGCCCATGTAGTTGAGGATCAGCGCGGGGAACACGAGGGCGAACCACGCGCGCCGGATCGGCGAGCGGCCGAAGTGCCCCATGTCGGCGTAGAGCGCCTCGGCGCCGGTGACCGTCAGCACGACCGAGCCCAGCGCGATGAACGCGACGGAGCCGTGGTGCAGGAGGAAGTCGATGCCGTAGGTGGGCGACACCGCGCGCAGGATGCCGGGGTGGTGGACGACCTGGCGCAGCCCGGCGAGCGCCAGCAGGAAGAACCACGCGGCCATGACCGGCCCGAACGCCCGGCCGACCGCGCCGGTGCCGAAGCGCTGGATGCCGAACAGCACCGTGAGGATGACCAGCGTGATCGGGACGACGAGCTGGTCGAGGCTCGGCGAGACCAGCTCGAGGCCCTCGACAGCCGAGAGGACCGAGATCGCCGGCGTGATCATCCCGTCGCCGTAGAACAGCGACGCCCCGAAGATCCCGAGCGCCACGAGGCCCATCTGCGCCGAGCGCCGCTTCAGCTTGACGGTCTCGATGCGGGCGATCAGCGCCATGATGCCGCCCTCGCCCTCGTTGTCGGCGCGCATGATGAACGTCACGTACTTCAGCGAGACGATGATCGTGATCGTCCAGAAGACGAGTGAGATCACGCCGTAGACGCCGGCCTGCGTCGGCCGGACCGCGTGGTGGTCGGCGGCGAAGACCGTCTGCAGGGCGTACAGCGGGCTGGTGCCGATGTCGCCGAAGACGACGCCCAGCGCGCCGATCGTCAGGGCGGCCTTGCCGGCGGCCGTCGACCTGCGCGGGTGGCCTGCTTCGCCGTCGTCCATGCGTCGCCGCACCTTAGACCGTCCCGGCGGCCTGCGGCCGCGGGGCGCCCGGCCCGCTCAGTCCAGGAACGTCAGCACGTCGGCCAGCGGCGCCCGCTCGGGCAGGCGCTGCTCCTGGCGCGGCGTGCCGAGGTGCAGCAGGCCGATGGCGTGCTCGCCGCCGGGCAGGCCGATCGCGGCGCGGCCGGCCGGCTCGTTGAGCACGCCGATCGTGCGCCAGTAGCCCGCCAGCCCGCGGGCGTGGGCGCCGAGCAGGATCGCGTAGGCGGCGGAGCCGGTGGCCAGCAGGTCCTCCTCGTCGGCGC
>DASYLT010000095.1:0-20404 GCA_036009425.1 Baekduia sp. | reverse complement strand
GCTCGTCGATCGTGGCGACGTCGTTGCGCACGACGTCCACCGTCGCTCCCAGCTCCCCGAGGTACTGAAACAGGTTGTAGGTGAACGAGTCGTAGTTGTCGACGATGAGGACAGAAGTCATGAGATCCCTTTGGCCGCGATGTTCGCCCCCAGGCGAACTCGCACTGACGACGAAGTCGTCACGCCCAGTCCGGCTGCCGTGCGGCCAGCTCGATCGCGCCCTTGACGGCCTTGGCCTTGTTGACCGATTCCTCGAACTCGTACGCGGGCTTGGCGTCGGCGACCGTGCCGCCGCCGGCCTGGATGTGGGCCGTGCCGTCCTTGATGACCACCGTGCGGATGTGGATGCAGGTGTCGAGGTCGCCCGAGTAGCTGAGGTAGCCGATCGCGCCGCCGTAGCCGCCGCGCTTGACGGACTCGAGCTCGTCGATGATCTCCATCGCCCGGACCTTCGGCGCGCCCGAGAGCGTGCCGGCCGGCAGGATCGAGCGCAGGGCGTCCATGGGGCCGATCTCAGGGCGCAGGATGCCCGAGACCGACGAGACGATGTGCATGACGTGCGAGTAGTGCTCGATCGCCATGAACGTGTCGACGTTGACCGAGCCGTACTCGCAGACGCGGCCGAGGTCGTTGCGCCCGAGGTCGACGAGCATCACGTGCTCGGAGCGCTCCTTCTCGTCGTTGAGCAGCTCGTCGGGGTCGGCGTCGATCGGCCGCGTGCCGGCGATCGGTCGCGTCGAGGCCTGCCGCCCCGTGACCGTGAGCAGCGGCTCGGGCGAGGCGCCGGCGATCTGGAAGTCCATGAAGTCCAGGAAGTACATGTAGGGCGACGGGTTGACGACCCGCAGCCCGCGGTAGACCGAGAACGGGTCGACGCCCTCCAGCGGGGCGCTCCAGCGCTGCGACGGGACGACCTGGAAGGCGTCACCGGCGTGGACGTACTCCACGATCCGCTCGACCATGCCCTCGAACTGCTCGCGCGGCATGTTCGACTCGAAGGTCGGCACGGGGCGCGGCGCGCGGTCGGCCGCGGGCTTGGGCACCGGGCCGTCGAGCAGGCCGCGAGCCTTCGCGATCGTCGCCACCGCGTCGGCGTAGGACGCCTCCAGGTCGTCGGCGGCGACGTTGACCATGATCGTCACGAGGTGCTTGAGGTGGTCGAAGACCACCAGCACGTCGGAGAGCATCAGCGCCATGTCGGGCAGGCCGAGCACGTCGGGGTTGGGCTCGCCGAGCGTGGTCTCGACCGTGCGGACGAGGTCGTAGCCGAAGAAGCCGACCGCGCCGCCCGAGAACGGCGGCGCGTCGGGGAAGGTCGCCTGGCGCAGCGCGGCGGCCTGCTCGGCGATCGCGTACGGATCGCCGTCGTCGCCCAGCGACCAGCGGACGACCGCGCGCGGGCGCACGCCGATGAACGAATAGCGGCCCACGCGCTGGCCCTGCTCGGCGGACTCCAGCAGGAACGCCGGAGATGCGTACCCGCCCACCCCGCGGCCGCGGAGCTTCAGGAACGCCGAGACCGGCGTCTCGCAGTCGTCGATGAACGTGTGGCGCAGCGGGATCAGGTCGTGGTCGCGCGCGAGCTCGCGGACCTCGTCGAGCGACGGCTCGACGCGCAGGCCGTCGGTCGCCTCAGCTGCGACGGTCACGAAGCACCTCGGCGGCGTCGGCGAGGCTGCGGTCGCGCGAGCGCAGCAGGACGAGCAGGTGGTACAGGACGTCTGCGGCCTCGCTGTCGACGCGCTCGTCGGTCTCCTCGCGCGCGGCGCGGGCGACCTCCTCGGCCTCCTCCTGGACCTTCTCGCCGATGTGGCCAGGGTCGTCGAGCAGCGCGACGGTGTAGGAGCCCTCCGGCCGCTGGGCCTGGCGGGCGCGCAGCGTGCGCTCCAGCGCCGGCAGCACCTCGTGCGGCGCGGGCGGCTCGAGGTCGCCGGTGAAGAAGCAGGTGCGCTCGCCGGTGTGGCAGGCCGGGCCGGCGGGCTCGACGAGCGCGAGCAGCGCGTCGCCGTCGCAGTCGACCCGCAGCGCCTTGACGGCCTGCGTGTTGCCGGAGGTCGCGCCCTTGTGCCACAGCTCCCCGCGCGAGCGCGACCACAGGTGGAGCTCCCCGGTCTCGCGCGTGCGCGCGACGGCCTCGGCGTTGGCGTAGGCCAGCGTCAGGACCTCGCCGGTGCTCCAGTCCTGGATGACGACGGGCACGAGGCCCTCGGCGTCGTAAGAGATCTCCACGGGGCGGAGTCTACGAAGCGCTGGCTCTGCCGGCCCGCGCCAGCAGCGGCTCGATCTCCGCCGCGGGCATCGGGCGCCCCAGCAGGAAGCCCTGCGCGAGCGGGCAGCCGCGCTCGACGAGGAACGCGCGCTGCGCCTCGTTCTCGACGCCCTCGGCCACCGCCTCCATGCCCAGCGCCGCAGCCAGCTCGATGATCGCGGTGACGATCGCGGTCGCCTCGGGGTCGTCCGGCACGGCCTCCAGGAACGTCTTGTCGATCTTCAGCACCTGGACCGGCATCGTCCGCAGGCGCGAGAGCGACGAGTAGCCGGCGCCGAAGTCGTCGACGGCGATCTCCACGCCCGAGGACGCCAGCTCGGTGAGCACCGGGTCGGTGCGCGACGGGTCGGCCATGGCCGCCGACTCGGTGATCTCGACCGTCAGTCGCTCGGCGACGCCCTCCTCGGCGACCAGCCCGAGCAGCCGCTGGCCGAAGTCCGGGCGGCGCAGCTGGCGCGGCGAGACGTTGACCGTCGCGCGCGGCGGCGCGTAGCCCGCGCGCTGCCAGGCCAGGACCTGGTCGCGGACCGCCCCGACGACCCAGTCGCCGATGCGATCGATGAACCCCGTCTCCTCGGCGAAGGCGATGAAGTCATCGGGCATGACCAGGCCCCGGAACGGGTCCTGCCAGCGGATGAGCGCCTCGAGCTTGCGCAGCGCCCCGTCGCGCGGGTCGACGATCGGCTGCCAGTGCAGCACGAGCTCGTCGCGGTCCAGCGCCTTGCGCAGGCGGCTGGTCATCGACAGGCGCTCCAGCGGCTCGTGCGGGTCGCCGGTGTAGACCGTGACGCCGTTGCGCCCGGCGTTCTTGGCGGCGTACATCGCCGCGTCCGCGTGGCGCAGCAGCTCGTCGGCGTCGGCGGCGTCGCGCGGGTAGAGCGAGACGCCGATCGACGCGCCGATGTGGAACTCCGCGCCCGAGATCGAGAACGGCTCGGCCAGCGCGCGCAGCAGGTCCTCGGCCACGCCGCGGGCGGCGCCCTCCGCCCCGTCGCGGTCGAGGTCGGCCAGCAGCAGCAGGAACTCGTCGCCGCCCTGGCGCGCGAGCAGGTCCATCGTGCGGCGCCGCTCGCTCAACCGCAGCGTCACGTGGCAGAGCAGCTCGTCGCCGGCCGGATGGCCGAGCGAGTCGTTGACCAGCTTGAAGCCGTCGAGGTCGAGGTACAGCAGGCCGATCGCCTGGCCCTGGCGCCGCGCACGGGCCAGCGCGAGCTCCAGGTGCTCCTGCAGCAGCGCGCGGTTGGGCAGGCCGGTCAGCGGGTCGTGGTAGGCGAGGTAGGCGATCTGCTCCTCGGCGGCGCGCCGTTCGGTGAGGTCGACGCCGGAGCTCATCGTCGCGGTCACGGTGCCGTCGGCGTCGCGGACCACCGTGTCGCGCCAGGCGATCACGCGCTCCTCGCCGTCACGGGTCAGCACCCGGCTCTCGTGGACCGCGTCGTCGCGCTCCGCGCCGAGCTGCTCGAGATACGCGGCACGCTCTGCCGCGCGCGTCTCCCCGGGCACGACGGTGTCGAACCAGTCGCGCCCGACCAGCTCGCCCTCGGCGTAGCCCAGCAGCTCGGAGCCGGCGCGGTTGAGCAGCGTGACCTGCGCCTGCGCGTCGAGCACGACGATGATCGCCCCGGCGATGTCGAGGTAGCGCTGCGCGCGGTGGCGCTCGTCCTGCAGCGCGGTCTCGGTCTGGCGGACCGGCGTCACGTCGACCAGCACGCCCTGGCTGAAGCGCGGCTGGCCGTCGGCGCCGCGGATCACCGCCTCCTTGTCGCGCACCCACCGCTCCCGGCCGTCGCGCGTGACCATGCGGAACTCGAGGTCGACGCGCTCGCCCGCGGCGAACGTCTCGCGCTCCGTCGCCCGGACCCGCTCGACGTCCTCCGGATGGATGCAGCCGTACCAGAGCTCCTGGTCGTCGAGGAACGCCTCGGGCGGCCACCCGAGCAGCTCCTCGATCTGGGGGCTGACGTAGGTCAGCGTCGCGTGCTCGTCCCAGGCCGCGACGTAGGTGACCGCGGGCACGTGCTCGACGAGCCCGCGGTAGCGGGCCTCCGCGAGCGCGAGGCGGTCGAGCGCCTCGACGCGCTCGGTGACGTCGTCGACGACGGCGATCCACTCGGTCAGCTCGCCGTCGTCGCCGCGGACGGGCGTGATCCGCATCTCGGCGCGGAACGCGCTTCCGTCGCGGCGGCGCAGGGTGATCGTCGCTTCGTGGGCGACGCCGTCGGCCAGCGCGAAGGCCAGCGCCCGGCGGTCCTCCAGCGCGGCGGCCTCGCCGACGAGCAGGTCGGGAGCGCGCCCCACGAGCTCCTCCCGCGCGCGCCCGAAGAGCTGCTCGAACGCGCGGTTGACGTACAGGACGGGCCGCCCCTCTGCGACGGCGTCGCACACCATCACGCCGCTGGTCGCGACCTCCAGCGCCCGGGCCAGGGGCGGCTCGCGCCCGGGCTCACCGCCTGCTGGGTGCGTGCTCGAGGGGAGGGCCATCGTGGGTGCGCGGGTGCTGGGGCGACGCCGCCGGCGACTCGGCGAGCGACGGGTGCGCCTGCTGGAGATACCAGCCGAACGCCCGGTCCACCAGGAACTGGACGCCCATCGTCCGCAACAAGAGTGTCAGCAGGCGCGGCGGCAGCGCCGGGATGAGGCGCTGCAGGCGCGCAGCCCGGCGGAACGCCGGCCGGTGCGACTCGTGGAACGCGGTGTACCGCGCCAGCGCCTGCGCGCGGGTGCGGCGGCCGTCGAGCACCGCGGCCAGCTCGCGCCCGCAGGCGATGCCGAAGTAGAACGCGGTGCGGATCCCCTCGCCCGAGAGCGGGAAGCAATGCCCGGCGCTGTCGCCGACCAGGAACGCGTCGCCCGCGGTCGCGTCGCGCAGGCGGTGCGGGAACCAGTTGCCCTGGTACCGCACGGCCTCGACGTCGAGGCGGTCGGCGAGGGCGCGCGTCGGCTCCTTGACGTGGTCGTACGGGTCATAGGAGAGCGTGCCGACACGGCGTTCGCCGGCGGCGGGGACGCTCCACCCGTAGCCGCGCCGCACGAGGTCGCGCTGGAGGTAGACGTCGAGGTCGATGCCGCCGGCGTCGTGGGGATGGACCTCGAGGCCGCGGCTGAGCGCGGCCTCCGGCGGCTGGACGTGCGGGTCGCCGAGGATGCGGCGCCAGCCGCAGGCGTCGACGACCAGCGGGGCGGTCAGGTCGCCGCGGTCGGTGTGAACCGTGTCGCCGGTGCGGCCGTGGACGACGGCCGTCTCGAAGCGGGCGCTGCCGCACTGGTCCCAGAGCAGCGAGCAGAGCTCGCGGTAGTCGAAGCTCGACCAGGTCCACGGCAGGCGGTAGCGCGCACGTCCGTGCGGCGTGACGAACGCCATGCCGGGCAGCTCCTGGCGCGCGGCGTCCTGCACGCCCATCGCGGCCAGCCACGGCGTCGGGATGGCGCAGGCCGAGGTCGCGCGCTCGCCGATCGCGTAGCGGTCGAGGACGAGCACGTCGGCGTCGACGCCGGCGCGGGCCAGCTCGCGGGCGACGGCCAGGCCGGCGAAGCTGGCGCCGCAGACGATCACGTCGGCGCGCTCGCCGTCCAGCGAGGTGCGCTCCTCGCCGCGCGTGGTCGCGCGCGTGGTCACGTTGCCACGACGTGGTCGCGGCGCTCGATCCGGCGCAGGTAGGCGCGGTAGACCGCGCAGGCCAGGGAGATCCCCGGCCGCGCCCGCGGCGTGCAGGACCGCAGCACCGCGCGCGCCGAGCCGAACAGCTCGCGGGCGCGATGCACTTCGTCCTCGGGCACGCGCGCCGGCCGGCCGGCGGCCAGCGCGTCCTCGTCGAGGCCCGGCAGGTAGACGCGGTCCATCGCGAAGTCCTCGCCCGCGTCGCGCAGGAAGTTCGTCAGCTGGAAGGCCACCCCGAGGCGCGCGACGGACTCTGATTCCTCGCGGCGCACGCCGATCAGCGGGGCCATGACCCGGCCCACCGCCGCGGCGCTGCCGGCCATGTAGCGGTCGAGCTCTTCGCGGCTGCGCAGCCGCACCCGGCCGTCGCAGTCGACCCGCATCGAGTCCATGTAGACCGACAGCTCGCTCAGCGGCAGCCCGTGGCGCTTGCCGGCGTGCACGAGCGCGGCGATCACCGGGTGGTCGGAGCGGCCGCGCACCAGGCCGTCGGCCAGCTCGCGCTGCCACGCGTCGAGCGCGGCCCGGCGCGCCTGCGGGGTCGGCGGCCGGTCGGCACCGTCGACCAGCTCATCCGCGCCGCGCAGGAAGCCGTACAACGCGTGGACGGCCGGGCGCACGTCGCGACCCAGCGCCCACGTCGCCAGGTGGAAGGTCGGGTCATGATGGCGCTGGAGCGCCGCGCACCGCGTGTATGCCGCTTCGATGTCCGTGTTTGGCATGTTCTCCGCTTCGACGGGCTACGTACACCACGACGTGATGGATGACGGCGATGACCGACGAGGGATCCTGACGCCCATTGTGGACACTCCGCTCGTGATCGTCACGGGCAAGGGCGGCACGGGCCGCACGACCGTCGCGGCCGCGCTCGGCCTGGCGGCCGCCGCCGAGGGCCGGCGGACGATCGTCTGCGAGGTCGCCGGGCAGTCGCGCGTGCCCCGGCTGCTGGGCGCGATGCCGGCCGGCCGGCACGTCGCGCCCGGCGTCGAGGTGCCGATCGCCGACGGCCTGTGGGCCACGACGATCGAGCCCAACAGCGCGCTGGAGGAATGGCTCGGGCGCCAGCTGCCCCCGCGGCTGATCGGACCGCTGGCGCGCTCGGGCGCGTTCGGCGGCTTCGTCGCCGCCGCCCCGGGCGCCCGCGAGCTCGTGACGATAACCAAGGCGTGGGAGCTGGGCGAGGCGCGACGCTGGCGGCGCGACGCGGTGCCCTATGACACCGTCATCTTCGACGCGCCGGCCTCCGGGCACGGCCTCGGGCTGCTGCGCACGCCGCGCACCTTCGCCGACATCGCGCGCATCGGGCCGATCGCGCACACGGCGCGCGACGTCGACGCGGCACTGCTCGACCCCGCCCGCACCGCGATCGTCGCGGTCGCGCTGCCGGGAGAGCTGGCGGTCAGCGAGACGCTGGAGCTGGAGCGCTGGCTCGGCGAGCGCGTGGGCCGCGGCCTGGACGCCATCGTCGTCAACAGCGTGTGGCCGCGGCGGATCACGGCGGGCGACGCCGCGCGGGTCGCGGCGGCCGACGGCGCGGTGAGCCCAGCGCTGCACCATGCCGCGCGCGCGGCCAGCGCTCGGGTGCGCGTCCAGCAGGGCCAGCTGGCGCGGCTGCGCCGTGATGCCGCCGCGCATGTCCACACGCTGCCCTTCGTCTTCTCCGGCGCGCTGGCCGGTGAGCAGATCCGCACCTTTTCCACAAGGCTTGCGGAGGTTTGATCGGACAGACGTCCGTTCGGGCAGGAACCTCCCTCCAGGCGGCGTGGACCGGGCCGACACTAGGAGGGAAGTCAACAAGGCGAATACGACCCACGGACGGGTCGGCCCTGGACTGAGCGTCGCTTCTGGAGGGAGCGCGGCGCCTGTCACATCGGGACCGCCAAGGATCGCGAGTCGACCTTTCGCCACCTATACGCCTCCCACCGGAGGGGACATCCACGGATGCGGCCCCGAGCGACGACGGTTGCTCGGGGCCGTGCCCGTTTAACGCATCGGCGTGTAGCGTCGGGGCTCGTGCCCGACCCCTCCCCCGCCATCCGCCTGCGCGGCGTGGTGAAGCGCTACGGCGACGTCACCGCCGTCGACCACCTCGACCTGACCGTCCCCGACGGGACCTGCGTCGGCCTGCTCGGCCCCAACGGCGCCGGCAAGTCCACCACCATCAGGATGCTGACCGCCCAGGCGATCGCCGACGAGGGCGAGATCCAGGTGCTCGGCCACACACTGCCCCAGGACTCGAAGGCCGCGCGCGCCGAGATGGGCGTCGTGCCGCAGCTCGACAACCTCGACGTGACGCTGACCGTTGAGCAGAACCTCCTGGTGTTCTCCTACCTCTACCGGATCCCGCGCGCCGAGCGGAAGGCGGCGATCGAGCGCGCGCTCGACATCGCGAACCTCCGCGACCGCCGGGGCTCACGGGTGGACGAGCTGTCGGGCGGCATGCGCCGCCGTCTCCTGATCGCCCGTGCGCTGGTGCACCAACCGCGCCTCGTGCTGCTCGACGAGCCGACCGTCGGCCTCGATCCCCAGGTGCGCCAGGAGCTGTGGGCGCTCATCGACCGGCTGCGCACCGAAGGCACCTCGATCCTGATGTCCACGCACTACATCGAGGAGGCCGAGCGCCTCGCCGACACCGTCGTGGTCGTCTCCAACGGCCAGGCGGTCGCCGTCGGCCGGCCGAGCGACCTGGTCGCCGAGCACGCCGGCGCCGAGGCGCTGGAGGTCTACGGACCGCCGGCCCGGCTGCGCGAGGTCGAGGAGGTCGCCCAGGTGCGCGGCTGGCCGACGCGCCGGACCGGCACGTCGGTGACGATCCTGCGCGCCGAGGACCTCGACGGCGACGCGCCCGAGGGCGAGCGCCGCGTCGCGAATCTGGAAGACGTGTTCGTGCTGTTGACGGGCGAAGAGGTCGCCTGATGGCCGCCCCTGCCCTGCCCGCCCGCCGCACGAGCCGCGGCCGCCCCCGCCGCCTGGACCGCGCGGCGCTGACCGGCGTCCTCGTGCGCGAGGTCGTCAACTTCGGGTCCTACTGGCGCGCGTCGGCGTTCTCGTCGACCGTCGAGCCGACGATCTACCTCATCGCCTTCGGCTTCGGGTTCGGCTCGCTGGTGTCCAAGGTCAACGGCCTCGACTACGTCCAGTTCGTCGGTACCGGCACCGTCGCGACGGCGGTGCTGTTCTCGTCGGTGTTCCCGGCCATGTTCGGCACGTTCGTCAAGTACACCTACCAGAAGACCTACGACGCGATCCTGGCCGCGCCCGTCGACACCGAGGAGCTCGTCACGGCCGAGGCGCTCTGGATCGCGGCGCGTGCGGGCGTGTTCGGCTGCGTGCCCATGCTGGTGGCTATGGCCTTCGGGCTCGATCCGTCCTGGGGCATGCTGCTGGTGCCCTTCATCGCGTTCATCGCAGGCTTCGGATGGGCGTCGTTCGGGATCCTGATCTCGGCGGTCATGAAGTCCATCGACAACTTCAGCTACGTGACCTCGACGGTCATCACGCCGCTGTTCCTGGTCGCCGGCACGTTCTTCCCGATCTCGGGGCTGCCGCAGTGGGCGCGGATCCTGGCCAACGTCAACCCGCTCTACCACTGCGTGCAGCTGGTGCGCGACGCCGTCTTCGGCCTCGTCTGGCTGGACCTCTGGCACCTCGGGTTCATGATCGTCTTCGGCCTGGTGGCCTGGCGCCTGGCGATCCTGCGCATGGAGAAGCGCCTGATCACGTAGGTACGGGGCCGCACGCCTTGCTCGCATGACCGCGGCGGTGAGAGCATCGCGCCCGGCAGGCCCGACAACGAGCCGGGCCGCCACCAACCCAAGGAGCCAGTCATGGCCGAGAGGGTGCTCATCATCAGCTGGGGTCAGCCGGTCCGAGGCCGGGAGCAGCACGGCCTGGAGGTGTTCGGCGAGTCCGTCGCCTATTACAACGGGCTGCGCGATGCGGGCCGGGTCGCGAGCTTCGAGGTGATGATCCTCGACCCCAACGGCCTGATGGAGGGGTGCATGCTCCTGGGGGGCTCCCACGCCCAGCTGGACTCCGTCCGCGAGGAGGAGCGCTTCCGGCGCCTGCTGATCGACGCCTCGCTCATCGTCGATGACCTCCGCATCGCCGAGGGCTACGGCGCCGACGGCATCGAGGAGGCGATGGGGCTGTACGCCGACGCGGTCGGACGCGTACCCCAGATGGCCTGAGCCGACGAGCGGCGTGCGGCACGGATGCCGCCGCGCCGCCGCGGTCAGTTGTCGAAGCCGAGCCGGTCCAGCAGGGACTCGTCGCCGCGCCAGCCGCGGCGAACGCGCACGATGAGGTCCAGGTGGACCTTGGTGCCCAGCTCGCGCTCGAGCTCCTTGCGGGCGCCGGTCCCGATGTTGCGAATCATCTTGCCCCCCGAGCCGACGAGGATGCCCTTCTGCGACTCGGTCTCGACCCAGACGCGAGCGTGCACGACGGTGAGGTCGTCGCGGTCGGTCTCGACTTCCTCGACGATGACCTCGACGGCGTGCGGCACCTCCTGGAACGTGCGGCGCAGCACCTGCTCGCGGATCAGCTCGGCGAGGTGGACATAGGGCGACAGGTCGCTGGACTCGCTCGCGTCGAACAGGAACGGCGAGTCCGGCATGAGGCTGAAGAGGTGGTCGGCCAGCGCGTCGACGCCCGTGCCCTTGCGGGCCGAGATCGGGAAGATCTCGTCGGCGACGCCGAGCTCGCCGGCGGCCTCGAGCGCGAGCACGATGTGGGCGCGGTCCAGGCGGTCGACCTTGTTGACCGCGATGACCACGGGGCAGGGCGCGTTCTTCAGGGCGTTGGCGATCCAGCGGTCGCCCGGACCCACCCCCTGCTCGGCGTTGAGCACCATCAGCGCGACGTCGGTCTCGGCCAACTCGCGCTCGACGCGGCGCTGCATGCGCTCGGTCAGCCGATCCAGCGGCTTCTGCACGCCCGGCAGGTCCGTGAGCACCAGCTGCGCCTCGGGGCGCGTCACCACGCCGCGGATCGCACGGCGCGTCGTCTGCGGCTTGTCGGAGACGATCGCGACCTTCGAGCCGACGATCGCGTTGACGAGCGTCGACTTGCCGACGTTCGGCCGCCCGGCGAGGGCGATCAGTCCCGCGCGCGTGGTCACCACGTCAGGAGCTCCGCCTGCACGGTCGCCATGCAGGAGTCGATATCGATTACCACGTCAATAGCTCCGCCTGCACGGCCAGCATCTCGCCCTCGTCGGTCTCGTGGTCCATGCCGACGAGGTGCAGCGCGCCGTGCACGATCGCCTCGCGGATGTTCTCGGTGTGCGGCGGGCAGATGACGACGTCGCCCAGCTCGCGCAGGGTGGGTGGACCCGGAATGAGGTCGGCCGCGTCGATCGGGAACGACAGCACGTCGGTCGGCCCGTCCTTGCCGCGGTGCTCGAGGTTGAGCTCGGTGATGCGGTCGGCGTCGACGAAGGAGATCGCGACGTGGCCGTCGTGGACGCCCGCCGTGGCGATCGCCAGGCTGACGAGCCGGACGATCTCCTGCTCGGACGGCAAGTCCTCACGCCCGGCGGCCAGCTCCGGGTCCAGCACCTCGACTTCGAGGGTCACGCTCGTTTGCGCTCGGTGGCGGTGCGGAGGTCCGGCGCTTGGGCCTGGTCGTGCGAGTCGTAGGCCTCGACGATGCGCTGCACCAGGCGGTGACGGACGACGTCGCCGCCGCCGAAGCGGACGAAGTCGACGCCGTCGACCTCGTTGAGGATGTCGCCGACCACGATCAGCCCCGACTTCTCGTTGCGCGGGAGGTCGACCTGCGTGATGTCGCCGGTGATGACCATCCTGGAGCCGAACCCCAGGCGCGTCAGGAACATCTTCATCTGCTCGGGCGTGGTGTTCTGCGCCTCGTCGAGGATCACGAAGGAGTCGTTGAGCGTGCGCCCGCGCATGAAGGCCAGCGGCGCGACCTCGATGACGCCCTTCTCGAGGAAGGTCGCGACCTTCTCGGGGTCCATCATGTCGTTGAGCGCGTCGAAGAGCGGCCGCAGGTACGGGTCGATCTTGGCCATCAGGTCGCCCGGCAGGAAGCCGAGACGCTCGCCGGCCTCGACGGCGGGGCGAGTCAGGATGATGCGGTTGACCTCGCGGCGCGAGAGCGCCGCGGCGGCCATCGCGACGGCGAGGAAGGTCTTGCCGGTCCCGGCGGGGCCGATGCCGAAGGTCACCGTGTTGGTGCGGATCGAGTCGACGTAGCGCTTCTGGTTGACCGACTTCGGGGCGATCTTCGCCGAGCGGTGGCGCCAGACCACGTCTTCGAGCACCTTGGCGGGCGACTCGTGCTGGTCCAGGGCGCTGGTCACCGCGTCGATGGTCCCGGGCGCGATCTCGTGACCGCCCTCGATGAGCTCGGCCAGCTCGTGGACCATGACCGACGCGTTGGCCACGGCCTCGGGCTCGCCCTCGAGCGTGACGACGTTGCCGCGCAGATACAGCTCGCACTCGACGTGCGACTCCAGCTGGCGCAGCACCGCGTCGTGCGTGCCGCTCAGCGCCGCGGCGACCTCGTTGCTCAGCTCGATCTGTCGCCGCACGATCAGCTCAACGCCTCTCGGGCGGCGGCGGACACCCGCTTGCCGTCGGCCCGGCCGCCCGTGCGGTCCATCGCCACCTTCATGACGCCGCCGAGATCCTTCGGCGTGGTCGCGCCGGTCTCCTCGATGGCCTGCTTGACGATGGCCTTCAGCTCGTCGTCGCCGAGCTCGGCGGGCAGGTAGGCCTGGATGACGGCGGCCTCGGACTCCTCGCCCTCGGCCAGCTCGGCGCGGCCCGCGTTGCGGAAGGCCTCGGCGGACTCCAGGCGGCGCTTGCGCTCGCGGCGCAGGACGGCCAGCTCGTCGTCGCTGCCGTCCTTGGCGGCCTTCTGCAGCTCGCTCAGCACGAGGCGCAGCGCGCCGACGCGCGCCTTCTCCCCCGCCTTCATGGCGGAGGTGAGATCCTGCTTGACGCTGTCGGCGAGGCTCATCTCCATCGATTGTAGGCCGCGGGGGCGGACGGTCGCCCTCAAGCAGCCCGCGACGGACGCCGATGGCTGCTTCGTATGTCCCGACTCCTGCTCACCTGCCTGCTCGCCCTCCTGATCGCCGCCCTCGCGGCCGCCTCGGCACCCG
Organism: Baekduia sp.; assembly: GCA_036009425.1. Lineage (GTDB taxonomy): Bacteria > Actinomycetota > Thermoleophilia > Solirubrobacterales > Solirubrobacteraceae > Baekduia. Next base: position 7,345 of record DASYLT010000095.1, on the reverse strand, counting down.
TCGCAGAAGGCGCCACGCTCGGCACCTGGAACCTCGGCGAGCAGCGTTCCGTGCGCCAGGCCGCGGTCATGCACAACCTCGACGACGACGCGTTCCACGGCGAGCGCCCCGTCAGCGGCCACCAGCTCCCCGAGGCGCTGGCCGCCTTCGCCGCGCGCCTGGGCGTCCCGCCGGTCGCCGCGCCGTCGAGCGCCGTCTCGGTCGCCACGTTCGACCGGCTGCTGGTGCAGCAGCTCGGCGCCGGCGACGTCGCTGCCGCCGTGCAGCACGAGGCGTGGCGCGCCGGCCTGCAGCCGCCCGCGACGTTCGGCACCGAGGTCCTCGCGCGCTTCCTGGGCCTGCGCGACAACCACCCGTTCCCGCAGGAGGAGCTCGAGCTCTACCCGACCCAGGCGATCACCCGCGCCGAGGCGGCGCACTCGTTCGCCGTCGCGGTGCAGCTCGGCGCCGGCGGCGCCGGGTGGGCGCGCGAGACCTTCGCCCGCTTCACGCTGCCGCGCTACACCGCTGCCCAGCTGCGCGTGCTGCGCCTGGCCGTCTCGAAGATCGGCATGCCCTACATCTGGGGCGGCGAGACCGACGGGCCCGGCGCCTGGTACGGCGGCCAGGAGCGCGGCGGCTACGACTGCTCGGGCTTCGCCTGGCGCGTCTTCAAGCTGTCGGGCTTCTCGTGGGGCCGCCAGATCCGCGGGCGCACCGCGGCGTCGCAGGCCGGCGAGATCGCCCGTTCCGCGCGGGTGCGGATGGCCGACGTCCACCCCGCCGACCTCCTGTTCTTCGGCCCCGGACGGTTCTGGCAGAAGGCCACCGAGCGGCGCATCACCCACGAGGGCATCGCGCTGTCTGCGGACTTCATGATCCACGCCTCGGCGCAGGGCGTGTACGTCTCGCCGCTGTTCGAGGCGTGGCGCGCGAAGCGGTTCAGCTGGGCGCGACGGGTGCTGTAGCCGGCCCGGAGGCCGGATCGCCGGTGGCGTCCGGCGCGCCGAGCCCCGTCACCGACCCCACGGCGGGCGTGCCGCCGACCGTAGGGTCGTGGCCGAGCCCGGGCGCGCGGCCCAGCCCGCCCAGCTCCGAGCCGTCGCGCCCGAAGATCACCTGGATGTTCCAGTCGATCAGCAGGCGCCACTTGCGCTTGGTGCCCGGCAGCATCGCCAGGTGGTAGCTGCGCGCCAGCCACCACGCCGGCAAGCCGCGCCACTTGATGCCCAGCGTCGTCGCGACGGCCTGGCCCTGGCCCATGTCGACGAAGACGCCCTTCGTCTTGAACTTGAACGGCTTGACGCGCCCGCTGCCGATCGAGGCCGCGACGTTGCGGCCGGCCAGCTTGCCCTGGCGGATCGCGTGCTGGGCGGTCGGCGGGGTCGACGACTTCCCCTTCTTGGCGGGATCGGGGACCGCCGCGGCGTCGCCGAGCGCCCAGATCGCGTCCTGGCCGTCGACGCGCAGCGTGCTGTCGACCTTGATGCGCCCGCCGTCGTCGAGCGGCAGCCCGAGGCGGGCGATCACCGGGTGCGGCCGGACGCCGGCGGTCCACACGACGGTCCGGGTCGGGATCTCCTCGCCGCCCGAGAGCGTCGCGCTGTCGGCGGTCACGGCGTCGAGCGTCGTGCCGGTGCGGATCGCGATGCCGCGCCCGCGCAGCTCGCGCGTGGCGAAGTCGGCGAGGTCGGGCGGGATCTCCGGCATGACGCGGTCGCGCGCCTCGACGAGGATCCAGCGCATGCCCTGGGTGCGGCAGCGCGGGTAGAGGTCGATGACGTCGGCGGCGAAGTCCTGCAGCTCGGCCAGGCCTTCCAGGCCGGCGTAGCCCGCGCCGACGAAGATGTAGGTGAGCCACTTGCGGCGCTCCTCGGGATCCTCGAGCGTCTCGCCGACCTCCAGCGTGCGGAGCACGTGGTTGCGCAGCTCGATCGCCTCCGGCAGCGACTTGAAGCCGATGCCGTGCTCGGCCAGCCCGGGGATCGGCAGTGTGCGCGAGACCGAGCCGAGGGCGACGACGAGGTGGTCGTAGGAGAGGTCCTCGACGCTGCCCTTCAGCGTGCGGACCTGCAGCGTCTTGTCGGCCGGCGTGCCGCCGACGACCGTGCCGAGGCGCAGATCCGTGCGCGACAGCTCCTCGCGCAACGGCACCACGACGTGCCGCGGCTCCAGCGTGCCCGCCGCCGCGCCGGGCAGCAGCGGCGTGTACAGCATGAAGTTGACGTCGTTGACGAGCGTGATCCGAGCCGCCTGCGGCGGCAAGGCGCGCTCCAGCGCCCGTGCCGCGTAGAAGCCGCCGAACCCACCGCCTGCGATCACCACGTGCCAAGCCATGGGGCCGAGGCTAGCCTCGCGGCGGCATCGAGGCCAATCGCACGAAGGCAGACCGACCCGGCTCGCCGCTCACGGTTGCGGCGCTCCGGCGTCGCCGGACCGCCGATCGCTCGCGTGCGCGCGCCAGCGGGTGAAGACGTAGGCCGGGACGCCGAGCAGGATCAGCACGGTGCCCGAGCGGACGGCGTCGGGTCCTGCGGCGCCCGCCATCCAGATCGAGAACGCCAGCGCCACGAGGGCGACGAGCGCCGGTCCGGGCGCCGGGCGCGGCCCACCCTCCAGCAGCACGTGCAGCAACTGGGCGGCGACCGACAGCACGTAGCCGAAGACGTAGACGAACGTGCTCAGCAGCGCGAGCGTCGTGAACAGCGCGAGGGCGTCGCCCGCGGCGTTGAGCACGATGAGGAGCACCGCGAGCGCGCTGTTGGCCAGCAGCGCGAGCACGGGCAGACCGCGGATGCGCCGGGCGAAGACCGGCGGGAAGAACCCGTCGCGCGAAGCGCCGGCGACCATCTCGGCATTGACCAGGTTCCAGCCGTTGAGCGACCCCAGCGCCGAGAGCACGGCCACGGCGGCCATCGTCTTGGCCGCCCACTCGCCGCCGAAGAGCACCCGCGCCGCGTCGGCGAACGGCGCCGAGGACTGCGAGAGCTCGCTCTGAGGCAGCGTGCCCTGCACCGCGAGCGTCGAGAGCAGGTAGAGGGCGCCGACGCCGACGACACCCGCCACGATCGCCCGCGGCACGTTGCGCTGCGGCGCCTCGACGCGGTTGGTCGCCACCGCGGCGCCCTCCATCCCGAGGAACGAGAAGAGCAGCAGCGCGCAGACCGCCGGCAGCGCCGAGCCGACGTTCCCGCCGTGAGCATGGACCGAGCCGACGTTGCTGCCGTCGAAGAGCACGAGGCCGACGATCGCGACGATCGTCAGCGCCGTGATCTTCAGCACGGTCGTCACGACCACCGCCGCGCCGACCGACCGCGTGCCGATCAGGTTGTTGAGCACCGGCAGGACCAGGATGATCGCCGCCAGGGCCGTGGTCGTGCCGCGCCCGCCACCGGCGCCGAGCAGGGAGGCGAGGTAGCCGGCGCCCGCGACGGAGATCGTGGCGTGCCCGGTCCAGCCCTGGATCCAGTACGTCCACGCGCCCAGGAAGCCGGCGAACGGGCCGAACGCCTCGTCGGCGTAGACGTAGGGACCGCCGGAGCGCCGGGTCCGGCGCACGAGCCCGGCGAACGACAGGGCGATCGCCACGCTGCCGAGCCCCACGACGAGGAACGCCGGGACCGTCAGCCAGCCGTAGTCGGCCACCGCGGCCGGCACGGTGAAGATGCCGGTCCCGACGATGCCACCGACGACGAGCGCGACGGTCGCCGCCAGCCCGAGACGATGGTCGGGCTCCGGCTCGGCCGCGAGATCGGGGGGCGGCACGGCGGTGGTGGTCATCCTCGGGCGACTGCCCGCGGGCGCCCCGACCTACGCGCGGATGTCCCTCAGCCGGCCGGCGCGACCCGGAAGCGACCGACGAGCTCGTCCAGCTCCGTCGCGATCCCGGCCAGCCCGGCCGCCGCGTCGGCGATCTCCTGCCCGGCTGCAGTCGTCTGCTGCGCGGTGCTGGAGACCTGCTCGGTCGCCGCCGAGGTGCGCTCGGCGATCTCGACGACCTGCACGGCCTCCTCCCGCGCGCGCCGCGCGCCGGCGGCCACCTCCTCGCTGCGCGCGGCCACCGTCCCGATGCGCTCGGCGAGCTCGGACATGGAGCGGTCGATGGCGCCGAACGCCTCGCGGGCGTGCAGGATCTGCGCCGCGCCGGCGCTGGTGCGCGCCCGGCCGGCACGCGCCTCGGCCGTCGCGGCCTCGGTGTCGCCGTGGATCTCGGACACCAGGGCGCCGACCTGGCCGGCGGCCGTCGCGGTCTGCTCGGCCAGGCGCCGGACCTCCTCGGCGACGACCGCGAAGCCGCGGCCGTCCTCGCCCGCGCGCGCCGCCTCGATCGCGGCGTTCAACGCCAACAGGTTGGTCTGGTCGGCGATCTCGGTGATCGTCTCGACGATGCCGGTGACGCGCCCCGACTTGATCGCGAGCCGCTCGACGGCCTCGGCGACGCGGTCTGACGCCTCGCCGATGGCGTCCATCGCGCCGGTCGCCTCGGTGACGACCTCCGAGCCGCGGCGGGCGGTGTCCTGCGCGGCGCCGGCGGCCTCGCTGGCCGCCCGCGCGTCCTGCGCGCCTGCGGCAGCGGCCTCGCTCATCGCGCCCGTCGCCTCGCTGGTGGCGGCGACGGCGCGCACCTGACGCTCGGCGCCGGCGGCCACGTCCTCGGTGGCGCGGGCGATCTCGCCCATGGCGCGACCGGTCTGGGCCGAGCCCGAGGCCAGCTCGCCGGCCGACCGCGAGAGGTGCCCAGACGTGGCCGCGAGCCGCTCCACGACGTCGGTGAGGCCGGCGGTCATGTCGTGCAGCGCGATCCCGAGGGCGTCGCGCTCGGAGACGGGCCGGACGGGTGAGGCGAGGTCGCCCGCCGCGACGCGCTCGGCGGCGACGACCATCGCCCGCTGGTGCTCGCCCATCGCGACGAACGCGCGACCGAGGTCGCCCAGCTCGTCGCGGCGGTCCAGCTCGGCGCGCTGGGAGAGGTCGCCCTCGGCGGCCGCGCTCGCGATGACGGTCAGGCGGCCCAGCGACCGGGTCAGGCCGTGCCAGACCGCGGCGAACAGCAGCAGCGCGAGCGCCAGTGCGATCGCGCACAGCAGCAGGACGCGCCGCTCGTCGGCGCGCAGGTGGTCGACGCGAGCGGTCAGCAGCACGTCGAGGCGCGCCGTCGCGGCGTGGTTGAAGGCGGCGACGGCATCGACGGTCGGGTCGGCAGGGACGGGCGTCGTCGCTCCGGCGGTCCGGGCCGCCATGGCCAGCTCGACTCCCAGCCGGCCCGATGCGGTGCCGAGTGCGGCGGCCGGGCCGGCGACCCGTCGCTGCAGGCTGGCATCGCCGGTGCCGGCGTAGGCCGTCTTGAGCCCTGCGAGCAGGGCCTGGACATTGGCCTGCACGGCGCTCGACTGCGTGGCCAGCTCGATGTGGTCGCCGAGCGTGCCGCCGTCGGGCAGGTCGGCCAGCGTGAGCTGGCGGTCGCTGCCGAAGCCCGCCGCCCCCGCGACGGCCGGCGCCTTGGTCACCAGGGCGTCCATGACGTAGTAGGCGTCGAGGTCGGGATCGAGGACGAGCTTGGAGGCGTTGCCGACCTCGACGACCCAGGCGGTCGCGACGTCGACGGCGATCGTGAAGGAGGCGAGCGCCGCGGTGGCCGAGGCGGGCCGCGTCGCCTGCGCGAGGATGCGGGAGATCGTCGCGCGAGCGCTGCGCCACGGGGCGCGTGTGCCGAGGGCGCCGCCGACCTCCCGGTTGGCCTCGTCGGCGCGCGCGAGTGCCCGTCGCATGCCGGCCAGCGCCGCGGGCGGCGGCGCGCGATGGGCCAGCGCGGCCTGCACGGCGGCGGAGCGCGCTTGGACGGTGGCGACCACGAGGTCGTTGGCGGGGCCGAGCGCCCGCACCCCGAGGCGCTCGTCCTGGCTGAAGGCGATCTGCGACGACTGCGCCCGGTGGTAGGCGCGCCCGGCGAGCGCCGCGGGAACGAGCAGGACGATCCCGAGCAGCGCGAGCTGCCGGGACACGCGCAGGCGCGCGAGCAGCGTTCCCATCCGATCGAGGGCGTGGACCACCATGACCGGACGGGTCGGTCGGGACATCGCGAACTTGAGTGCGGCGGGGGCTACGCCGACGGGCGCCGCAGCAGCAGCGCGGCCCATTCGGCGCTCTCGCGCCGGCCGGCCTCGACGAGGCCGTGGCGCGCGAACGCCGCCGCGATCTCGTCGGCCTCGCTGCGCAGCAGGCCCGAGGCGATCAGCGTGCGCGGCGGCTCGCCGTCGAAGCCGGCCCGGGCGACGCAGAGCAGCAGCGGGCGCAGGAGGTTGGCCAGCACGAGCGCCGCGGTCGGCGCCGGGCCACCGCGGATCAGGTCGAAGCGCGACGCCGCGACCTCCACCCCGTTGGCCTGCGCGTTCTCGCTCGTCGCCCGGACAGACTCCAGCTCGTGGTCGACGCCGGCGACCGGGTCCCAGCCGAGCTTGGCGGCGGCGATGGCCAGGACGCCCGAGCCGCAGCCGAGGTCCATCACGGCGCCTCCGGGCTCCTGCTCGGTCAGCAGCTCCAGGCACAGGCGCGTCGTGTGGTGCGCCCCGGTGCCGAAGGCCTGGCCGGGATCGATGACGAGATCGAGCAGCGTCTCGTGCGCGGGCTCCCACGGCGGGCGCACGTAGAGCCGGTCGCCGATGGCGATCGGCCGGTGGAACTGGCGCCAGCGGTCGGCCCAGTCGTCGGCGACCTCGGTCGTGAGGACCTCGACGAGCGCGCCGCCGGCGGCGGCCTGCAGGTCGGGCAGCTCCGGCAGCTCGCCGGGCGCTCCGTAGACGGCGTACTCGACGACGCCGCCGGCGATGTCGGCCTCCTCCACCCCGCCCGGCGCGAGCTCGAGCAGCTCGGCGAGGACGATGTCGGCGTCCTCGCGCCGGACGCGCACCGCGAGTCGAATCACTCCGAAGGTGCTCCCGGCCGCGGGTGCGAGCCCCTAGGCGAGCACCCGCCGCGAAACGAGCCCTCTGGGCGAGGCTTCGCCACTAGCGGTGAAACAGCCGGCGCAGCTTGCCGACCATCGTCTCGTCGTCGTCGCGCAGCTGGTCGGCGTCGATCGAGTCGGCGAAGGTCTCCAGCAGCTCGCGCTGCTCGCCGGTCAGCCGGCGCGGGATGACCACGTTGGCCACGACGCGCAGGTCGCCGAAGCGCCCCGGGCGGCGCAGCGTCGGCATGCCCTTGCCCTTGACGCTGAGGACCGCGCCCGGCTGCGTGCCGGCGGGCACGTCGACCGCGACGGCGCCGTCCGGGTGCTCGATCTCGATCGTCGTGCCCAGCGCCGCGTGCGGCGCGGCGAGGTCGGTGACTGTCACGAGGTCGTCGCCGTCGCGCAGCCAGCCGTCGCCGA
>DASYLT010000094.1:0-8067 GCA_036009425.1 Baekduia sp. | reverse complement strand
CGTCCACCGCCACATCTGCGACTTCCTGGAGCCGGCCGACGCCGAGGCGGGCCAGGGCGACGAGCTCCTCCAGGGCATCATCACCGCGTCGTTCACCGCGCCACGCACGCTCGTCGTGCGCCCGGCCGGCGAGTACGGCGTCCGCTTCGCTGCCCGCGTGGGGGCGTGTGGACCTCCGGCAGGCGCGCTGATCGTCCTCTCGACGGTCTGATCCGAGGGCCCCGCGTCGGCACGCGCGGGGCACCTCCTTCCCGTGCAAGGCCGCTCCCGTCCTGCACCGGACGTTGCGCAAGTTGCGTCAACCCTGTCAAAAGGCGAAGACTCTCTCGTAATGGGTGGCTCGATCCGCACGAACGCCGCAGCAGCGATGCTGGGCGTCAGCCCGAACACGCTGCGCTCCTGGGAGCGCCGCTTCGGGTTCCCCGAGCCCAAGCGCACGGCGGGCGGGCATCGGCAGTTCGACCTGGCCGAGATCGAGGCGCTGCGCGCCGCCTTCGAGGAGACGCAGAACATCTCGTCGGCGGTCTCCGTCGCCCGTGAGCGCGGCAACGGCCCCGCCTCCCCGGCCCGCCTCGAGTCCGCCTTCGGCCGCTTCGACGAGGACGGCGCCAACCGCCTCATCGAGGAGAGCCTCACGGTCCGCTCCGTCGAGCGCACGATCGAGGAGGTGCTGCTGCCGACGGTCGAGGCGCTGGCCCCCGTCGACGACGCCCCGCCCACGCCCGAGTACGGCTTCGCCTGGCGCTACGCCACCGGCTGGCTGGCGGCGACGCAGCGCACCGCGCCGCCCGCCTCGCGTCCCGAGGGCGTGCTGGTCTTCGACGCGTCCCGCGCGCCCGACGCCGAGGCCCTCCAGGCCCAGGCGCTGGAGCTGGTCCTGCGCCGCGGCGGCCTGCGCACGCTGACCCTCACGGCCGACTCGGATCCCAACCGCCTCGCGCACGCCATCACCGCTCTGGACCCTCGCGCGGTCGTGCTCACGGGCCACGGCGCCTCGCTGGATGCCCTGGGCCGCCTGGTCTTCACCGCTCGCCGTGTCGCCGGCGAGGACGTCGCGATCCTCGACTACCGCGGCGCGATCCCGCACGCGGGCAGCAGCACCGTCGAGGTCCTGCCCGACGGCCCGCTGGCCGCCCGCGAGGCGATCCTCGCGCGCATCGACGGCCGCGCCGGCACCGGGCGCTTCGCCCGCGGTCCCTCGCGCGCCGTCGGCCTGTAGCCCTTCGTACGCCTCCCGCCGCACGAGCGAGCCCATGGGCGCGCTCGTGCCCCGGACCTCGCCCCCTGGGCGAGAGTTCGGCACCGTCCGGCCCGGACGGCATGATCCTCGCGCGATGACGCTTCCCGAGCTTGGCGATCCCCTGGCCCACCACGCGCTGGACTCCCTCCTGCGCGCCGAGGCGAGCGTCCGGCGCCGCCTGTCGGCCGACCTGGAGCGCGAGGGCCTGTCGTCCTCCGGCTTCTCGGTGCTCATGGTGCTCTCGGAGGCCGGCGGCGAGCTCGAGCTCCGCGGCCTGCGGGCGCAGCTGCGCACGTCCAAGGCCAACGCGACCGAGGTCGTGACGACCCTGGAGACACGCGGCATGGTCCAGCGCTTCCGCCTCGCGCACGACCGGCGTGCCGCCTCGGTGCGCCTCACGACGCAGGGCCGCGAGCTGATCGATCGCCTGTTCCCCGAGCACACGCAGCGCGTCCACGACGCCTTCGCGGTGCTCGACGCGGGCGAGAAGCAGATGCTGGCCGACATCTGCCTGAAGCTCACCGCGTAGCCCGCGGGCCCCGCCTCGGGCGCATCACCGCTGGCGCGCGGCGTCGACCGCATATCCTGGGCCGCTCATGGCCCGCCGTCCCGTCGACTCGAATCAGTCCTTCCCCGTCCTCGAGGAGCAGGTGCTCGCCCGCTGGCGCGAGCGCGACGTCTTCGCCGAGTCGCTGCGCCAGCGCGAGGGCGCCGACCGCTGGGTCTTCTGGGAGGGTCCGCCGACGGCTAACGGCAAGCCGGGCGTGCACCACGTCCTGGCGCGCGCGTTCAAGGACATCTACCCGCGCTACAAGACGATGCGCGGCCACCTGGTCGAGCGCAAGGGCGGCTGGGACACCCACGGCCTGCCGGTCGAGATCAACGTCGAGAAGCAGCTCGGGCTCAACAACAAGCACGAGATCGAGGCCTACGGGATCGCAGAGTTCAACGCGCGGTGCCGCGAGTCGGTCTTCGAGTACCTCGAGGACTGGAACCGGCTGACCGAGCGGATCGGCTTCTGGGTCGACCTCGACAACGCGTACCGGACGCTGGACCCCAGCTACATCGAGTCGGTCTGGTGGGCGCTGCGGCAGATCGCCGACAAGGACCTGCTCTACGAGGGCCACAAGGTGGTCCCCTACTGCCCGCGCTGCGGCACGGCGCTGTCGAGCCACGAGCTGGCGCTGGGATACAAGGACGTCGTCGACCCGTCGGTCTACGTGCGCTTTCCCGTGGTCGAGGACGGCGGTCCCGTCCAGGCCGGCGACGAGCTGCTGGTGTGGACGACGACGCCGTGGACGCTGGTCTCCAACGCCGCGGTCGCCGTCGATCCCGAGCTGACCTACGTGCGGGCCAAGACGGGCGCGCTCGAGGCGCCGGTGGTCCTGGCCGAGGCGCTCGTGGAACGGGTATTCGGGCCCGCCCACCCCGCGGACGTTCAGATCCTGGCCCGGTTCCCGGGCGCCGCGCTGGACGGCGTGCGGTACGACCCGCCCTTCAACTACATCAAGGGCGAGGAGTACGGCGAGCGCGGCCACACGGTGCTGCTCGGCGACTTCGTCACCGCCGACGACGGCACCGGCCTGGTGCACACGGCGATCGCCTTCGGCGAGGACGACTTCCGCCTCGGCGCGCAGTACGGCCTCAAGGTCGTCAACCCGGTCCGCCTGGACGGCACCTACGACGAGCGCGTCAAGGGCTACGAGGGGCGCTTCGTCAAGGACGCCGACGCCGACCTGATCGAGGACCTCCGCAGCCGCGGCCGCCTGCTGCGCGCGCAGGAGTACGAGCACAGCTACCCGCACTGCTGGCGCTGCGGCACGCCGCTGCTCTACTACGCCAAGCCGTCCTGGTACATCGCGACGTCCAAGCTGCGCGACCGCCTGCTGGACGCCAACGAGCAGGTCACCTGGCACCCCGAGCACGTCAAGCACGGGCGCTTCGGCCGCTGGCTGGAGAACAACGTCGACTGGGCGCTCTCGCGCGAGCGGTACTGGGGCACGCCGCTGCCGGTCTGGCGCAGCGAGGACGGCGAGGAGATCCACGTCATCGGCTCGTTCGCCGAGCTCGAGGAGCTCTCGGGCGTCAAGCTCGAGGACCCGCACCGCCCCTACGTCGACGAGATCACGTTCGCGAGCCCGAAGACGGGCAAGCTGATGACGCGCGTCCCCGAGGTCATCGACGTGTGGTTCGACTCGGGCGCGATGCAGTTCGCCCAGTGGCACGCGCCGTTCGAGAACCAGGAGCGCTTCGAACAGGCCTGGCCCGCGGACTTCGTCTGCGAGGCGCTGGACCAGACGCGCGGGTGGTTCTACTCGCTGCTGGCCGTCTCGGTGCTGTTGTTCGACAAGGCGCCCTACGAGGACGTCGTCTGCCTGGGCCTGATCCTCGACGAGGACGGGCAGAAGATGTCCAAGTCCAAGGGCAACGTCGTCGACCCGTTCGAGGTCCTGGACCGGTTCGGCGCCGACGCGCTGCGCTGGTACTTCTTCTCGTCCAAGCAGCCCTGGGACGGGTACCGCTTCTCGGAGGAGACGATCGCCGAGGGCGTCCGGCTGTTCTTCAACACCTTGTGGAACACCTACGGCTTCCTCGTGTTGTACGAGAACGCCGCGGGCGAGGCGGCGCTGGACGAGCCCGGCCCTGCGACGGACCTGGACCGCTGGGCGCTGTCGCGGCTGGCGGCGACCGTCGAGGTCGTGACCGAGCGCCTCGACGCGTTCGACGCGACGACGGCCGCGCGCGAGATCGCGGCGTTCGTCGACGACCTCTCCAACTGGTACGTCCGGCGCTCGCGCCGGCGCTTCTGGGAGGGCGACGCGCGCGCGTTCGCGACGCTGCGCGAGTCGCTGGTGACCGTGGCGCAGCTGCTGGCCCCGTTCGCGCCGTTCATGGCCGACGAGATCTACGACAACCTCGACGGCTCGGCCGGATCGGTGCACCTCACCGACTGGCCGGTGGCGGCTTCGCGGGACCTGGCGCTCGAGGAGGCGATGGCGACCGCGCGCGAGGCCGTCGGCCTGGGCCTCCGGGCGCGGGCCGGGGCGAAGGTCGGCCTGCGCCGCCCGCTGCGCGAGGCGGTGGTGGTGGCCGCCGGCCGCGAGCGCGAAGCGCTGGAGGCGATGGCCGACATCGTGCGCGAGGAGCTCAACGTCAAGTCGCTGCGGTTCGTCGACGAGGCCGACGAGCTCGGCTCCTACGACCTCAAGCCCAACTACCGCACGCTCGGCCCGCGATTCGGCAAGAACATGCCGCAGGTCGCCGCGGCGATCGAGGCGCTGGACGCCGACCGCGTCGCGGTCGCGCTGCGCGAGGGCCGCACGGTGGGCGTCAACGTCGACGGCCACGACCACGAGCTCGGGCGCGACGACCTGCTCGTCGGGCTCCAGCCGCTGGACGGCTTCCAGGTCGAGCGCGAGGGTGGTCACGCCGTCGCGCTGGACCTCGCGATGGACGACTCGCTGCGGCGTGAGGGGTGGGCGCGTGAGGTCGTGCGGGCGATCCAGAACGCGCGCAAGGAGGCCGGGCTGGAGGTGTCGGACCGCATCGCGCTGGACCTCGGCGGCGACGCGGAGATCCTCGACGCGGTGCGCGAGCACGAGGAGTTCGTCGCCGGCGAGGTGCTCGCCCTCGAAGTGAGCTACGGCGCCAACGGCGCCGGCGCGCAGGCCACCGTGGACGGTCACGCGCTGACGATCGTGGTCGCGAAGGTCTGAGCGCGGACGTCGGGGCGGATGCCGGGGGGCGAGCTTCGCGGCCCCGTGCCCTAGTCGGTGCATGAGCGATGCACGGACGGTGGAAGCGGGCGTTGCGCCCGAGACGGAGGCGGAGGCGCCGGTCAGCGGGCTGGACGACGCGTCCCTGCGCGCGACGGTGGCGGCGATCCCGCCCGGGCGCTGGATGAGCTACGGCGACGTCGTCGCGGTGGCGGGCGGTGTGCCGCGCCAGGCGATCGGCGTCAACGCCCGGCTGACGCGCCTGGGCTGCGACGGCGCGCATCGCGTGTTGAAGGGCGACGGGACGATCTCGGGAACCGCTTTGGGCGATCCGGAGCGCGTGCGCCGGCTGCTGGACGCCGAGGGCCTCGCCTTCGCCGGCGGCAGGGCCGACGCGGAGGCGAGGCTGGCCGTGGAGACGACCGACGTGGTGTCCTAGGCGGAGAGGACGGGCTCGAGCTCCGCTTCGAGCTTGCGCTTCGGGTAGGCCCCGATGACCTTCTTGGCGACGGCGCCGTTCTTGAAGAGGATCAGCGTCGGGATGCTGAGCACCTCGAAGTTGGCGGCGGTCTGCTGGTTCTCGTCGACGTTCAGCTTCACGATCGTCAGATCGGAGCGCTCGGCGGCGATTTCCTCCAGCACGGGGGCCACGACCCGGCATGGGCCGCACCAAGGGGCCCAGAAGTCGACGAGGACGGGACCGTCGGCCTCGAGGACCTCGGCCTGGAAGTTGGTGTCGGTGACTTCGGAGAGCGTTCCGGCCATGTCAGGCTCCTTCAGAGGGGTGAGGTGACGCACTATACAAAGTGAAGTGCGACTGCTGTGCGGTCTCGGCGGTGGTTGCGCGCGTTACGCCACGCGAGCCTACCCCGGCCGCGCTCAGCGCAGCGAGAGGATGAGGTGCGGCGACACGTAGACCTCGACGAACGCGGCGCCCACGACGAGCGGGATCGCCAGGCCGACGGTGACGAACGTCGCCGCCAGGAGCTCGTGCCACTGGCCGCGGCGGCTGGAGATCGTCCATGCCGCCAGCGGCAGGAAGAGGCCGATCAGCTCGGGGATCGCGTGGGGCAGGATGCCGACGATCAGCAGGCCGCGCGACATGTCGCCCTGGGCGGCCAGGGTCGCGGCCGAGTGGCCGAGGACGTAGGCCTGGGTGCAGAGCGAGAAGGTGGTCGCGGCGACGACGAACGCGATCGCCAGCGGGCCGGCCTTGTCGTGGACCTTGCGCCAGGTGCCCGAGTAGCGCTCGGCCTCCAGCGGCAGCGAGCTGCCGGCGATGAACCCGGCGACGCACGCCATCGCGTGCAGGGCGAGCACGAGCGAGTTGCGCAGGAGGATGTGGCCGACGCCGCCGAGGCTCGCGGGCTCGTTGAGGCCGGGCAGCAGGATGCCGCTGGGGTCCGGCGTCGAGAGCTCGGCGACGACGAAGACCGCGATGAGCAGGCCGGCGCAGACGGCCGCGGCGCCGATGAACCAGGGAGCGAGGATCGCGGCCGGGCGCGCGTTCCAGCGCGACAGGGTGCCGCGGGTGTCGCGCAGCCCTTGGACGAGGACAAGTTCGGGGGCCATCTCCCGAGAGGATCGACCGCCGGGCCGGCGCGCTTGAACCGCTGGGTGGACGCTCAGCGGTCGCGGCGGCGCAGCCGCGGCACGAGGAACATCGCCTCGAGGGCGATGCGGGCCGACATCTTGGACTTCCCGCGCAGCCGGTCGCGGAAGGTGATCGGCACCTCGACCACCCGGAAGCCCCGGCGCACGGCGCGGTTGGTCAGCTCGACCTGGAAGGCGTAGCCGTGGGCGCGAACCGTGGGGAGGTCGATGGCCTCCAGCACCTCCGCGCGGAAGCACTTGAAGCCGCCCGTGAGGTCGCGGACCGGCAACCCGAGCACGAGGCGCGCATAGAGCGAGCCCCCGCGGCTGACGATCCGCCGCAGGACGCCCCAGTCGGCGACGGCGCCTCCGGGCACGTAGCGCGATCCCAGCGCGACGTCGGCGCCGCCGTCGCGCACGGCGGCGAGCAGGCGGGCGAGGTCGGCGGGGTCGTGGGAGAAGTCGGCGTCCATCTCGAAGACGTAGCCGGCCCCGTGGCCGAGCGCGTGCCCGAAGCCGGCGAGGTAGGCCGGTCCCAGGCCGGTGCGCTCGGTGCGGTGCAGCACCTCGACCTCGGGATGCGCGGCCGCCAGCCGGTCGGCGATGCGGCCGGTCCCGTCGGGCGAGCTGTCGTCGACGACGAGGATCCGGAACCCGTCGGGCGCGGCAGTGCGCAGCACGCCCAGCGCAGCGTCGACGATCAGCTCGATGTTCTCGGCTTCGTCGAAGGTCGGGAGGATGAGCCACGCGGGGCCGGGCACGGGGTCCGGTAACCCTAGGGACGTAGGCTTCACCGACGATGTCTGACCCCTCCAACGCCGAAGCCGTCGCCGGCGTTCCCGCGGATCCCTCCAACGCGGCCATCGCCACCGCCTTCGACGAGCTCGGCGACCTCTACGAGCTCGACGGCGCCGTCGCCTACCGCGTCATCGCCTACCGCAACGCCGCCAAGGCGGTGCGCGACGCACCCGCGTCGGTGAGCGCCATGACGCGCGAGGGGCGCGTCACCACGCTGCCGGGGATCGGCAAGACGCTGGAGGAGAAGCTCCGCGCGCTGCTGGAGACCGGGACGATCCCGGCGGCCGAGAAGCTGCGCGCCAAGTTCCCACCCGGGTTGATCGACCTGACCCGCCTGCCGGGCCTCGGGCCCAAGCGTGCCCGCCGGCTGTTCGACGAGCTGGGCATCGACTCCCTGGAGTCGCTGCGGACCGCCGCCGAGGAGCAGCGGCTGCGCGGCGTCAAGGGGTTCGGGCCGAAGTTCGAGGAGGCGATGCTCGCCGCGTTCGCCGCCGGGGTGGCCGAGAAGGCCGCGCCGCGGCTGCTGCTCAACAAGGCGCAGGATCTGGGCGAGGCGATCGCCGCGGAGCTGCGGGCGCACCCGGCCGCGGTGCGCGTCGAGATCGCCGGCGGGGTGCGGCGGCTGGCCGACAGCGTCAAGGACCTCGACATCGTCGCGGCGTCCGACGATCCGGCCGCGCTGGCCGCCGCGCTCGTCGACCTCGACGTGGTCGAGAGCGC